>JAVHVN010000198.1:0-32614 GCA_032160545.1 Pseudonocardiales bacterium | reverse complement strand
GACCGGTGAAGCGCAGGTACCGCAGGGTCTCGTCGTCGATCGGGAAGATCGCGCACGTCGACCCGTACTCGGGGCTCATGTTGCCGATCGTGGCGCGGTTGGCCAGCGGCACCGCCCCGACGCCCGGACCGTAGAACTCGACGAACTTGCCGACCACACCGTGCTTGCGCAGCATCTCGGTGATCACCAGGACGAGGTCGGTCGCGGTGGAGCCGTCGGGCAGCTCCCCGGTGAGTTTGAAGCCGACGACGCGGGGGATCAGCATGCTGACGGGCTGACCGAGCATGGCGGCCTCCGCCTCGATGCCGCCGACGCCCCAGCCAAGTACGCCCAGGCCGTTGACCATCGTCGTGTGCGAGTCGGTGCCCACGAGCGTGTCGGGGTAGAGCAGGCCATCTCGCGCGAAGACGACTCGGGCGAGGTACTCGATGTTGACCTGGTGCACGATGCCGGTCCCCGGCGGGACGACCTTGAACTGGTCGAATGCGGTCTGCCCCCAGCGCAGGAACTGATAGCGCTCCTTGTTGCGTTCGTACTCGAGCTCGACGTTGCGGGCGAATGCGTCGGGTGTGCCGAACAGGTCGGCGATCACCGAGTGGTCGATGACCAGCTCGGCAGGGGCCAGCGGATTGATCCGCGTGGCATCCCCGCCGAGTTCGACGACGGCCTCGCGCATTGTCGCGAGGTCGACCACCGCCGGCACCCCGGTGAAGTCCTGCATCACGACCCGAGCGGGCGTGAACTGGATCTCGGTATCGGGCTCGGCGTCGGCCCGCCAGCCCGCAAGCGCCCGGATCTGCGCCTCGGTGACGTTCTTGCCGTCCTCGGTGCGCAGCAGGTTCTCGAGCAGCACCTTGAGGCTGAAGGGCAGCCGCGCGCTTCCCTCGACCGCTCCGATCCGGAAATAGTCGTAGGTGGTGTCCCCGACCGCCAGCTGCGCCCGAGCCCCGAAGCTGTTCCTGCTCTCTGCTGCCACCACGAACTCCTTATCGCAAGGTACAGATCTCTTGACGTCAAGATACCACTGCAGGCCGCGACCTCAGCGGGCGTGCGCCCTCGTCCACCCCACCGTATTGGCCGCCTGGAACTGGCGTCGACGGGCTCCGGAGCGGACAACCCCAGCCCGCGCCGATCGACACTCGAGGCCATATTCCGGGGCGGAACAGGGCCGTGATGCCCGGTTTGTGACTTGTGGTGCGAAAGTTTCTGCTGGGGCTGCTGGCATTGTTGGGGTTCGGATGGCACTCTGTTGTTCGCCTGTCAATGATCTTGCGCCCGCCGGAAGGGAGCCCGTCGTGCTCCGCAGCCGCCTCGCTGTTCGGCTCATCGCAACCGTCGCGAGTCTGGTGACCGTCGCTGGCATCGTCGCTGCGGTGAGCAGCTCGACGGGCGCCGCGGTCGCCGCTCCACCGGTGAACCCGTCCGACGGCCAGATCAGCGCTGCGCAGAGCGAGAAGGCGAAGCTCGCGGATTCCGTCGGCCGCCTCAGCGCGCAGGTCGCGCAGATGCAGTCCCGGTTGAACCTGCTCAAGGCTCAGCAGGAGTACGCGGAGCAGAAGCTCGCGTACGCGCTGCAGAAGCTCGCGGACGCGAAGGACGCCGCCACCGCCGCGAAGGCGAAGGTGCAGGCGGCGCAGCAGGCGGTCGACGAGGCTCAGCGGGAGTTCGACCAGTACCTGCAGGCGACGTACATCAGCGGCAACGTGAACGGCACGACCGGCGCTCTGCTCACGGCATCGGACCCGAACGTCCTGCTGCAGCAGAGCACGTTGCAGACCTATCAGGCGAGCCACCAGCTCGACGCCATCGGAGCGATGCAGAAGGCGACCGTGGCCAAGTCGAACGCCGAGAGCGAGTCGCGCAGGGCGGTGCAGGTGCAGACGGACGCCACGACCGCCGCGGCGAAGGCCAAGGACGACGCGATCGCGGCCGTCGCCGCGGCAAAGGCGCAGGAGGCCGCGCTGCAGGGCACGCTGTCGCAGACCCAGAGTTCGTTGCAGACGGCTCAGCTTCGGCTCGCCACGCTGAACAACCAGCGCAAGCAGTTCCTCGCCTACCAGGCCGAGCAGGCGCGCATCGCCGAGGCAGCGCGTCAGGCGCGGCTGCGGCAGGAGGCCGCGGCCCGCGCGGCAGCGCTGCGGCAGCAGCAACAGCAGGCCAGCAACGGCGGGGGCGGGGTCTACTACCCGCCCGCCCCGGCTCCGACCGGTGGCTCGTGGACGGCCGCCAAGGGGCAGACCGCGGTCAACCGCGCGATGCGCTGGCTGGGCATGCCCTACATCTGGGCGGGCGGCAACGCGAGCGGGCCCACCACCGGCGGCTGCACCGATCCGATCGCTGCGTGTGGCGTCGTGGGCTTCGACTGCTCGGGACTGGTCCTCAACGGCTGGGCTCCCTACATCGCTCTCGCGCACTTCGCCGACACGCAGTACTGGCAGGCCGGCTCGTACCATCCCTCGCCCGGCCAGTTCCTGCCCGGCGACCTGCTGTTCTGGGGCAGTCCCGGCGCGGTCGGCGGCCTGCACCATGTCGCCATGTACATCGGCAACGGCAACGTGATCCAGGCGCCGCAGAGCGGTGACATCGTGCGGATCACCCCGTGGGATCAGGTGTCCTACGACTACTTCGGCGCCACCCGTCCGCTGACCTGATCCGCCGGCCGTCCACGGGCTACCGTGAACCCGTGCGCTCGCTGCCCGTGCCGGACGACCTCCCGCCTCTGGTCGACCGCTTCGGGCGCGTTGCGACCGACCTGCGCATCTCGTTGACGGACAAGTGCTCGCTGCGGTGCACGTACTGCATGCCCGCCGAGGGTCTCGCCTGGTTGCCCAGGGCCGCGCGCCTGTCCGACGACGAGATCGTGCGCCTGGCGGCGGTGTTCGTCCGTTCGGGCGTACGCAGCATCCGGCTCACCGGTGGCGAACCACTGGTCCACCCGACGCTCGTGGACGTCGTGCGACGGCTGGCGGCCCTCGCCCCCCGGCCCGAACTGTCGTTGACGACGAACGCGGTGACGCTCGCCGGCATGGCGGGCGACCTGGCTGCCGCCGGACTGGACCGGCTCAACGCGTCGCTGGACACCCTCGACCCGGCTCGCTTCCGCCAGCTCACCCGGCGCGACCGGCTCGCCGACGTGCTCACCGGTATCGCCGCGGCCGATGCCGCGGGGCTGAGCCCGGTCAAGATCAACGCGGTGCTCGTGCGCGACAGCAATCTGCAGGAGGCCCCGCAGTTGCTCGACTGGGCGCTGCGGTCCGGCCACGAGATGCGCTTCATCGAGCACATGCCGCTGGACGCCGACCACGCCTGGTCCCGTGCGGACATGGTCACGGCCGACGAGGTACTGGAGCTGATCGGGCGGCAGTACCAAGTCGCGCCGGTCGGCGCCCGCGGATCGGCGCCGGCCGAGCAGTTCGAAGTCCTCGATGGCCCCGAGCGGGAAGGCTGGGCCCGGCGACCAGGCCGGCTCGGCATCATCGCTTCGGTCACCCGTCCGTTCTGCCGCGACTGCGACCGGTTGCGGCTCACCGCGGACGGCCAGCTGCGCACATGCCTCTTCGCGACCGGCGAGACGGATCTGCGGCAGCCGCTTCGAGCAGGTGCCACCGACGCGGAGTTGGCCGGGATCATCGCGTCCGCGGTGACGGGCAAGCAGGCAGGGCACGGCATCGGCTCGGCGGGCTTCGTCCAGCCCGACCGCACGATGTCGGCGATCGGCGGCTAGCTCGCGTCCGGGTTGCCGACGGGTTGCCGGCCGAGCAGGAATCCCCGGGCGGAGAGGAAGTCGGCGAGCCGGTCGCCGTGATCCGCGCACGCAAGCCAGTGCTTCGTCCGCGCGGTGTCGTGCAGGCGGGGGTTGCGCCAGCTGAGGTCTTCCGTGGCTGCGGCCCGGCATCCCTTCGCCGAGCACCGCAGTTCCGCGTCGGCAGGACTCGTCACGAACACCCAGGCACCGTACAGCGACGTCACGTACGGTTGGTCGATCCTACGAATTCAGCACTCGCCAGCCCCGCCTAGTGCAGCCAGCCGAGGAGACGACCGGTGACCGCAGTTCCTCCCCACACCCCGGCGGCCGACGCCGGCGCGCTCGAGCGGTTGATGTTCGAGGTCAAGCGGGTGATCGTCGGCCAGGAGCGGCTCGTCGAACGCCTGCTCGTCAGCGTGCTGGCGCAAGGCCACTGCCTGCTCGAAGGCGTGCCGGGCGTGGCGAAGACCCTCGCGGTCGAGACCCTGGCACGCACGGTGTCCGGCAGCTTCTCCCGCCTGCAGTTCACGCCGGATCTGGTGCCCTCCGACATCGTCGGTACCCGCATCTACCGGCCCGGGTCCGAACGCTTCGACACCGAACTCGGCCCGATCATGGCCAACTTCGTCCTTGCCGACGAGATCAACCGGGCGCCGGCCAAGGTGCAGTCCGCGCTGCTCGAGGTGATGGCCGAGGGCCACGTGACGATCGGCGGCGTGCGCTTCGACGTGCCGCGACCTTTCCTCGTGCTGGCCACGCAGAACCCGATCGAGTCCGAGGGCGTGTACCCGCTGCCCGAGGCGCAGCGGGACCGCTTCCTCATGAAGGTGTCCATCGACTACCCATCCGCCGCCGAGGAGCGCGAGATCGTCTACCGGATGGGCGTCGAGCCGCCCGTGGCCAACACCGTGATCGACACCGCGGAGGTGCAGCGCTTGCAGTACACCGCGGCGCGGGTGTTCGTGCACCACGCGATCGTCGACTACGTCGTGCGGGTGGTCGTCGCCACCCGGGCCCCGGCCCAGCACGGCATGCCGGACGTCGCGCAGTGGATCTCCTACGGTGCGAGTCCGCGCGCCAGCCTCGGCCTCATCGCCGCTGGTCGCGCGCTCGCACTGTTGCGTGGCCGTGACTACGTGCTCCCGCAAGATGTCCTCGACGTCGCGGTGGACGTCCTCGCTCACCGCATGGTGCTCAGCTACGACGCGGTCGCCGACGGCGTGCCCGCGACTCACGCGGTCCGGCGGATTCTGCAGACCATCCCGCTTCCGCAGGTGGCACCGCGCCAGCGCGCCGGTGGTTGGGAGGTGGGCGTGGCGTTCGGCGGTCCTGCGCAGCAGCCGCAGCAGCAGCCGTGGAGTGAGCGCTCGGCATGACCCTGCCCACGCTCGACCTCGCGTCGGCCGAGCCGCTGCTGCGGCGGCTCGAGCTGACCGTGCGCAATCGCCTCGACGGCTTGCTGCAGGGCAACTACACCGGACTGGTCCCGGGTCCAGGGTCGGAGGCAGGGGAGTCGCGGCCCTACGTCGCCGGTGACGATGTACGGCGCATGGACTGGCCGGTGACGGCACGCACAACCTCGCCGCACGTGCGGCAGACCATCGCCGACCGGGAACTCGAGACCTGGCTCGTCGTCGACCTCTCGCCGAGCGTCGACTTCGGCACGGCGCTGACCGAGAAGCGCGAACTGGTGCTCGCGGCAATCACGGCGATCGTGCACCTGACCGTCCGGGGAGGCAACCGGATCGGCGCGCTCGTCGGCAACGGCCAGGGGGTACAGCGGATCCCCGCCCTGTCCGGGGTGGCTCACGGCCGCTATCTGATGCGCCGCATCGCGGCGACGCCGCGCGCGGACTCTGCGAACGGACCGGTGCTCGCCGAGATGCTGGAGTCGCTGCGCCGGCCGCAGCGCCGGCGCGGAATGGTCGCCGCCGTATCGGACTTTCTCGCGAGTGGCTCGACGAGTGGCTCCTTCGACTGGGAACGGCCGCTGCGTGCGCTGTCCGCCCGCCACCAGCTGCTCGGGATCGAGGTCGTGGACCCGCGCGAGCTCGAACTGCCCGCCGCCGGTCTGGTCACCTTCGCCGACCCCGAGACCGGCCGCCAGATCGAGGTGCAGACGTCCGACGCCAAGGTGCGCCGCGATTATGCCGAGGCGGCAGCCGCCCAGCGCGCCGCGATCGCCACGTCCCTGCGGCACGCGGGTGCCGCACACCTGCAGCTGCGTACCGATCGGGACTGGCTCAACGATGTCGTCCGATTCGTGGTCGCGCGCCGGCGGATGGTCGTCGGTGCCGTAGGGGCGGGGGTCCGCTGATGCATTTCCTGTCGCCGGGGTGGCTGCTCGCCCTCATCCCCGTTGCGGCGCTCGCGATCGGTTACGTCCTGGTGCAGCTGCGGCGCACGAAGTACGTCGCCCGCTTCAGCAACCTGGAGTTGCTCAGCAGCGTGGCGCCCCGCCGCCCGGGGTGGCGTCGGCACCTGACGTTCGCGCTGCTGCTCGTTGGCCTAATCGTGCTGTCGGTCGGTGTCGCTCGTCCGGCCACCGAGGTCCGCGTCCCCCGCGACCGCGCCACGGTGATGATGGCGATCGACGTGTCGTTGTCGATGCAGGCCACCGACGTGCTGCCGACCCGGCTGCAGGCTGCACAGACCGCGGCCAAGACGTTCGTCGGCCTGCTGCCGTCACGGATCAATCTCGGCCTGGTCTCCTTCGGCGGCAACGCCAGCGTGCTGGTTCCGCCGTCCCTCGACCGCGACGCGGTGAAAGCGGCGATCGACGGACTGCAACTGCAGGAGTCGACAGCGATCGGCGAGGCGGTGTTCACCTCGCTCGACGCCGTCAACGTCTTCTCGCAGGCGACGACGAGCAAGGGGGAGAAGCCGCCTCCGGCCAGGATCGTGCTGCTGAGCGACGGGGCATCCAACAAGGGCCGCAGCGTGACCGATGCGGCTACGGCGGCGAACAAGGCCGGCGTTCAGGTGTCGACGATCGCCTTCGGCACCGACGGTGGCACGGTGACCTACGGCGGTGAGACGATCCCCGTGCCCGCCGACAAACCGGCGCTGAGCCAGTTGGCGCGCAGTACCGGCGGCTCCTTCCACACTGCGGCATCGGTTCAGGAGCTGGAATCCGTCTACCGCGACATCGGCTCGCAGATCGGCTACACCAGCCGCGACCAGGACATCAGCTGGCGGTTCCTCGCATTCGGGCTGCTGTTCGTCCTGGCGGCGGCCGGCGCCTCGATGCTCTGGTCCAACCGCCTGGTCTGAGCGGTGCTGGCCGGTGTCGACCGGTCAGGCGTTCGGGTCGAGCACGAGCTTGCCGACCGAGCTGCGGTCCAGCAGCGCGCGGTGGGCGTCCGCGGCACCCTCGAGCGGATAGGTCGCACCGACGACCGGCCGGATCTCGCCGCGCTCGATCATTCCCAGCAGATCGTTCACCGCCTCGGCCAGCAGGTGCGGTCGCTGCAGGAGATGGGCGAGCCAGAAGCCGACGACCGCCGTGGAGCCGGCCATCAGCTGCGCCGGCTGGATCGGCGTCGGCGGCACTCTGGACGCCATCCCGAAGAACGCGAGGCGACCGAGCGGTGCCAGCGCCGCCAGGCTCTGGTCGAAGACCAGCCCGCCGGTCATCTCGAGGACGATGTCGACCCGCTCGCCGCCGTTCGCGTCGCGCAGCGCCGCGGTCACGTCGTCCACCGTCGAGTCGACCGCCGCGTCGGCGCCGAGATCGAGCGCCAGCCGGCGCTTGTCGTCACTCGAGGCCGTGGCGATCACCCGCCCGGCGCCCCAGCGTTGCGCGAGCTGGATCGCGATCGTCCCGACGCCGCCCGCACCGGCGTGCACGACGACGGACTCACCCGCAGCCAGGTGCGTGCTCGTGCGCAGGAGGTGCCAGGCAGTCGCACCCTGCACGATCGTGGTGAGGGCCGCTCCGTCCGACACCCCGTCCGGCACCGGGAACATTCGGCGCGGATCGGCGGCGACCCGCTGGGCATAGCCCCCGGTGCCGACCAGCCCGAGCAGGCGGTTGCCTTCAGGGCCGTGCACGACGACCTCACCGCCCGGGATAAGCGGCAGGCGCTGCTTGGCGAGGTAGGAGTCCTCGGTCTGATGGGTGTCGGCGTAGTTGATGCCGGCCGCGAGGACGTCGAGCACCTGCTCGCCGGGCGCGGGCACCGGATCGGCCAGGTCGCCGACGACGAGGGTCTCCGGTCCGCCGAACTCATCGATCTGGATGCCGCGCATCCAGGCACCGTACCCGGCAGTAGCCGCGGCAGCCGAGACCGCTGCTGCTCATCGACTACCGTCCGTGACGTGGCTGACGCACGTTCGGTGCTGGTGACCGGGGGCAACCGGGGGATCGGCCTGGCGATCGCCCGGGCCTTCATGGCCGGCGGCGACCGCGTCGCCGTGACGCACCGGGGCAGCGGAGCCGCCGAGGGGTTGTTCGGCGTGTCCTGCGACGTCACGCGCGAGGACGAGGTCGACGCCGCGTTCACCGCCGTCGAGGCCGAGCACGGCCCGGTCGAGGTCCTGGTCGCCAATGCCGGCATCACCGACGACACATTGCTGCTGCGCATGGCCGAGGAGTCCTTCGAGCGGGTCGTCGACACCAATCTGACCGGCGCCTACCGGGTGGCCAAGCGGGCTGCCGGACCCATGCTGAGGCAGCGGCGCGGCCGGATGATCTTCGTATCCTCCGTCGTCGCGCTCGTCGGTGCGCCGGGCCAGGCGAACTACGCGGCGAGCAAGGCCGGGCTCATCGGATTGGCCCGCTCCATCGCGCGCGAGCTGGGCAGCCGCTCGATCACGGCGAACGTGCTCGCTCCGGGCTTCATCGACACCGACATGACCGCCCAGCTCGGCGACGCACGCAAGGCCGAGATCCTGGCGAACGTGCCGGTGAAGCGGTACGGGACGGCCGACGAGGTCGCCGGCGCGGCGGTGTTCCTGGCATCGCCCGCCGCGGCGTACGTGTCCGGCGTGGTACTGCCTGTCGACGGCGGACTAGGGATGGGGATCTGATTCATGGGACTGCTCGACGGCAAGCGGCTGCTCGTCACCGGAGTGATCACCGACGCCTCGATCGCCTTCTCGGTGGCCCGGATGGCGCAGCAGGAGGGCGCCAAGATCGTGCTGACCGGATTCGGCCGCATGTCGCTCGTCCAGCGCGTCGCGGCGAGGTTGCCCGAGCCCCCGCCGGTGATCGAGCTCGACGTCGCGAACTCCGAACACCTCGACACGCTGGCCGATCGCGTGCGGGAGCACCTCGACGGCGTCGACGGCGTGCTGCACGCGATCGGCTACGCCCCGGCCTCGTGCCTCGGCGGCGGCTTCCTCGACGCGCCGTGGGAGGACGTCGCCACCGCGGTGCAGGTGTCCGCGTTCTCGCTGAAGTCGCTGGCCGTCGCCGCGCTGCCGTTGTTCGGCGAGGCGGGGGGCGCCATCGTCGGTCTCGATTTCGACGCACGGGTGGCGTGGCCGGCCTACGACTGGATGGGCGTGGCGAAGGCGGGGCTCGAATCCACAGCGCGCTACCTGGCTCGCGAACTCGGCCCGCGGCACATCCGCGTCAACCTGGTCGCGGCGGGGCCCGTCCGGACGATGGCGGCCAAGAGCATTCCCGGCTTCAGTCAGTTCGAGGACGCGTGGGACGGCCGCGCGCCGCTCGGCTGGGACAACACCGACGCGAGTGCGGTGGCGCGCAGCACGCTCGCGCTGCTCTCGGACTGGTTCCCCGCGACGACCGGGGAGCTGATCCACGTCGACGGCGGCTTCCACGCGATGGGGGTCTGACCGATGCAGTACGACGCGTTCCTGTTGCTGTCCTTCGGCGGCCCCGAGGGCGTCGACGACGTGCTGCCGTTCCTGCACAACGTCACCCGCGGCCGCGGAATCCCCGAGGAGCGGCTCGCGGCTGTCGCCGAGCACTACCTGCACTTCGGCGGTGTGTCACCGATCAATGCGCACAACCGGGCACTGCTCGCGGCGTTGCGCACGGAGTTCCAGGCGCACGACATCCAGCTGCCGCTGTACTGGGGCAATCGCAATTGGAAGCCGTACGTCGCCGAGACCGTGCGCACCATGCGTGACGACGGGGTCCGGCGCGCGCTGGTGCTGGCGACCAGTGCGACGTCGTCGTACTCGGCGTGCCGGCAGTACCGCGACGACATGGCGCAGGCCCGCTCGGTCGCAGGTGCAGGCGCCCCCGAGCTGGTGAAGCTGCGGCACTTCTTCGATCACCCGGGCTTCGTCGAGGCGAACGCCGCCGGGTTGCGGACCGCACTCGGCGAGCTGCCGGCCGAGCTGCGCGAGCAGGCGCGGCTGGTGTTCACCGCGCACTCGATCCCGACAGCGATGAACGAGACGTCCGGGCCCGAGCACAACGGCCTGTACCTGGCGCAGCAGCTGGAGACCGCCCGGTTGGTGTCCGAGGCCGTACGCGGTGCGGGCGCGGAGTTCGATCTGGTGTGGCAGTCACGCTCAGGCCCGCCGCAGGTTCCCTGGCTGGAGCCGGACATCAACGACCACCTGCGCAGCCTCACCGCCAACGGCGTGCGGGCGGTTGCGGTCTGTCCGACCGGCTTCGTGTCCGATCACATCGAGGTCCTCTGGGACCTGGACGCCGAGGCCCGCGAGACCGCGGCCGAACTCGGCCTCGCGTTCGCGCGAGCATCGACCGCAGAGGTGCACCCGGACTTCGTCTCGGCCGTCCGCGAGCTCGTCCAGGAGCAGCTCGGCAGTGCCGAACCGCGGCACCTCGGCCGGCTCGGGTTGTGCGGCATCGACTGCCCGGACGGCTGCTGCCCAGCCCCGCGCCGGGTGGCCACACCGGGTTCATGACGGGCTTTCTCGACGGGCCGGAGACCGAGCTGCCGAAGGGCGACGTGACCGAGGGCGTCGTGCGCATCGGCGACACGGTGCGCCGGCCCCGTTCGGCGGTGAGCGAAGTCGTCGCCGAGTACCTCGATCACCTCGCGGCAATTGGCTTCGACGGCGCGCCGCGCCACCTCGGCCTCGACAGCCAGGGACGTGACGTGCTGACCTTTGTCGACGGCGCAGTCCCCGGCGATCCGGTCGAAGGATGGGCCCGCGCGGACGGCCTGCTGCCCTCGGTCGGCCGCCTGGTCCGGCGGCTGCACGACGCCAGCGACGGCTGGCGGCCGCGTACCCCGGTCCCGATCCCGGCGGGACGTCCGGTGGCAGCGCTGCCCGACGACGAACCGCACCTGATCGCACACCGGGACGTGACGCCGCAGAACACGGTGTTCCGCGAGGGGGTGGCCGTCGCGCTCGTCGACTTCGACCTGATCGGCGAGACGACCCGTTCGATCGACCTCGCGAACACCGCGATGCACTGGGTGCCGCTCGTCGACCCGGCGGATCGCGCACCGGGCTACGACGGCATCGACGTCGGCATGAGGCTGCGACTGCTGCTCGACGGCTACGGCCGCGATGCGGTCAACGCTCAACAGTTGCTCCGCGGAGCAAGGCGGCGGTTCGCGGCCGGCCACGCGAGCATGAAGTGGAACGCCGAAAACCTCGGTGGCGGTTGGGCACGGATGTGGGAGGCGGGTGTCGGCGAGGTCATTCGGCGCCGAGCCGCGTGGTTGGACACCGCCGAGGACGAGCTGCGCGCTGCGCTGCGCTAGCAGAACTGCTCAGGTGGCGCTGCGTTCGCTCTCGGCGTGCAGGGTGGGGCCCACCTCGGCCGGCACTCCGGCCTGTGCCATCGCCCCGCGGCCACCCCGAAGCAGCGCGCGCCACTGCTCGGAACTCCACGACGACGGTTCGGTCGACGCGCAGAAGTCCTCGAGCAGCCCGACGAACCGGGCCGGGTCGGCGCGGAACGGGAAGTGCCCCGCGTCGTCGAAGATCTCCAGCCGGCTGCCGGGCATGGCCGCATGCGCCTTGTGGGCGTGCCCGACCGGGACGACGCTGTCGCGTGCCCCCCACATGAGCAACGTGGGCATGCCCCGCACCAGGTAGCAACGGTCGAGCATCGTCACGATCTGACCGTTCCAGTCGACGACGGAGCGCAGTGTCCGGATGAACGCCGAACGGGCGGTCGCATCGGGCAATGCGTCGACGACGCGAGCGAGGTCCTCGGCATCGACGCCCAGCCCCGTGTCGAGACGCTCGAGGATCTCGATCGCCGCATTGACGACGAGGCGGGCACCCGGCAGGCGCAGGCCTCCCACCGCCAGACCTGCACCCGGCAGGGCCGCCGCCCGAAGCAGGGGCGAGACGCACCGCCCCGCTCCGCCGCTCGAGACGAGGACGAGCCGCTCGGTGCGCTCGGGGTACTGGTAGGCGAACTGCATCGCGACGCCGCCGCCGAGGGAGTGCCCGACCAGAGTGACGGTTTCGATGTCGAGGGCGCTCAGCAGATCGCGCATGCCGTTTGCGTATGCGGCTACGGAGTAGTCGGCGCGCGGCTTGTCCGAGTCACCGTGGCCGAGCAGGTCCGGTGCGATGACGAGGTGGTTGCGCGCCAGCGTCGGAATGATCTCGGCCCACGTGCGGGAGCTGTCGCCGATGCCGTGCAGGAGCAGCAAGGCCGGCCCGCTGCCCGCGATGCGGAACACCCGCCGGTAGCCGTGGATCACTACTGCCTGGACGTGTACCCGATCGTGCAGCACGCGCTGCCGGCTCGCATCGTGGGCGATCCGCAGCACCATGTCCCTCCGCTCGTCGTGCAGCTCAGCCGGGCAGAGCCTAGCGACGGAGCAAGTCGCGGAGGTTTCGCTGCGGTTGCGCCCAACTCAACAGTTCTCGGCGGCTCGGGTCACGTTGCGGATCAAGCCTGCCCGGACCGGCGCTCCGTGGGCATGCCGTCGGCAACCGCGTTGTAGCCGGCCAGCCGGGCCCGGCGCACCGCCGTTGCGAGGGGCCGCATCGACGACGCCCGGGCCGCGATGCCCGTGCGGTCGATGGCACCACCGAGCGGATCGCGGGCCGCGATGTCGAGCACCGCCTGCAGCCGTTCGGCCTGCGCGAGCAGGGCGACGGCGCGCGCCGGGTGCCCCGGTGGGAGCACCAGTCGCTCGCCCGCGCGCCGGGCGTCGGACAGCTCGTCGCTGATGTCGTCGATCCAGCCGCTCACCTCGGCCGACGACAGCGCGGTGGCCGACTCGCGGATCTCGGTCGTCAGGTCGTGCTGCGCGTCGGCGACGGAGACGTAGTCCGGTGGCGCGGCGTCGGTGGCGAACGCGCGCCAGAGGACCGACGTCGGTGCACTGCTCGGCGCGTAGTCGTTGATCCGCGGCACCAGGCTGAGTCCGGCGCCGACCACCGCTTCGCCCGCCTCGATCGCCGCGCTGCGGAAGTCGGCCGGCCCGGGCAGGCCGCGGACGTCCCCGGCAACCGGCAGGACGAGCCGGACCGCCGAACGCGTGCGTCGCAACGCGATGAGCCCGTCGCTCAACGGAGCGGTGGACCCGGACGGGTAGTCGTCGAGGCCGCCGACGAGATGCGGCGCGTCGTCGCCGACGACAGCGGAGATGACGTCGTCGGGCGCGGCGCAGCCGGCGTCCCACGTGGCGTACCACGCGGCGAGGATCCCGGACCGCAGCCGACTCACCCGGTCCACATTAGGTCGGCCGGCGCGGGCCTGCGCCGTCCGTATGCTCGGGGCGATGGGAACCCTCCGGCGCTCACGCCTGCGTTCCGCGGCCAAGGCCATCGACAGATGGGATCTGCGCACCTCGACCGAACTCGCCACGATCCCCTTCCCGACACTGGTCGACCGCGGTCTGCCGCTGCTGACGCGGCTGGCCGATCACTCCAAGCTCTGGATGGCCACGTCCGCCGTCCTCGTCGGGACCGGCAATCGCCCGGCGCGCCGGGCGGGCGTCCGGGGCATCGCCTCGGTAGCGGTCGCCAGCCTCGTCGCCAACCAGGCGGGCAAGCGGCTGTTCGTCCGGCGCCGCCCCCTCATCGACACGGCGCCACTGCAGCGGATCGCCCACCGCGTGCCGACTTCGAACTCGTTCCCGTCGGGCCACACCGCGTCGGCCGCGGCGTTCGCTGTCGGCGCGGCGATCGAGTGCCCGCCACTCGCCGTGCCGCTCGGGCTGCTCGCAGCCGCCGTCGGTGTCTCCCGCGTCTACACCGGCGTGCACTACCCGAGCGACGTGCTGGCCGGTGCCGCGATCGGCGCGGCGGTGGCGGTCATGGGCAGCAAGTTGGTGCCGGCCCACACCGTCGAGCCGGTACGGCTGTGCGGCGAAGCGTCCGTGCCGCAGCCCGAACGCCCCCTGGGTGCCGGTTTGATCGCCGTGATCAACCCGGGCTCGGGTTCGGACGATTGCGCGGATCTCGTCGCGCACCTCAGCGAGGAGCTCCCGGATGCCGAGATCGTGGAGATCGGCGACTCCGATGACCTCACCACCGTCCTGCACGACGCGGCCAGCCGCGCCGAGGTGCTGGGGGCGGTCGGGGGAGACGGCACGATCAACACGGCCGCGCAGGCGGCGATGGCAGCGGACGTCCCGCTGCTGGTCGTCCCCGCGGGGACGTTCGACCACTTCGCGAAGGATCTGGGGCTCGACGACGTGGCCGCTGCCATCGATGCGCTGCGCACGGGTCACGCGGTTCGCGTGGACCTCGGGGAGGTGGCCGGCAAGCCGTTCCTGAACACCGCGAGCCTCGGCAGCTACCCCGAGTTCGTCGCCGTCCGCGAACGGCACGAGGACCGGTTGGGCAAGCCGCTCGCCGCCGCGCTCGCACTGCTGTCCGTATGGCGGCACCACCAGCCCGTCGACGCCGTGGTCGACGGCACGCCGCGCCGCCTGCTGCTGCTGTTCGTCGGCAACGGCCCGTACTCGCCGCGGGGCTTCGTGCCGCGGTTCCGCACCCGACTCGACACCGGCCACCTCGACGTGCGGCTGGTCGACTCCGGCAAGCGGGGTGTGTGGGGCCTGCTCGGTGTCGCGCTGACGGCCGACCTCTACCGCAGCAGCCGCTACGTCGAGACGACGGCCGAGGCGATGACCGTGCGGTGCAGCGGCGAGACACCCGGCCGGCTCGCCCGCGACGGGGAGGTCGAACCGGCACCGGCGGAGGTCAATTTCGGAGTGCGGCGGCAGGCGCTGACGGTGTTCTGCGGACGGCACGGCGCAGGGTGAGAACCGTCGCCGCCCAGGCCGCGCCCAGCAGCCAGCCGGCGATGACGTCCGAGGCGTAGTGCACGCCCAGGTACACACGGGACCAGCCCACCCCGAGCACGAAGAGCACGGCGACAGCCAGTGCCCACCGCCGGTAGGCGGCCGGCGCGAGCACCAGCGCGAGGACCGGCACGATCGCGGCCGTCTGGGTGGCGTGCCCGGACGGGAAGCTCGCCGAGGTGACCATGACCAGGTGCTCGATCGGCGGCCTCGGCCGGTCGACCAGCACCTTGACCGTGTCGGAGACGACGGTGCCGCCGATCACCGCCAGGACCAGCGCCGCGATGTCGACCACCCTCCGCCGCAGCGCCAGACCGATCGCCGCGACGGCGCTCACCGCGATCAGCACCGCGGGCTGCCCCGCGAACGACAGCGCCTTGGCCAGCGCGGTCCATTCGTCGCCGCGATGCCGGGCGACCAGGTTGACGAACCGCAGGTCGGCCGAATCGAGCGACGGGTACACCAGCGTGCCGGCGAGCCAGCCCAGCAGCACCAGCGCGAGGCAGACGCCCGCCGCGACCCCCAGGGCGAGCCGTTGCCGTCCCATCGTCCGACAGTATGCGGCGAGTCGCCGCGCCTTCCTGGGTATCCGTCGCGACGCGCCTAGGGTCGGTCCCCGTGCGTGACTACTCCGACGTGCTGAGCCAGCCGCCCCGCCGCAGCCATGTGCCGGAGGTGGCCGCCGAGCCCCACCTCGTCGTCGAGACGCCGGACGGGTCGTTCTGCGGTGCGGTCGTCGCCATCGGCAAGGCGGTCGACGCGGGGGAGCGACGCGACACCGTCACGCTCGAGGACCGGCACGGTCGCCAGCGCGTCTTCCCATTGCTTCCGGCCGCCTTCCTGCTGGACGGGCGCCCGGTCACGCTCGTCCCGCCGCCTCGGTCCGCACCCGCCCCGGCGGCGCGAGGACGGACCGCGTCAGGGTCGTTCGCCGCGGCACACGCACCCGCGCGGGTCGCCCGTGCCAGCCGCATCTGGGTCGAGGGGGTGCACGACGCGGCGCTCGTCGAGCGGATCTGGGGAGACGACCTGCGCGTCGAGGGCGTCGTCGTCGAGCCGCTGGACGGCATCGACCACCTCGCCGACGCACTGCACGACTTCCGTCCCGGACCGCAGCGCCGGGTCGGCGTGCTCGTGGACCACCTGGTCGCCGGCAGCAAGGAGAGCCGTCTAGCCGCGTCGGTGAGCGGACCGCACGTCCTGATCACCGGGCATCCGTACGTCGACATCTGGCAGGCGGTCAAGCCGACGGCGCTGGGCATCCCTGCCTGGCCGGACGTCCCGAGGGGAACGGACTGGAAGGCCGGCATCTGCGCCGCACTGCACGTGAGCGACCCTCGCGAGATGTGGCGGCGGGTCCTCGCCTCGGTCGACGGCTACACCGACATCGAGGTCCCGCTGTTGCGGGCCGTCGAGGAACTCATCGACTTCGCGACCGCCTGACACCACAGCACGAAGGTGTAACCATGGGGCTATGCCCGCATGGTTGATCTGGTTGATCCTCTGCGGCGGGCTGGCGGCAGCCGAAGCCACCTCGTTCTCGCTCGTGCTGATCATGGCGGCCGGCGGAGCTGCGGCCGCCTCGATCACCGCCGCGATCGGTGCGCCCCTGATCGTGCAGGTGCTCGTGGCGATCGTCGGCACCCTGGTCCTGCTGTGGGGCGTCCGCCCGGTGGCGATCCGGCACCTGCACCAGGACCCCCTCACGCTGACCGGCTCGGACGCGCTCGTCGGCCGTGACGCGGTCGTGCTGAGCGCCGTCTCGCGCGATGGTGGCCGGATCCGCCTCAACGGCGCCGAATGGTCGGCGCGCGCGATGGACCCCAAACAGGAATTGCCGGCGGGCACGCCTGTCACGGTCGTGGCGATCGACGGCGCCACCGCCGTCGTATGGCAAGACCCCTTCGGTTGAGAGGAATCCCATGAACGCAGGTGTCATCGCGGCGATCGTGATCGCGGTCGTGGTGATCATCGTCATCGCGCGGATGGTGCGGATCGTGCCGCAGGCGCGTGCGGCGGTGGTCGAGCGGCTGGGCAGGTACGTGCGCACCGCGACGCCGGGATTGACGTTGCTGCTGCCGTTCGTCGACCGGATGCGGCCGTTGATCGACCTGCGTGAGCAGGTGGTCAGCTTCCCGCCGCAGCCGGTGATCACGTCCGACAACCTCACCGTCGCCATCGACTCGGTCATCTACTTCCAGGTGACCGACGCGCGCGCGGCCACCTACGAGATCGCGAACTACATCCAGGCGGTGGAGCAGTTGACGATCACCACCCTGCGCAACGTCGTCGGTTCGCTGAACCTCGAGCAGGCGCTCACCAGCCGCGACGAGATCAATACCAAGCTGCGCGGCGTCCTGGACGAGGCGACGGGGCCATGGGGAATCCGGGTCGCGCGCGTCGAGATCAAGGCGATCGACCCGCCGCCGTCGATCCAGGACGCGATGGAGCAGCAGATGCGGGCCGACCGCAACAAGCGCGCGCTGATCCTCACTGCGGAAGGGCAGCGTGAGTCGGCGATCAAGACCGCCGAGGGGCAGAAGGCCGCTCAGATCCTCTCGGCCGAGGGCCAGAAGCAGGCGGCCATCCTCGGCGCCGAGGCCGAACGGCAGTCCCGCATCCTGCGGGCCGAGGGTGATCGCGCTGCGCGCTACCTGTCGGCCCAGGGACAGGCGAAGGCCATCGAGACGACCTTCAGCGCGATCCACGCCGCGAAGCCGGACCCTGCGCTGCTCGCCTACCAGTACCTGCAGACGCTGCCGCAGATCGCGCAGGGCGACGCGAACAAGATGTGGATCGTCCCGAGCGAGTTCTCCAAGGCGCTCGAGGGGCTCGCCGGCTTGGCGGGCGGGACCGGGGCGGATGCGCCGTCGTGGCTCGCGCAGCAGGGCAGCGGGGACGGCGGCAGCGCACCGATCGACACGACCGACTGGTTCGACTCGAACGTCCTGCCCGCCGCGGCACAACCCGAGGCGGGGAACTTCCGCGCCTCCGACGAGGATCCGGCCACCCGCGAGGCGCACGCCGGCCTGCCCGACGACAACGGCCGCACTGGACGCACCGACGCAGAAACGCCGTCGCTGGCGAAGGGTCAGGTCGAGCTGCCGGCGGTCGGAGAGCAGCCCGAGGGCAGCGGTTAGAGCCGGCTGCGCCGCTGGCGGGCGATGCCCAGCCGGCTGCGCAGGCGCCGCGCACGGGGGGCAGCACCGGCTGACGACAGCAGGACGGCCGCGACGGCGGTGGCCTCGAGCACGGCGAAAAGCAGCGAGGAACTCATGCCGGGGGCAATCGGCGGCGACCGCAGAAACTTGAATGGGAGCAAATCCCGAATCTGCCGGTAAGCTGCGCGTGAAACTCAGCGGGTAACCGTGTATTTGGCAGGTTCTGCTGGGGGCATAACCTGCCATTTCTTTGGTGCCCGTGTGCGCCGAGCGGCCCTTAAGCGTTCGCCGCCTACGTCCCTTTACCAGGAGGCCCTTTCGTGGCGCTTTCACTCCGAGGACTGACCGTCCTCCTCGGCACCGCGGTCGCGACGCTCGCGACGGTCGCGGTGGCCGCCCCCGCCCTGGCAACTCCGGCGACCCCCGCGGCGGCAGCCAACTCCCACAAGACCGCCCGGGCGTGTACGGCGGCCAAGCCGCCCTTCGCGGCCTGCTTCGCCATCAAACGCCTCGATGTCGTCGAGCCGAGCGCGGTTCAGAATGCCGCGGTCACTCCGAACGCCATTCCGTCCGGCTATGGACCTTCCGACCTTCGCGGCGCATACGCACTGAGCGCCACCGGCAGCGCGACCCAGACCGTCGCCATTGTCGACGCCTATGACGATCCGAACGCCGAGAGCGACCTCGCGGCATACCGCTCGCAATACGGCCTGCCCGCCTGCACCACCGCGAACGGCTGCTTCAAGAAGGTGAACCAGAGCGGCGCCACCTCGCCGCTGCCGGCCCCGAACACGGGCTGGGCGGGGGAGATCTCGCTGGACCTCGACATGGTCTCGGCCATCTGCCCGAACTGCCACATCCTGCTCGTCGAGGCGACGAACGCGAGCATGACCAATCTCGGCACCGCGGTGAACCGTGCGGTCACGATGGGCGCCAAGTACGTGTCGAACAGCTATGGCGGCCCCGAGAGCGCGAGCGTCACCAGTTACGACAGCAGCTACTTCAGTCACCCCGGAGTCGTGATCACCGCGAGCACGGGTGACAGCGACTACGACGGCGGCTCATACCCGGCCACCGGCGCACACGTCACTGCGGTCGGTGGCACGCATCTCGTACGCAACAGCAGCGCCCGCGGTTGGGGCGAGACGGTGTGGAACACCACCAGCTACACCGAGGGCGCCGGCTCCGGCTGCTCGCAGTACGTCGCCAAGCCGTCGTTCCAGTCCGGTGTGACGACCGGCTGTGCGAAGCGCGCCGAGGCCGACGTCTCGGCCGTAGCCGACCCGGCGACCGGGGTGGCGGTCTACCAGACCTACGGCGGTAGCGGCTGGGCGGTCTACGGCGGCACCAGCGCCGCGGCGCCGATCATCGCTTCGGTGTACGCACTCGCCGGGACGCCGGGCTCGTCCGATTACCCGAACGCCTACCCCTACGCCCACCCCGGCAACCTCAACGACGTCACCTCGGGCAGCAACGGCACCTGCGGGGCGCCGATCTGCACGGCCGGCACCGGCTGGGACGGCCCGACCGGTCTCGGCACGCCCAACGGCACGGCGGCATTCGCGCCGGGCGGCGGCGGCACCCCGGCAGTGACAGTGGGCAATCCGGGGTCCAAGTCGGGGACGGTCGGCACCGCGATCAGCAGCTTCACCCTGAGCGCCAGCGGTGGCACCGGCTCCTACAGCTGGTCGGCGACCGGCCTGCCGCCCGGCGTGACCATCGGGTCCTCCACCGGCACCGTCTCGGGAACGCCGACAGCGGCGGGCACCTATAGCGTGACCGCCACGGCCACGTCGGGTGGCTCGTCGGGAAGCACGACGTTCACGTTCACGGTCGCGAATGTCGGCGGCGGCACCGGCTGCGCCACCGGCCAGAAGCTCGGCAACCCTGGCTTCGAATCCGGCGCGACGGTGTGGTCTGCGAGCGCGGGCGTCATCGGACAGAACGGCCCCTCCGAGCCGGCGCGCACCGGCACCTGGAATGCGTGGCTCGACGGCTACGGGACGACCCACACCGACACGCTGGCCCAGTCGGTGGCGATCCCGGCAGGCTGCACGAGCTCGACGCTGTCGTTCTACCTGCACGTCGACACCAGGGAGTCGACGACCACCGTCGCGTACGACAAGTTGACGGTGAAGATCGGCTCCACGACCCTTGCGACGTACTCGAACCTCAACAAGGCGACCGGTTACACGCTGCGGTCGTTCAACGTCGGTTCGTTCGCAGGGCAGACCGTGACGGTGTCGTTCTCCGGCACCGAGGACGGCTCGCTCTCGACGTCCTTCGTCGTGGACGACACCGCGCTGACGGCAAGCTGACGGGCCGACGGCGCGCCGGCCGACCCCGGTCTGTACCCCTCGAGCTTATTGCCATAGGCTGGCAATAAGCTCGAGGGGAGTACGCGCCACATGGTCGACACCGCACCACGTCCGTCCTTCGTCAGCCGCGCACGCGCGTCGCTGACCCCCCGGGAGTGGCGCAGGCTGCTCGTCATGTTCGGCTTCATCGCCGCGCTGCACGTCATCGGCTTCGCGCTGCTCTTCGCCGCGGTGAGCGGGCATCACGCGATCACCGCCGGCAGCACGTTCGGCGTGGGCACCGGCCTGCTGGCGTACGCGCTCGGCCTGCGGCACGCCTTCGACGCCGACCACATCAGCGCGATCGACAACACGACCCGCAAGCTCATGGCAGACGGCAAGCGCCCCCTCGGTGTCGGGTTCTTCTTCTCGCTCGGTCATTCGTCCGTCGTGTTCGTGATGGCGGTGCTGCTCAACTTCGGCATCAGGGCGCTGTATTCGCAGGTGCGCGACGGCGGCTCGTCCCTGCACCACTACACCGGGCTGATCGGCACGACCGTGTCCGGGGGCTTCCTGCTGCTGATCGGCGCGCTGAACGTGGTCGTCCTCGCCAGCATCGTGCGGGTGTTCCGCGACATGCGTTCCGGCCGATTCGACGAGGACGAGCTCGACGCGCACCTCGACAAGCGCGGCCTGCTGAACCGGTTCTTCGGGCCGATCGCGCGCCGCATCGACACCAGCTGGAAGATGTACCCGCTCGGGATGCTCTTCGGCCTCGGCTTCGACACCGCGACCGAGATCTCGCTGCTGGTGCTCGCGGGCACGACGGTGGCCGCCGGCCTGCCGTTCTGGGCGATCCTGTCACTGCCGATCCTGTTCGCCGCCGGCATGAGCCTGCTCGACACGATCGACGGCTCGTTCATGAACTTCGCCTACGGGTGGGCGTTCTCGAAGCCGGTGCGCAAGGTCTACTACAACCTGACGATCACCGCGCTGTCGGTGGCGACCGCCGTGTTCATCGGCGGCCTCGAACTCGTCCAGGTGATCTCGAGCCAGCTCGAGCTCAGCGGCGGCTTCTGGGCGTTCGCCAACCGGTTCGACCTGAACACCGCCGGCTTCTACGTGGTCGGCATGTTCGCGGTCGTCTGGTCGGTGGCGCTGGCGGTCTGGCGCTTCGGCCGCGTCGAGGACCGCTGGGACGCCGCCATGTCGCGCGGCACCTTCGTCGACGAGCTCGCCGACTGATCCCGGTCATAACAGGGGTGCGGTCAGCCGACTTGGCCTCAGCATGCCGCCGCGCGGTCGAGTAGGAGGGTTCGCTCGCGGGCATTGCCGGTCATCGCGGCGGCTCGTTCGAACTCGGCACGCGCCTCCGCAGTCCGGCCGAGCCGCTGCAGCAGGTCGCCGCGGACGCTCGGCAGCAGGTGGTAGCCGGCCAAGGTGCCGGCGGCGGCGAGCGCATCGACGACCGCCAGCCCCTCGGCGGCACCGCGCGCCATCGCGAGCGCGACCGCTCGGTTGAGCTCGACCACGGGCGACGGCTCGAGCTGGACGAGCTGGCCGTACAGTGCCACGATCTGGGCCCAGTCGGTGTCGGGCGCGACGCGCGCCAGTGCATGGCAGGCCGCGATGCCGGCCTGCAGTACGTAGCGGTCCGGACCGACGGCCAGCGCTTCGGCCCGCTCGAGCGCCCCGAGGCCGTGCCGGATCAGGATGTGGTCCCAGCGGCTGCGGTCCTGGTCCATGAGCAGGATCGGTTCGCCGGACGGGCCGGTGCGCGCGGGGCCGCGCGAGGCCTGCAGCTCCATGAGCGCCAGCAGGCCGTGGACCGCGGCGCTGTCCGGCGCCACCCCCGCGAGCACCCGGCCGAGCCGGACCGCCTCGAGCGTCAGCCCGGGGCGCATCCAGTCGTCGCCCCCCGTCGCCGCGTAGCCCTCGTTGAAGACGAGGTACACGACTTCGAGGACGGCGGACAATCGCCGCGCCCGTTCCTCCGCGCCGGGTTCCTCGAAGGCGACGCGATGCCTCTCGATCGTCTTCTTGGCCCGGGAGATCCGCTGCCCGACGGTCGGTTCGGGGGTGAGGAACGCGCGCGCGATCTCGGCCGTCGTGAGACCGCCGAGCAGCCGCAGCGTGAGCGCTACCTGCGCCGGTTTCGACAGCACCGGGTGGCAGCAGATGAACATCAACCGGAGCAGGTCGTCGTCGACCTCGTTGCCGGCCTCGAGATCAGGCATCACTGCCCCCTCGAGTTCGGACACCCGGCCGAGCTGCTCGACCGCGCGCTCGTGCCGCTCGCCTCGGCGGAAGTGGTCCACGGCGCGGCGCTTCGCGATCACCGTCAGCCAGGCGCCGGGGTTCGCCGGGATGCCGGTCCGGGGCCATTGCTGCAGGGCAGCCACCAGCGCGTCCTGGGCGAGGTCCTCGGCCAGCTGCACGTCGCGCACCACGCGCACCATCGCTGCGATCAGCTTGGCGGACTCCATCCGCCACACGGTCTCGATGCTGCGCCGGACGTCCCGCGGCGCCGGTGACTGCTCGGCGATGCTCACGCCGACGAATCAACCAGCGCCGCAGGCTCCGGCGCAAGCGGCGCCCTGGATCAGGAGGGCATGACGAACTCGTTGTCCTCCATGACGCGGCGGACCTCGACGGTGGCCACGCAGCCGGGCCAGTGGTCCGCGTGCACCTGCAGGAAGCGGCGGGCGTGCTCGAGCGCCTCGTCCTTGTCGCGGACGTCGAACATCGCGAAGCCGCCGATCAGCTCCTTGGACTCGGCGAACGGGCCGTCGATGACGTCGATCCTGCCGTCGGCGAGGTTGACGAGCGCACCCTCGGCGCTGCCGTGCAGGCCACCGGTGAGGATCATGCTGCCGTCCTTGGCCTGCTGCTCGCCGAGTTCGCCGATCGCCTGGTACAGCGCGGGTGGCGGCGGGCCGGCGGGCATCGACTCGTCGGTCTTCACGAACATCAGGTACCTCATGGGGGCTCCTCGGGTGACGGGGCGAACCGGGTCGGGTGCGCCTCTCACCCCCACGTCGCCCGGCCCTCGGTCATTTCGACAGGCGTCGCGAACATTCTTTCGCGGGTCAGCGCGAGGCGGTCTGGGTCGAGGTCTCGGCGCCGTCCTCCGGGTGTTCGGTCCGCTCGTCGGAGTCCTCGAGCACGATCTCGGCCTGACGCTCCGGGTCGTCGCTGCCCGCGCGTTGCTCCTCAGGCAGCAGGTGAGCACGCTCCTCGACGCGCGCGTGGTCCGGATGTCCGTTCGCGCCGCTGGGATGGGTCATCCCTCATCCGTACCCGGGGAGAGCGCGCCGGCTAACGCCGGCTCAGATCCAGCTGACCTTGTCGTGCAGGTAGACGTAACCGACGAAGCTGAAGGCATCGAGCAGGAAGTGCGCGATGACCAGCGGCACGACCCGGCGGGTGCGCTGGAACCACCAGCCGAAGATCAGGCCCATCACGAAGTTGCCCGCGAAGCCGCCGTACCCCTGGTACAGGTGGTACGAGCCGCGCAGCGCTGACTCGGCGAACAGCGCCCGGGAGTTCGTCCAGCCCATCTGGCGCAGCCGGGTGAGCAGGAAGGCGGTGACGACGATCTCTTCCAGGATGCCGTTCTGTGCGGCGTCGAGCAGCAGCACCGGGATCCGGTACCAGACGTCGGGAAAGTTGACGACATCGAGCGTGGCGTTGACGCCCAGCGCCCTGGCGGCCCACACCAGGCCGAGACCGGGAATGCCGATGAACGCGCAGAACCCGGCGCCCTGCACCACTTCGCGGACCCGCAACCGGTCGAGGCCGATGCCGAAGCCGGGCCCACCCGGGCAGCGCATGAGCAGCACGACCGCAAGGAATGCGGGCAGCACCCCGTGCAGGACGTCGGCGAGGGCGTCGAGCAGGTCTAGCCATGGGTGCGCGGTCTGCGCCTGCGAGACGACGGTGACCTGGGCGTGGGCGAAGCCGCCGGGGATCGTCACCTGCGTGCGGATGAAGCTCAGCAGCGCATAGATGGCGGACATGCCCAGCGAGACGCCGAGTACCGCAACGACTTCGAGCCCGTAGCGCTCCCTGGGGGGCGCTACGGGCTCGGTCTGGGTCTGCGTCATCGGGCCAGTTTGCCCGACGGGCCTATGTCAGCTTCGGATCACTGCTGGTCGAGAACGGCCTCGATCTCGAGGGTGATCGTGACCTTATCGCCGACGACCACGCCGCCGCCGTCCATCGGCATGCTGATGTCGATGCCGAAGTCACGACGGTTGATCTCGGCGCGGGCCGAGAACCCGGCGCGCTGGCCACCGTACGGGTCGGCGGTGAAGCCGTTGAGCTCCAGCTCGAGCGCGACCGGACGCGTCACGCCGTGCAGCGTCAGCTCGCCCTCGAGCGTCCAGTTCTCGCCGTTGCCGGACAGCTTGGTCGAGCGGTAGGTCATGGTCGGGTAGGACTCGACCTCGAAGAAGTCGGCCGAGCGGATGTGGTTGTCACGCTGCTCGTTGCGCGTGTCGATCGAGTCGAGCTTGATCGTGGCGGTCACCGAGGAGTCGTTGGGGTTCTCGGCGGTGACGATCGTGCCCTCGAACTCGGTGAATTGGCCGCGCACCTTGCTCACCATCATGTGGCGGACGCTGAAGGAGACGTCCGAGTGCACGGCGTCGATCTGCCAGGTGCCGGTGCGATAGCCGGGGATGGTCGCGGCGGAAGCGGTCTGGGTCATACGGGCTCCTCGTACTAGTGATTGAAAGTTCAATCGTCTCAACGGGGGACCCTGCCACGCTATTCCTTGACGCGTCAAGAATTCACAGCGAACACTTCGTCAACCCCGAACCGACCGGCTGCGAGGCGCCGTGGGACCCGGGTGGCGGCGTCCCCGCCCCTACCCGCGGGTACTCGGACGCGAGGCTGAGACGAAAGTAAGCATCGGCCACGAGTCGGCAACTCAGTTGCGGCGATCATGGGATAGGTCGCTTACACTGGAAAACAGAAGGGGCGAGCGGCACATCCCTCCCGTGCCGCCGCCCCTTCTCTCGCGCCCGCGTCAACGAGTCGCCGGCGCGCCCGATTCAGGTTCCTACCGCGCCCGCCGATAGCCAGTCGACAGTCGGCCGCACCGCGGGAGAACCATGACCACGACCGAACCGGCACCCATCGCCGGCGCGCGCGCGTGCACCCACTGCGGCGGCGCGGTAGCCGTGGAAGCGCTCGTCTGCCCGGACTGCGGGCGGTTCCTGCCTGCGCCCCCGGCTGCTGCGGTTGCGCCCCCGTCGCCGGCGCCGCCATCGTTCTCGGCTGCGACGCCGGCCCCGCCATCGGTCGAAGACCTGGTCCGCCGGGACGATTTCGTCGTCGTGTCGCAGCGCGTCGAACTGCGGCGCGACAGCCGATTCGGCCGAGTGGTCACCGCGATCGTCGCGCTCGCGGTCGTCTGTGCGGGTGGCTTCGCGACCTGGCACTACCTCGCACCCAAGCCTCCCGGCGTGCTGTACCGCTCGAGCGAGGGGCACTTCGCAGCCAGGTTCCCGCACCGCCCGGACAGCACGTCGCAGACCTACGCCGCAGCCGGGATCTCGGCCACCTGGTACGGGGCGGTCGACGGCGAGACGAACTCGATGATCTTCTCGGTCGTGCTCCGTGGCGGAATCCCTGCGGCCGCGGTGCCCGCTTTCCTGCACGGAGTCGTGGCCGGAATCGCGTCAGGAACGGTCACCCCGGAGGGTCAGAGCACCTCGACGTTCCACGGCGTTGCGGCCACCACCGCCTACTTCAGCACGGCGGATGCACTCGACGTCAGCGCGATGGTGTTCGTCAGCTCGGGCCGCGGGTACGTCCTCGTGGGGCCGTCCGGCCAGACGTTTCTGCGCCTGACGGCGTCGTTCCGCGAAGTACCGTGACGGCCGGGCCGTGCCAGCGGCGCCGCGCTGCTGGCAGGTCAAGTCCCTTTCGGTCAGGATGCCGGTATGCGTCCGCTCGTGCCGGTCCTCGTGGCAGTAACACTTCTCGCCTCCTGCACGACGACGGTCGCAGGCTCGGGGTCACGGGCGGGCGGCCCAGGGGCGACCGGACCCGCGTCCTCGGGATTTCCCGCGCCCACGCCCACCGGGGCGTCGTCCACCTCGCCCGGACCGACGGGTTCGCCCGGCAGCACGTCCGCTCCCGCTGCGACGGACGTGCCGCTGGCGCCGCCCGCCCAGTGCTCCGGGGGGACTTGCCCGACTGCCGCGTCGGTCCAGTTCCAGGACTACCAGGTGCTGCTGCGCACCGGGCGCGCCGCGAGCGGAGGGCCGGCGAGCGTGATCGAGCTCCGGCACGGTGGCGTCGCGGTCTTCTGGCACGCCACGGACGACGAGGTGCCTGCGAGCCTCGCGTGCTCGTCTGCTCGCGAGCTGACCTGCGTGGCGGCCGACTACGTCGGAGCCCACGGGTCCAACGCCACCGCCTGGCGGCGCGTCGCCAACGCGCTCGTGCAGGGCGACACGGTCACGGCGGACAGCCCGCAGGTCTTCGGCCGCGACCTCACCGGTGACGGGATCGTCGATGTCGTCGGGCTGCAGAACGACCTGACGCCCGACTACGCCACCGGCCACGTGCAGTGGCAGACCTGGATCTCGGACGGCACGCGGCTGCGATCGACCGGCTGTACCGCGCTGGCAGCGACGCCCCCGCCCAATCCGAGCGCGCCGGTCACGGGTCGCTGCGCGCACTGAGTGCCGGACGTCAGGATTGGGTGCCCGCGATCTCGCGCCGGTGGCCCAGTGCGAGTTCGGCCAGTGCGGAGCGATCGACGGCGTCCGCGGGTGCCTCGGCGACGCGCACCGGCGTGCGTGCCGTCAACGTCGCGGTGCGCGGGGAGTCCTCGAGCACGGCGCGTTCACCGACCACGGCTCCGGGCCCGAGGTCCCCGAGCGGGCGGCCGTCGACGCTGACGTCCAGCACGCCGTCGAGTACGAGGTACAGCGAGCTGCCCGGCTCACCCTGCTTCGCGAGCACGTCACCCTCGCGCAGCGAGCGGATGCCCGGTCGCCGTGCCCCGCGCATCAGCACGGTGGACAGCTCGCGCTCGAGTGCGGACTCCGCCTCGGCGATGATCACGGGCGAGTCCTGATCGCCCCAGGGCGTCGACGACCACGACGGCTGGCCGAGCCACTTCTTCCAGTCCGCCACGCCCGCCTTCCGGGTGAGGTTGCCTTCAGCGTCGTACACCCAGTGCCGTGGGAACGGGCTGGCACCGGCGAGCTGCGCGACGGCACTGCCGTCGGACCGCAGCGTCAGCGTGAGCGTCGTCCAGACCAGCGGCGCCTGCATGCGCACGAACGGCGGCTTGCTCACCCGGCGCGGCAGCGGCAGCGCCGTGCGTCCCCCGGTCGTCTGTACGAACGTGACCTCGCCGTCGCCGAACACCGGTTCGGGCCGCAGTTCGGGCATCGGAACCGCCGCGAACGTCGCGTCGAGCGGGCCTACGCGGACCGTGGTCGAGCCCATCACCATGCCGCCCCGGCGTCCGCTCGCGACGACGCGATCGCCGTCGAACTCCGCCCAGGCCTGCAGGTCGTTCGCGAACCGGAACGCATCGGCATCGCGCAACGCGAACAGGTCGCCGAGAGCCGGTGGCGGCGGGGCGTCGTAATGGCTCACGCCGGTGGCGAAGCTCGCCTTCATCAGCCCCTCGACGGCTTCGGACGGGATCCATGACAGCGTCGTGACGCGCGACTCCACTCTCATGGGCGCGACGCTAGGGCGTTCGGCCCCGGCGCCGGAAGTGCGGCAGCCAGGGTGCTCCGGTGGTGCCAGCACACCGTGCCAAGTCGTTCTGGCTCTCTTGTCCCGGCGTCGCCGCAGGTCCGTAATGAACCCGTGGACCCGATCACCGTCCTGCTCGCCGACGACAATCTCATCGTCCGCGAAGGGGTACGGGCGCTGCTGTCCAGGGACCCGACCCTCGAGGTCGTCGGTGTCGCCGGCGACTACGACGAGCTGATCGCAGCGGCGGTGGCGCTCACCCCACAGGTGCTCGTCACGGACATCCGGATGCCCCCGACCTTTCAGAACGAGGGCATCGAAGGCGCGAAGGAGGTCCGCAAGCGCCTTCCCGGCACCGGCATCGTGGTACTCAGCCAGTACGACAGCCCGGGGTACGCGGTCGAGCTGCTGTCCAGCGGTGCAGCCGGCTATGCCTACCTGCTCAAGGATCGGGTGGCCGATTCGGATCGGCTCGCCCGCGCCATCCGCGAGGTGGCGACCGGCGGTTCGATGCTCGACCCGGAGATCGTGCGTGCGCTCGTCTCGCCGGCACGGTCGGAGGGGGCCCTCAGCGACGAGGAGGAGGACCTGCTCCGGCAGGTCGCCGAAGGTCGGCCGGTGAAGGCGATCGCGGCGTCGGCAGGGGTACCGCCGGAGAAGGTGAACGACGAGATCGAGGCGCTCTTCCTCTCCCTGGCCAGGAGTGCCTCGTCAGGGCAGACGGACGCGTTGCGGCGGTTGCGGATGCTGCACGCTGCGATCCTCGAGCGGGAGGAACAGGGGCAGACGCTGTCCCGGCTGTTGCCGGGCGGCCTCGCCGAGAAGTTGCGCGCCGACAGGGGCGCCATCGACCGGACCGAACGCCTTGTCGTCACCGTCCTCATGTCCGATGTGCGGGGCTATTCCGGAATCGCGGAGCACGCCGACCCGGCTGTGCTCGCCGGGCAACTCGACGCGCACCGCAAGGAGATGAATGCTGCAATCCTGCGCGAGGGGGGCACCGTCATGCAGTACGTGGGCGACGCGGTGATGGCCGTGTTCGGCGCGCCGGACCCTCGGCCCGGACATGCCTCGTGCGCGGTGCGTGCGGCGGTGGCCATGCACGAACGGCAGCGGGATCTCGACCGCACCTGGGCCTCGACGGGTCTGTCCGCGTTCGGCCTCGGCATCGGGTTGTCGACCGGGGAGGTCGCCGCGGCGATGTTGGGCAGCGTGGAGCGGCTCGAGTACACCGTCGTCGGAGACACGGTGAACCTGGCGCAGCGCCTCCAGGACCTCGCCCGCCCGGCAGGAACCACCGTCGCCAGCGAGCAGACGGTGCGGCTCGCCGACGAGCAGGTGGAGTGGGACCCGCTCGGGCCATGCCTGGTCAAGGGCCGCGAAGGCGCGGTCGTCGCATACCGCCTGGCAAGCACGTGACCGCCGTTGGCGCGGCAGGAGCAGGGGAGCAGCCGATGACGACGCGGATCGAGTTCCAGCCGGACCGGGCGCAGACCGGGACGCCCGCCGTCCGGTTGCGCGGCGCGCGTCGCACCTTCACCGCCGAACTCGCGCCGGTGCGCGCCTTGCGTGGCGTCGACCTGGATGTCGCCGAGGGGGAATTCGTGGCGATCATGGGTCCTTCGGGGTGCGGGAAGTCGACATTGCTCAACATCGTTGCGGGGCTCGACCGGGTGGACGACGGCACCGTCGAGGTCGCCGGCGAGCGGGTGGACGGGCGTGACGAGAACTGGCTCGCGAGGTTCCGCCGGCACCACATCGGCATCGTGTTCCAGTTCTTCAATCTGCTCGACGGGGTGAGTGCACTCGACAACATCGTGCTGCCGGGGACCCTCGGCGGGATGCGCCGTCGGCAGGCCGAGACCCGTGCGCGCGAACTGCTCGACCTGCTCGGACTCGGTGATCGGTCGCAGCAGGTGCCGGCGGTCCTGTCCGGCGGGCAGCGCCAACGCCTCGCGATCGCTCGCGCGCTCGTGAACTCGCCCACGCTGCTGCTCGCGGACGAACCCACCGGCGCACTGGACAGCGCCGGTGGAATCGAGGTACTCGAGCTGTTCCGGCGCCTGCACGACGGCGGCCAGACGATCACCATGGTCACCCACTCGCAGGAAGTCGCCGCCGGCGCAGACCGTCAGGTCGTGCTGCGTGACGGCCAGATCGCATCGGACTCCGCCGCGCCATGACGTCCGTCCGGTACTGGATACGGGTGGAGGTGCCGCGAAGATGGCGGTCCCTGGCATGACCGTCGTGTCGGGCTGGCTGCGTCTCGAAGTGAGGCGACGGTGGCGCTCGCTGGCGGCGTTGACGCTGCTCGTCGCGCTCTCGAGTGCAGTGGTCATGACGTCGCTGGCGGCCGCTCGTCGCGGCGCGAGCACGCTGGAGAGGCTGCACGACCGGACGCTGCCGGCGACTGTCGGGGTGCTGGCCAACCACCCTGGTTTCGACTGGGGACCGATCGAGGCGTTGCCGGACGTCGCGGCACTCAACCGGTTCGTCGTCGACTACCTGATCTCGATCGACGGGGTCAGCGGCGACGCGCTCGGCTTCCCGCCCGCTGACGCCGCGCTGGGCCGCACGATAGAGAAGCCGGTCGTGTTCGCCGGTCGGCTCTTCGACCCCAACCGTGCCGACGAGGCCGTGGTCACGCGCAAGTTCGTCACGCACTACCACAAGGGTGTCGGCGACACGGTGCTGCTCAGGCTGCCGACGGCGAAGCAGCTCGACGACTCCTTCACGGGTGAGACTCCGAAGAACCTTGCCGGACCGGTGCTGAGCGTCCGCATCGTGGGCGTTGTCGTGTCCCCGTGGATGTCGGACACGCCCGACTCGCACGGCGGAATCCAGATCTCGCCGGGCGTCGCCGCGAAGTATCCCCGCATGGTCTACGGGGATCCGGCCGCACCGGACAACCTCCAGTTCGTCAACGCGCTGGTGCGACTCAAGGGCGCGAGCAGTACCGATATCGCTCGCTTCAACGACGAACTGAAGCGGGTGACCGGCCGGTCGGACATCGACATGCTCAACCTCGTCGATCAGCAGCGCCAGATCCAGCGCGACATCGCCTTCGAGTCCAAGTGTCTCGTCGCGTTCGGCATCGCTGCCTTCGTCGCAGCGCTGTTCCTCGTCGGCCAGGCGATCGCGCGCTACGCCGCGGCGAGCACGACCGAGTTGCACACCCTGCGCGCACTGGGCATGACGCCGGCGCAGACGGCGACCACCGCGGCAGCCGCGCCTGCGTTCGTCGGGCTGTTCGGCGCGGTCCTCGGCGCGGTGCTGTCGTTCGTCGCCTCGCGTTGGTTCCCGTTCGGGACCGCGAAACTGTTCGAACCCACACCAGGCCCGCACGCGGACTGGACCGTCGCGGTCCTAGGGGTGCTGCTCGTCGTCGCGCTGGTCGTCGCCGGCGCGGCCACCGCGGCCCGCCTCGCCGCGATGGCCGCGCGGCGCGCAGCGTCCAGCCGCCGGTCACAGGTCGCCATCGCAGTGGGCAAGGCAGGCGCGCCGGTGCCCGTGGTGATCGGGGCGCGGTTCGCGCTCGAGTCGGGGCGCGGGCGGACGGCGGTGCCGGTGCGCCCCGCCCTCATCGGCGCGGTCACCGGCGTGCTGGGCGTGGTTGCCGCCTACACGTTCTCGCACGGGGTCGGTGACGCTGCCGGACATCCGGAGCGGTTCGGGCAGACCTTCCAGCTCGCCATCTTCGCGGGCATAAACGGGCAGGACTTCGGCCCGGTCCAGCAGGTCGCCGATGCGCTGCTGGCCCATCCGGACGTCGCTGCCGTCAACGACTCCCGTACGGCGGTGGCGACGGACTCCAGCGGCAGGGCGACGGTGTCGTTGTGGGAGTACCGACGCAGCAGCAAGCCCACACCGACTGTCGTCCTGGACGGCCGGATGCCGGTCGCCCAGGACGAGGTGCTGCTCGCGCCGCAGACCATTGCGAGCCTGCACGCCCACGTGGGTGGCACGGTGACCCTGACGGGCACTACGAAGATCCCGAGAAAGCTGGTGGTCACCGGATCCGGTCTGGTGCCCGAGGGTCCGCACAACGGCTATGCCGACGGCGGGTGGATCGCCTCGTCGGGTTTCGACAGCCTGTTCAACGGCTTCAAGTTCCATCTCCTGCTGATCACGGTGCCTCCGGGACGCGACGTCGACGCCGCGACGGCAGCTCTGACCACGGCGATCACGACGGCCCTGCCGGGCATCGGGAAACCGGATATCGAGAGGGGACAGTTGCCGACAGAGGTCGCCGAGATACGCGAGGTACGTACGTTGCCGATCGTGCTCGGCGGATTCCTTGCGTTGCTCGCGGTCGGCGCGGTCGGGCATGCTCTCGCGACCGCGGTGCGCCGGCGATCGCACGACCTCGCGGTGCTCCGCGCGCTGGGCATGACGCAGTGGCAGTGCCGATGGGTCGTGCTCACGCAGGCGACGGTGCTCGCCGTCGTGGGGCTCGTTGCCGGCGTGCCGATCGGTCTCGCGCTCGGCCGCACGATCTGGCGGGTG
>JAVHVN010000170.1:0-39368 GCA_032160545.1 Pseudonocardiales bacterium | reverse complement strand
GGACTACGTCGCCGACGTCCTCCCCAGCCTCGGAGAGGAGGGCGTGCAGACCTGCACCCTGCGGGACCTCGTCGCCGAGGGAGCCGCAGCAGGGATCGAGACCGACCCGAACGTGGCCGTGCTGAAGTCGTCGGCGGACCTGGTGAAGGCGATCGAGACGGCCGTCAGGTTCTACGAGGAGCCGCCCACCGAGGGGATGACGGTCAGGACCCACTGGTCCGACATCTGGCTGAGCGCCGAGGATTGGGCAGAGGCGTTCGAAGCACCGGAGCCCGGTAGTCCGCACAACGAAGCGCGCGAACAGATCTGGGAGGCGCTGCTCACGATCTTGACGGACAAGCACGGCGGCGACGTTCCGGCCGACCTGCTCCGCAAGTCCCTGCTGCAGAACAAGCAGCTGCTCACGACCTTCAACAGAGCATGGCCGCTGCTCGAAGCGGCTGACCTCGTCGGAGACCTGTGGTCGGTACCCGCCTACCTGCGCAAGTGCGCTCCCTGGCTGCGCTCCGATGACGTTCGGCAGCTGCGGCGCGACGATGCCCAGGCATGGACGGTGTCCGACCTGCCGCTCCTGGACGCGGCACGGCAGCGGCTCGGCGACCCGGAGGCGTCACGACGTCAGCGTCGGCACAACGCCTCTGTCGCCGCCGAACGCGAGCACATGGCCAAGGTCGTCGACGACCTGCTCGAAGCCGATGACGACGGTGAAGGTGCGGTGACGATGCTGCGCGGGCAGGACCTGCAGGACAGCCTGGTCGACGAAACCGCACTGCTCGGCACCGACCCGGACCTGCTCGCCGGCCCGTTCGCGCACGTCGTCGTGGACGAGGCTCAGGAACTGACCGACGCAGAGTGGCAGATGCTGCTGCTCCGCTGCCCGTCCCGGAGCTTCACCATCGTCGGGGACCGTGCCCAGGCCCGGCACGGGTTCACGGAGTCGTGGCAGGAGCGGCTCGGGCGGATCGGGCTCGACCGGATCAACCTGGCGTCCCTGAGCATCAACTACCGCACGCCGCAAGAGATCATGGCGGAGGCCGAGCCGGTCATCCGGGCCGTGCTCCCGGACGCCAACGTGCCGACCTCCATCCGCAGCACCGACGTCCCCGTCGTACACGGATCTGCCTCGGAACTGGGCTCGATCCTCGACACCTGGCGCGCCGCGCATGCCGACGGGATCGCCTGCGTCATCGGCGATCGCACGTTCCGGGCGACGTCCCGCGTCCGGTCGCTGACCCCGGAGCTGTCGAAGGGGCTCGAGTTCGACCTGGTCGTCCTGATCGACCCGGAGGCGTTCGGCAACGGGATCGAAGGAGCAGTCGACCGCTACGTCGCGATGACCCGAGCGACCCAGCAACTGGTCATCCTCACGAGCTCCTGACGTCGGCCGCTCGGCGCCAGACGTACTCACGGACGCTGCCTGGGTCAGGGCGCAGTGAGTGCGCGGAACGCCGTGGCGATGATGTCGACACAAGCATGCGGCGCGAGGACCGTGCTGTTGAGTTGCAGGTCGAACAGCTCGGGGTCGTCGATGTTGACGTTGTACAGCCGCCGAACGTAAAGCGCGCGGGCATTGTCGACCTCGGACAAGCGGCGCTCAGCGGTGGCGACGTCGATGCCCTGCGCGAGCACGGCGTGAGCGATCCGGGCCTGCCGTGAGCCGAACAGTCGGACCCGTAGAACGTCCGGCTGCTCGCGGAAGGCTGCGGCACCTCCGCGTCCGAGGATGACCGCGCCGCGCGCCAATGCCTTTCGCATGATGGCTTCGGCCTGCTCACGAAACAGGTCCGCGTCGTCCGGAGCTGGAGTGGCCTCGGGCGGTGCAGCGTCGGTGCCGGCGCCGAGCACGCCGCCGGCCAGGGGCGCGAGGAGGTGCACGAAACGGTCGATGCGGGAACGAGCGAACGACGCGCCTTCGGCCTCGGCGAGCGAAACCTGAAGCTTCGACGCGATCTCGGTGCTGATCGCGCGGTCGAGCAGGGGCAACTCGAGTGTCTGAGCCAAGAGCCGAGCGATGACGCTACCGCCCGTCCCGTAGCCGGCCGAGATCGTGACGCCCGGCATTTAGAGGCCTCCTTCTGGCAGCGAGGGGACGTCCTCGATCGGGCGAGGTGGTGCGGCGCGGCTCGACGTGATGTCGGTCGACGTGGTGTTGCTGCCGCGCAGCCGCACCTGTCTGATGAACAGCGCCGCGATGACGCTCAGGATCGAGATCGGCAGGGCGACAATGAAGACCCGGTCGATCGCGTGAGCGTAGGCCTGGATGATGCCTTCGTGCAGGGCCGGATTGCTCGTCTTGAGTTTGTCCAGCGTAGCCGGACTCTGGATCAACTGGGTGACGTTGTTCCGACCGTCTGCGGACGAAGCCGTCGGTAGAAAGTGCCGCAACTCCGAGGCCAGCCCAGCGGTCAGCACCGCGCCTAGAGCGGAGGTGCCAATTGCGCCGCCCATCGACCGAAAGAACGTGACGGATGACGTGGCTACGCCCATCTGTTCCATCGGCACCGCGTTTTGCACGACCAGTGTGAGCACCTGGATGAACAGACCGAGGCCCGCGCCAAAGATGAGGATGTCGAAACCGACCTTGACGAGCGACGTGTGCGCGCCGAGATCGGTGAGAAGAAAGAGTCCCACCGCCACGAGAATCGTCCCCGCCAGCGGAAACCACCGATAGTTGCCGGTGCGCGAAATGTACTGACCGGAGCCGATGCTCATGACCAGCAACCCGGCGAGCAGGGGCAGGAGCAAGAGCCCGGACATGGTCGCGGAGACTCCGTGCACGAGCTGTAGATACTGCGGCAGGAAGGCCAGCGCACCGAACATGGCGATGCCGCTGACGAAGGACACGATGTTGGCGACGGTGAAGATCTGTATTCGGAACAGTCCGAGCGGCAGGATCGGTTCCGGCGCGATTCGTTCGCGCAAAACGAAGCCCAGCAGGAGCAGACCGCCGAGCGCGAAGAGTCCGACAATCTGTACCGAGCTCCACGCGTAGTCGGTGCCGCCGGACTGAGTGGCGAGCAGGATGCTTGACACACCGGCCACCAACAGCAGGGCCCCCCACCAATCGATCTTTACCTCGCGCTTGCGCATCGGCAACCGCAGTACCCGGTTGGTCACCGCGAGCGCGGCGATGCCCAACGGCAGATTGATGTAGAAGATGTACCGCCAGCTCAGGCTGTCGACCGCGAAGCCACCGGCCAGCGGGCCGACGACGCTCGAAATCCCGAACACCGCGCCGAAATAGCCTTGGTACCGACCGCGCTCACGAGGCGCAATGACATCGCCAATGATGGCGAAGACAAGTGAGATCAGGCCGCCGCCACCGATGCCTTGCAGCCCTCTGAAGGCGATCAACTCGTACATGTTCTGAGACGCGCCACACAGCGCGGATCCGACCAGGAAGACGACGATTGCGAGCTGGAAGACGCGCTTACGGCCGTAGAGGTCGCCAGCCTTGCCCCACAGCGGGGTGGACGCGGTGCTCGCCAGCAGATAGGACGTGATCACCCAAGAGAGCAGGTCGCTTCGGTGAAAGTCGCCGACGATCGTCGGCAGCGCGGTCGAGACGATCGTCTGATCCAGCGATGCGAGGAACATTCCCATCATCAGCCCGGACATGATGACCAGGATTTGCCGATGGCTGAGTTGAGACCCCGCCGTCTGATCCGGCCCGCGCGAGCTCACCGACGCGACACTCATGTTCTCCAACCTAGCTGTCGGCAAATACTTCGCACGGGTCGCCGCCGGCACAGCGCACACCTCATTGATGCTTAGCAAACGCATCGCGTGAGGGCCCGAAACCATTCATCTGGATGGCCATCGCGGACGACATCGCTGCCAAGGTAGCCCGCGGACGCGTCACCCTCCACGCGGTCAAACAATGACCAGACACACCGCTAGGTACACGCGTCCAGGTCCTGGTTCACATCGGATGGCGTGAACCAGCATCGCCTGGACGACGGGCGCGAGCGCGGTCCGACGTCCAGGCGATGGTGTGCCCCACCGCCGCGGGGCAACGATCAGGTCACGACGATGCCTTCGCCGCCGGCGCCCCCGGGCACGGTAACCGTGCCGATGGGGTCGAGCGAGCCGCCGTGGTCGATGGCGAACTCGTCGACGAGACCGTTCCCGCCGGTCTGGACGTAGAGGTAACGCCCGTCAGCAGACGCAGCTGCGTCCACGGTGCCGGCGTCCGTTGCGGTGTTGCCGAGCGCGGTAAGGCTCCCGTTGTGTGTGGTGAAGCGGGAGATGCTGGCGCTGCCGGCGTTCGATGCGTACAGGTTGTCGCCGGTGCGAGTGATCCAACAGGTCGCGGCTTGCCCGGTGGTGGCGCGGGTGATCAGGCGCAGCGTGGCGTTGCGGTTGATCGCAAATGTCGCGACTGCGGATGGTCCGGCCTCAGAAACCACGACATGGTCTTGCTTGTCGAAGGCGATCGCGAACGGCACGTTGCCCGGGTCCGGCGTGATGACCGGTGTCGCCGACGGGGCGCCGACGAAGCTGACGGGGAAGATCTCGATGCTCTGGCCGTCGCCTTTGGTGGTGACGAGCAGCTTCGAGCCGTCAGGAGTGAAGGCAATCTGGCCGGGGGTGCTGGTGAATTCGGGACTCGCGTTCGGGTCGAAGCCCAGGTTGCGATGCCAGGACGGGACGCGGACGAGTAGACCGCCGAGCCGAAGGTAGCCCTGGATGGAGCCGCCGTCGCGGGCGTTGAGGACGTAGAGCAGACCGTCGTGCACGGTAATGCTGACCGGGAAGGTCCCGCCAGAGCTGATGGTCTGCACGCGGGTGAGGTGATCGCCGTCTACCGCGAAGGCCGTGACGGTGTTGCTGCCGGCGTTGACGGCGTACAGCAGGTGGTCGGCCGAGTCGTAGGCCAGCGAGCCTTGAGAGGCGGTGTGATCGACGGCCGAGCCGGCGAGTTGGCCGCCCAGGCCGCCGGTCGGGTAGACGCCGACCTGGGTGAGGGTGCCGTCGGATGCGCGGTCGTAGGCGACGATCGTGTTGCCGGCCAGGTTGTCGGTCTGGACGAATACGGACCGGTCGCCCCGAGCCACCGGATGCTGCGCGGGCCGTTGGGCGGGGTGGTTGCCGGGCTGGACGATCGGCGACGCGACAGCGGCCGGGACGGCTAACAGGGCGGCGGCCGCTGCGGCGACGCCGCCGACGGTGGCGATGCGGGCAGTGCTCTTCATGATGCTCCTCGACAAGGTAGTCAATGCCTGACGAGGAGTTAGCTGCCACTGGCATGCCCGGTCTTACCCGTGCCGAGGAGCGTTCGGGATTCGTACGGGGATCGGGGGGCGTCGACGGGCGATCATGGCCGGCTGGCGCCGGCCGCGATCAGCAGTCCCTCATAGTCGTCGTTACACGGGCCGCATGCCGCGAAGTGCGCGGCTACGCCTGGGTAGCGGCGAGCTGCCTCCGCGCTCGTGAGGTGGTCGAGGACCAGGTCGACATAGACATGTAGCAGCTGCATCGCCTGCTCGCAGCCGACGTCGCGGGGATCGGTCTGCAGAAAGCGATCCAAGCCCGACCAGCCGGTCATGTTCGCCTCCCCGTACCGATGTCAGTCGTGACCTCGCCGGGATCGCCGGCGCTCAGATATCCCTTAGCGGCGAGTGCGGCTCGTAACTTACGTCGCGCGTCGAACATCGTCTTGTAGATCGCATTGCGTGTCGAGCCGAGCTCGATCACGAGCGCGTCAAGCGGGACGCCGTGCAGCACGATGGCCGCGAAGACCAGGCGTTGCCGTTCGGTCAGCTCCTGATCGACGGCTTGGCGCAGTGCCACGACGAGTCCGTGCCACTGCGCCTGCTCGTCCGGGCTCATCCCGAACCGGTCGGGGAGCCGGTCCCAGTCCTCGGCTGCCAATGCGACCGTGGGGCGCTGCCAGAAGTGCCGGCCGAGCTTGGTCGACACCTCGAGTATCACGAACCGATAGGCCCAGGTGGTGAACCGGCTCTCGCCCCGGAACTGGCCGAGTTTGGCGGTGATCGCCAGCAGCGCGTCGGCTGCGGCCTGGTGGGCGAGATCGTCCAGCTCGGGGCCGGTCACCTGCCGTTGCCGGGCGCTGCGGCGGCCCAACTCGCCCCGGGCAATTCGCAGCAGCAACTCGTGCAAGCGGACCAGCGCATCTTCTCGTTGGGCACCGGTGCTGCCGAGATCGCGCAACCACGCGGCCGACTCGACATCGAGCCGCCGACATTCGGTCACCGGACCGTCCCGGGGCCATCGACGCTGCCCGTGTCGGGACCGAGCAACCGCATGCCACCGATACTACGGAGCCCACCGTCGCGGTCCGGCGGTTCACAGTGAGGACTGCGACGGCACGGTGGCCTCATGATCAGGTGTTCACCGGTACTGACCAGGGGCGTCGGCGGAACTCATCGGCCGGCCGTAGATCGCGGGGGCCGGTGAGCGCGTTTCATCGGACTGTGAGCACGAGCTTGCCTCGCGTCGTCCGGTTGCGCAGTTCGTGCAGGCCCGTCGCGGCCTCGGTCCACGGGGCGACGCGCCCGATGTGCGGGTGGAGCTGGTCGTGCCCGGCCAGGTCGACGAGGAGTTGCAGGTCGGGTCCGAAGGGCTGGGGCGAGGCGTAGGAGAGGAAGAGCTTGATGGTCACGTTTTCGTGGCCGATGAAGTCGTAGAGGCTGATCGGGGTTCGTTCACCGGTACTGGCTCCGAACATGACGAGCGTGGCGCCTGGAGCCGTGGCGGCGATCGCGTCGGCGAGGGACTGCCCGCCGATTGATTCGGTCACCAGATCGAAGGAGTCCGTGGCCTCGCCGATCTGCTCGTGCACTGCCTCCGCGCCAGCCTTCATCAGCGCCTCCGCGTGAGTGCGAGCCGCAATGGCGGTGACCCGTGCGCCGCGTCGAGCTGCCAGCTCAACCTGTAGCCGTCCGACACCACCGCTCGCGCCGGTGATCAAGACGCGCCGCCCCAGCAGGTCGCCCCCATACCGAAGGGTCCGCAGGGCGGCGATGCCGGCGAGGGGGAGAGTCGCGGCTTCGGCCATCGGCAAGGACTCGGGAAGAACCGCGAGCCGATCGGTCGGCACCGCTACCAGTTCGGCCCAGCCTGCACCCTCGACCAGTGCCGCCACGCGGGTGCCTTCGGGAGGTCCCGAGCCGTCGGCCGCCGCGCGGTCGACGACACCGGCGACGTCTTGACCGGGACGCCACCCGAGCGGGCGAGCCGAGAGCAGTGCCAGTTCACCGCGGTTGACGGATACGGCGTGCACGCGAACGAGCGCGTCGTCCGGTCCGGGTCGGGGGGAGGGGACGTCCTTCACGCTCACCGGTGACTGGTCAGCGGGTGTGTTGATGAGGGCGAGCACGGTGAGCCTTCCAAGAAGTGGACGTCGTCATGTCAACCTGCCGGACAGGTCACTCATGAGGTGACGGGTTGGGCGGCGACGAACGTGGCGTTGTCGCGCTCGAGTGCTTTGGCCGCGCCGTCGCGCCAGCTGTCCGCCATCGTTCGCGACATGGGATCGGGGAAGATCTCTTCCTCGCCGTTGTCGACTCCGTCGAAGATGGCCCGGGCAACGGACTCGGGTGACGCCTTCGGTATGTCGAGGCCTCTGGACATGTCGGTGTCCACCGGTCCGGTCAGGACGGCATGGACGCGTACGCCTCGGTCGGCCAGCAGTGCGCGCAGTGATTGAGACATCGAGAACGTAGCTGCCTTGGACAGCGAGTAGGCCGGGATCATCGGCAACGGCGCAAAGGCCGTGATGGACAGCGAGTTGACGATCGCTCCGTGAGAACGCGTCAGCAAGGGCAGGAACGCCTGGGTGACAGCATGGGTGCCGAAGAGGTTGACGGCCAGGTGCTGTTCGATCGTGGCCTGGTCGCTGAGGTCGTCGTAGAGCGCCACGCCGGCGTTGTTGATCAGAACGTCGAGCGACTCGACTGCCTTGACTGCAATCTGGATCTGCCCAGCGTCGGTCACGTCCAGGCTCAGAGGCGTGACTCGCTCGTCGGGATGCGCGATCGGTTGCCGCGTTCCGGCGTAGACCCGCTTCGCCCCTCTTTTCAGTGCTTCCTCGACCAACGCCTGCCCTATGCCGCGATTGGCGCCGGTCACCAGAACTGCTTTGCCTGCGATTGTCATTGCGCTCTCCTCATGGGTACGGACCATCCGCAGAGCGCGGAAGCCCGGTCGGGCAGTAGCGGTGAAAATTCATCTGCACCGGCGAAACCGCGTTCGCGGACGCTTATGCGACCGGCGTGGCGGCGGCAGCGCCGGCGATGACGAGATCGGTGTCGTCGGCAGACTGTGGCCGCCCGGGTGCGACGCGCGGTCCGCGGGGAAGGAGAGCCGCGGCGATGATGCCGGTCGCCGAGAACGCCGCCCCCACCCACACCGCGTCCTTGAAGTGCTCGATGAACGTGCTCGGGGACGTGTAGACGCCGGGGTGTACGAAGACGGCGGCCAGGATCGCGATACCGAAGACGCCGCCGATCTCGCGCAGCGCGCTGTTGGTGCCGGATGCGATACCCATCTCTGAGCTCGGGACGGATCCGACGACGGCGTTGGCGACGGTCGGGAAGCACAGCGAGATCCCGACACCCGCAACACCCAGGGCCACGGCGAGCCAGGTGTAGCTCATTCCGGGCTTGGCGATGGCGGCAATCCAGCCGAGTCCGGCGGCTTGCAGGGTCAGCCCGGCGAGCATGAACGGCTTGCCTCCGAACCGGTCCGCCAGGGCGCCCGCGATCGGAGCGACCACCATCGGCGCGCCGGTCCACGGCAGCGTGCGCAGCCCCGCCTGGAGGGCGGAGTATCCGAGTGCGGTCTGCAGGAACTGCATCATCAGGAACAGCACGCCGAAGAGCGAGGCGAACATGAAGAAGCTCACCCCGTTCGCGGCGTTGAAGGCGCGGGAACGGAACAGCTCGGGCGACACCATGGGCGTCGCGGTTCGCCGTTCCCACATCAGGAAAGCCGCGACCAGGACGCCACCCAGCACGAGAGCGGCAAGAGTCTCGGCGCTACCCCAGCCGATGCGGTTGGCACGGACCAAGCCCCAGGTGATGCCGAAGAATCCGGCGCCCGCGAGGAGCAGCCCGACGATGTCGAGGTGTGAGCGCGGACCGAAGCTTTCGGTGAGGCGGGAGATGGACAGCGGAATCAGGGCGAGACCGACCGGGACGTTGAGCCAGAAGATCCAGTGCCAGCTGATACCGCCGACGATCGCACCGCCCACCACCGGGCCCAGTGCCACCGCCAACCCGGTGATGCCGCCCCACAAGCCGATTGCGGCGCCGCGCTTCTCAGCCGGAAATGCCTCACTGATCAGGGTGAGCGTCATCGGCATGATGGCCGCGGCGGCCGCGCCCTGCACGCCGCGGGCGGCGATGAGAGCTCCGACGCTCGGCGACAAGGCCGCCGCGGCCGAGGCCGCGGTGAACCCGAGCAGCCCGATCCAGAAGATCCGCTTGCGTCCGTACCGGTCGCCGAGGGCAGCTCCCGTCAGCAACGCGACCGCGAACGCCAGGTTGTAGGCGTTCACCGTCCACTCCAGATCACCGAGATTGGCATGCAGGCTCTGGCGCAGGGCCGGTAGTGAGTTCGCGACGACCAGTGTGTCCAGCGCGGTCATGAACACGCCGAGCGAGGCGAGGACAAGCGTCCACGTCCTGTTCGCCGGAGCGGGTGACGCACTGTCGGTGGCTCGTGACGTTGACATTTCGGGTGTTCTCCGTTCCGTCCGCAACTCGCGGACGTCTATGGGCCTCGCCTACGTCGCGTCCGAAGGCGTTCAGAGAGGTAGACACGGACAGCCGCCGAAACTGAGCGCACCGACAGCGACCAGTTCCGGTGCCCGCCGGTGTCAGTACTCAGAGAGAGGGTGTGGATGGGGGTGGCCGATGTCGGCAGAACTGCTTCAGCGGGCGCGTGCGGGTGATCGGGATGCATTCGCTGCTCTCGTAGCCGCGCACCGTGGCGAACTGCAGGTGCACTGCTACCGGATGCTCGGGTCACTGCAGGACGCCGAGGACGCGCTGCAGGAGACGTTGCTGGCGGCGTGGGTCGGGCTCGAGGGCTTCGAGGGGCGCTCCTCGGTCCGGACCTGGCTCTACCGCATCGCCACGAACCGGTGCCTCAACCAGCTGCGCTCCTCCGGACGCCGGCCGGTCGCCGCGGCGCCGCTCCCGGTGCCGGCGCCGGAGCCGACCCGCCTGGGTGAAGTGCTGTGGCTGCAGCCCTACCCCGATGCCTTGCTCGAGGGGCTGGTCGATCAAGCGCCCGGACCCGAGGCCCGCTACGAATCGCGAGAGTCAATCTCGCTCGCGTTCGTCACCGCCGTCCAACTGCTGCCCCCGAACCAGCGCGCGGTGCTGCTGCTGCGCGACGTGCTCGGATACCGGGCTGGCGAGACCGCAGAGCTGCTCGGACTCACCGAGGACGCCGTTACCAGCGCGCTCAAGCGCGCACGGGCCACGATCGATACGGCGAACCGGCCCGGTTCGCCCCCACCCCCACCGGGCGGGCCGGAGGAACGCGCGCTGCTCGACCGCTTCGTCGCAGCGTTCACGGCAGGCGACATCGACGGGCTCGTCGCGCTGATGACCGACGACGCGTGGGTTCGGATGCCGCCGCTACCGTTCGAGTACCGCGGGGCCGAAGCGGTGCACCGCTTCTTCACCGCGATCCGTGACCACTCGCGGCAGATCGACCGGCTGGTGCCCGTGCGCGCAAACGGCCAGCCCGCCTGGGGCGAGTACCGCCGCGACGCCGTCACCGGTGTCCTGCACGTCACCGGCGTCCTCGTGCTCGCCATTGCCGGCGACCGGATCAGCGAGCTCACGCATTTCGAGACGACGCTCGCTGCGCATCTCGGCCTTCCGCGGACTCTCGACTAGCTCGCACGCCGGACGCTGATCAGCGATCCGGTTCGACACCGGACCCCGCTGGGATTCCACGCTAGCGGTCCGCTACGTGCAAGTTGAGACTTGCGCGACGAGGGTGCCATGTGCAAGTGTCTACTTGCACATTGTTGACACCGAGGGGACCGAACATGGAACAAGATCGTGTCGAACGGACCGTCCGCATCGCCGCGACGACCGAGCGCGTGTGGGACATCCTGACCAAGCCGGAACACATCGGCCACTGGTTCGGATCCGGTACTCCCGCGGCGGTTGATCTGCGGCCCGACGGGGTGATGGTGCTCGAACCCGGGGACGGCGAGCGATATCTGGCCCGCGTCGTCAAGGTCGATCCACCGCACTACTTCGCCTACCGCTGGGCCAGTGCCTACCCGGACGTGCTCGCCGACGAGACCAACTCGACCCTGGTCGAGTTCCACGTGGCCGCCGAAGGAGAAGTGACGCGCCTGACCGTCTGCGAGAGCGGGTTCGCCTCACTCACGATCCCGGCCGACCGCGAGGCCTTTGCCTCGTACGAGAGCCACAGCCGCGGCTGGACCGAGGTCATTCGCAACATCGCCGACTATGTCGAGCAAGGCGCAGCGTGACGACCGCCGTTCTCGATCACGCTGACGAACTGTTCGCCGCCCTCGCCGAGCCGAACCGTCGTCTGCTTCTCGAACACCTCGGCACCCACGGCGTCGCCACCGCGACCGCGCTGGCCGCCGAGCTTCCGGTGACCCGGCAGGCAGTCGCGCAACACCTCGCGGTGCTCGAGAGCGTCGACCTCGTCACGAGTGCGCGGGCCGGACGCGAACGCCGCTACACCGTGCACGTCGAGCCCCTCACCGCCGCGGCGAGCTGGATGAACCACGTCGCGACCCAGTGGGATGCCCGACTCGCCGCGATCAAGGCACTTGCCGAGACGCCCCCGACTAGCTAGGCGTCACCAGCGGAAAGGAGGACGGCATGCACATCACAGACAGCGCAGTTCGGGTGACCGGGTCGGATCGGGGCACCGGGCCGGCCGCTCTGATCGTGACGCTCGGGCTCGCGGCCGCGTCCTGGGTTGTCGCGGCTCGGCAGATGAGCGGGATGGACATGGGCGTGGCGACCCGGCTCGATTCGTTCGGGTTCTTTCTCGTCCTGTGGGTGTCGATGATGGCGGCGATGATGCTGCCCGGCGCGGCCGCGGCCGCCGTCAGACGCGCTCAGGCCAGCGGGCAGGTGCGCGCCGTGCCGCTGTTCGTCGGGTCGTACCTCGCCGTGTGGACACTCGTGGGTCTCGCCGTGTACGCGGTGTACCGGCCGCACGGCTCTGTGACCGCAGGCGCGGTTGCGATCGCGGCCGGTGTCTACGAGTTGACGCCCGTGAAGCAGCGATTCCGCCGGCGCTGCAGGGACAGCGTCGGCTCCGGTTTCGAGTTCGGGATCTACTGCGTCGGCTCGAGCATCGGACTGATGCTGATCCTGGTGGCGCTAGGCGTCATGAGCATCGCCTGGATGGGCATCATCGCCGTCCTCACCGTGGCCCAGAAGCTCATGCCCGCGAAAGCCGTGCTCGATGTGTCGCTGGCGCTGGCCATGGTCGGACTCGGAGCCTTGATCATCGTCGCGCCCTCATCCGTTCCCGGCCTCATGCCCTCGATGTAAGCAGTCGCAACCACGTGAAGGAGAAACGATGACCGATCACAAGACCGGAACGCGCGAAGAGTGGCTGGCAGCCCGGTTGGAGCTGCTCGAGGCCGAGAAGGCGCTGACCCGACGCAGCGACGAACTGGCACGGCAGCGCCAGGAACTGCCGTGGGTTCGCATCGACAAGCAGTACCGCTTCGAGACCGACGCCGGCACCGCGCCCCTCGCTGATCTGTTCGGTGGACGTTCGCAGCTGCTCATCTATCACTTCATGTTCGGGCCGGACTACACCGCCGGGTGCCCGAGCTGCTCGGCCATCGCGGACGGCTTCAACGGCTCCGTCGTCCATCTCGCCAATCACGACGTCTCGTTCTTTGCGGTGTCGCGCGCGCCACTTCCGAAGCTGCAGACCTACAAGCGACGCATGGGCTGGAGCTTCCCCTGGGCATCCTCGTTCGACGGCGACTTCAACCACGACTTCGGAGTGGCGCACACCAAGCAGGAGTGGGAGTCCGGAGCCGTCGACTACAACTTCCGCACGGTGGACCTCCGGCTGCCGGAAACCGGCGAGGAGAACCCCTTCGTCGCCGAGATCACCTCAGGCGTCGGAACGGACTGGCCGACGTACCGGCGAGAAGGCCCGGGCATGAGCGCGTTCACGCTGGAGGATGGCGTCGTATACCACACCTACTCCGCGTACGAGCGGGGACTCGACGGTCTCTGGGGCATGTATCAGTGGCTCGACCGCGCGCCACTCGGCCGCAACGAGGCCGGCCTCTGGTGGCGCCGGCACGACGAGTACGTCAGCCACTGACGCGACCGCACCGATCTGATGCCAAATAGCGTGGCCGCCGCTCCAGCTGGACACATCCGGTCGTGACTCCCGGCCCGTGGCATCGAGTTAGGTGCCGCGTTCCGACCGCATGTCGCCGAACACGCGGCCCGGGCGCACCCCCGCATTCCCCGCCGCCCGTACTATGACCGGCGTGGTCAGCTCGCCGTGGACGCTGCCTGATCCGCCCGGATCAGGTGCGCCAGAACCGTCCGATGAACTCGAGCTGACGATCCTGATGCCCTGCCTCAACGAGGCGGAGACGGTTGCCACCTGTGTCGGGAAGGCACGCGACTTCCTCGCCCGCCGAGGCGTCCGGGGTGAGGTCCTCGTCGCCGACAACGGCAGCACCGACAACAGCCGCCGGCTGGCGCGCGAGGCGGGTGCGCGGGTCGTGCTCGTCCCCAGCCGGGGCAACGGCGCGGCACTGCACGGCGGGATCAGCGCGGCGCGCGGCCGATACGTGATCATGGGCGACGCCGACGACAGCTACGACTTCCTCGCCCTCGACGACTTCCTCGACGGCCTGCGTGACGGCGCCGACCTCGTCATGGGCAACCGGTTCCAGGGCGGTATCCAGCCCGGCGCCATGCCGCCGTTGCACCAACACTTCGGCAACCCGATGTTCAGCAAGATGGGGCAGGTCTTGTTCGGCAGCAAGGTCGGCGACTTCCACTGTGGGCTGCGCGGCTTCCGGCGAGACAAGTTCGACGGGCTGGGGATGGCGGCGCTCGGCTTCGAGTTCTGCAGCGAGATGATCATCAAGGCGACGTTCGCCGGCTGGAACATCACCGAGGTGCCGACGAAGCTCTACCCCGACGGCCGCAGCCGTGCGCCGCACCTGCGCACCTGGCGCGACGGGTTCCGGCACCTGCGTTTCTTCCTGCTGTACAGCCCTCGCTGGCTGTTCCTCGTCCCCGGCCTCGTGGCGATGCTGCTCGGCTTCGGCATCGGCACCGCGGTGACTGCCGCGGTCAACGGGCTCAAGATTGGTTCGCTCAACCTCGACATCGACACGCTCGTCATCGCCGCCGGGCTGATCATCGTCGGTTTCCAGGCCGTGTTGTTCGCCGTGCTCACCAAGCTCTATGCCTCCGCCGAAGGCTTCCTACCGGGGGGCAGGTGGACTACCCGGGCGCGTCAATTCCGGCTCACCACCGGGCTGCTGATCAGCGCCGTCCTGCTGGTCGGCGGGGTGGTCGGCGTCTTCGCGTCGATCTGGAACTGGCGCAGTTCCGGATTCGGCAACGTCAGCCCGCGCCATGAGCTGCGGATCGTCATTCCGTCGATCACCGCGATGGTGCTCGGCGTGCAGTTGGCGTTCGGGTCGTTCTTCGCGAGCATCCTCGGCATCAAGCACGGGACGCCACGCCTCGACGTCGTCGACGCCACCGAACGCGACCCGCAGTTCGAGCCGGCATGACGGCGCCGCAGGCCCCGGCCGCCGAGGCGGTCACGCCTCCCGAGGGGGAGCGCACCCGGACGTCCCGCCTTCGGCGTTCGGCGGCGGCAGCACCGGCGGTGGTGGCGCGCGAACGGGCGTTCGTCGTCGTTCTCGCGGCCGGCGCCCTGCTGAGGGTGATCACGATCCTCGGCTACCGTCCGGTGCTCTGGTTCAACGACGCGTTCGAGTATCTGGGCGTCGCGTTGCGATTCCAGGCCTACCCGGTTCGTCCTATCGGCTACAGCGTGTTCCTCCGGCTGCTGTTGCCGTTCCACAGCTTCGAGCTGGTGGTCGTGGTGCAGCACCTCATGGGCCTCGGTGTCGCGGTGCTGATGTACGCGCTGATGCGGCACTGGCAGGTCGGCCGCCTGGCGGCGACGCTCGCGTCGGTCCCGCAGTTGCTCGACGCGCACCAGATCGAGCTCGAACACCTGATGCTGTCCGACACGGTGTTCGCGTTCCTCGTCACGCTCGCGATCACGCTGCTGGCCTGGCGCGCACGGCCGTCGCCGGTACTTGCCGGCCTCGCCGCGCTGCTGATCGCGGCCGCGACCTTGACGCGCACCATCGGCCTGCCGTTGCTGATCGCGTGTGCCGTCTACCTGCTGCTTCGGCGGGTGCACTGGCGGTCGCTGACGGCGTATCTCGTCGTGGCGCTCGCGCCTCTGATCGCGTTCGCGACGTGGTTTCACAGCCAGAACGGCAACTACGCGCTGAACAATGCCGACGGTGTGTTCCTGTACTCGCGCGTGATGAGTTTCGCGGAGTGCTCGAAGATCCACCCGCCGGCAGACCTTGCGATCCTGTGCTCGCCGTTGCCGCCCGACAAGCGACCGCCGTCCTCGAACTTCATCTGGCATGCGTCGCCGTTGGACAACGTCGACCACGTACCGGATCCGCAGCCCGCCGCGGCGCGGTTCACGAAGCAGCGCGATGCTCTCGCGCTGAAGTTCGCTGAGCAGGCGATCATCCACCAGCCGCTGGCGTACCTGCGCGTCGGCACACGCGACTTCGTGCGGACCTTCGGCTGGGACCGAACCAACTTCCCCAATCCGCCCGTCGTGGCTGCCTACACGTTCTCGCTGCACCCGCCCATGCAGCCATCGCGGCGGGTGTACATCGCAGGCGGTACGGCGGGACAGGACGTGCAGTCGTACGAGCACGGCAAAGCCACGACCCGGGTGGTGGAGCCTTTCGCGCGGATCATGATCGCTTACCAGCGGGGCGGGTTCCTGCCCGGGACGCTGCTCATCCCGATCATCCTGGCCGGTGCGTACGGGTTGATCTCGCGGCGCTTCGGGCGCCCCCGAGACGATCGCCGCATGATCGTCCTGCTGCTCTGGGGTGGCGGCATGCTGATGCTCGTCGTACCGAACTTCACGGCGCAGTTCGACTACCGGTACGTGATGCCGTCCGTGCCGTTCCTCTGCGCCGCCGCCGCGGTCACCGCAACGATGCTGCGCGGGAACCTCTCCCGTGGCGGCGGTGCCGCGCCGACCGCCGCCGGTACGCCCGACTCACGAGATCGCACCGAACCAGTGGTGGACGAGCCGTCAGGCCCGGGCCCGACCGCGGACTGACCCGGCACTGGTGCCGCGCGGCCCCGGCCGTCGGTTCGCGGCGTCAGCCCGAGGTGACCTGCAGTGCGTCCGGCGCCGACGCACCCGACCGCACCGCCGCGATGCCGTCGAGATGCTGCGCGGCCAGCTGCTCGACGTCGAGCAGCGCCAGCCACAGCAGCCGCACGAAAGCCGACTCGGGTAGCTCGTCGATCAGCGCGACGTCCGAGAAGTGGATGCCCGAGCGGACCGCCAGGATGCCGCTGTCCTGGTCGAGCTCGAACACCGCCGTCGACAGCCCGGTGTTGGCCCGGGTCACGTAGTCGACACAGCGGCCCACCTGCTCTTGCGGCACGGGGTCGGGCCACACCGAGTAGAACATCACCGACTGCGTCGACCCGATGGCGAGTGCGAGCGTCGATCGCCCGTCCGGGACGGCCGAGGTGACGACCACCTTCTCGAGTTCGGCATCCACCCGTATCTGGCGGGGTATCTGCTGCAAGGCCGCAGCGACGCGGCCGAACAGGTCGCCCTCGAGGGCCTCGCTCACGCGCCGACCGAGGACGACGCCACCGGAGCCTTAGTCGGCCGAGGTGGAAGTGCCGGTGCCTTCTTCGCCGGCGGCGGCGGCACGGCCTTCTTGGCCGCCTCCTTCAGGCGGGCCTGGACCATGTCCTTGAGGATCTGGCGCCACGTCTCGGAGGTCTTCGGGTCGTTGCCGGCCTTCACCAGATCGTCGAGCGGCAGGTCCTTGACCTGTTCGCCGAACAGCGCCTGCTGCTTCTCGTTCGCGCTCGCGAAGAGCACCTTGGACCCGACCTTGCACTCGATGGGGGCGGCCGGCCCCGCGCTCTTCGGCGCCGGCGTATCCGCGCCGAGCTTCAGAGCGGTCTGCGCGGTCGACCGGCCGAAGCTCTCCTTGGACTTGAACGCCATGGTGAGGCGCCATTTCCAATCGCGGTCCTTCCCGTCGAGCGCGGTGCGGTCCGCACCGAGTTGCTTGGCCGCGCCGTACTGATCGACGGTCGCGACGACGGAGTCCTTGGCCCCGACCGCCGCACCGGCCACCCCCTTGAGGGCCGCCCCGCCGATCATCTTGACGGTCTGATAGGTCGTCAGCGGGTCGGCCCCGACGCCCATCTCGAACAACGCGCGCTCCCGGAGCTTGTTCATCGGCTGCTTCGTCGCCTCGTCGGCTGAAATTCCGTAGGTGCTGAGGAACGCGAGTGCCACCGGATCCTTCTTGCCCTTCGCCTGCATGATGATCGCGTCCATGGCGAACGCCGGGTCGTTGCGCAGCTGCCCCTCGGCGGCGCCCTCCAGTGCACCGACGGAGTCCTTGCGGGCGCTCTGCGCGGCCATCGCTCGGAGGTTGTCGTCGATCAGGTGCCCGAGGCTGTGCAGCGTGTCGAGCGCCTTGGTGCCCGCCTGGATCGCGGCAGGGATGCCGAAGCCGCCGGCGGTGGCGAGCGTCGTGATGTCCAGGACGGTGTCGCTCACCGCCTTGATCAGCGACCACACCGCCTTCTCGTACTTCTTGTCCAGGTGCGAGATCATCAGCAGCAGCGGTCGCACCAGGACGTCGACCTTCGCCGCGTTCTTCTTGTCGGTGCGCAGCTTGAACAAGCCCTGGTTGGCCTTGTCCTGCTGGCCGCTGAGGTCGCGGGTGCTGATCAAACCCGAGACCATGTTCGTGACGGACGTGACGATGCTGAAGCCGGGCAGCACCTTGGCGACCGAACCCGCGACACCTCCGTCGATCACCGCGGCGAGCTTGGCCGCGTCGGCACTCAACGAGGACAGCGACGACACGGAGTCGGCAGATGCCTTCGTCGCTGTCACGACATTCTCGGTGGTCCTGACCTCGTGCGCCTCGCCGATCGCCTTGACCGCCTTGAGCATCGCCTTGGCGCCGGCCAGCACGTCGTTGAGGATGCCGGTGCAGGCGCTGATCCCGGTGCCCGCCTGCGTCTCGACCGACACCTTGCTGGCATCGAGGCTGCTGGGATCGCGCACTCCGTGCTCGTGATCGGCCTTCGCGTTCTCTGCCGCCTTGACCACGCTGCCGACGATCGGGATGCCGCTCGCCGACGAGTGGCTGACTAGGTCGCCCTTGCCCTCCGCCTTGGCGAAGGCGGAGTCCTGCCCCTTGCCGAGCGCGGACAACACCGACTGCGTGCCGCCGCCGGCCGCACCGATGATCGGCGTGGCCGCGTTTGCGAGGGTCAGGCCGCGATCGGCCTCGTCGATGGTCTCCAGGCCGGCGGCCTTGGTAGCGCCCTCCTTGCGACGGTCCCGCGCGGCTTGGCGGGCGGCCTTCTCCACGGCCGGCTGGGGACGCGAGGCCTTGATCTCGGGCGTGGTCTCGGCCCACACCAGCTTCTCGGCCTTCTTGTCCGCCTCGTCGGGTGTCGATCCCGACGCGACCAACGTGCCGATCGCGGTCTCCCACCGGTCGTAGACGGCCTCGACCTCGGGCGCGAGCAGCTTGCCTCTGCCGACGACAGCCTCGTTGCTCTTGGCCTGCTGCACGGCGCTGCTCTCGTCGCGCCGTTGTTCCCGAATCTTGCCCGCCAGCTTCTCCGACTCGGTCTCCCGGGGAGGCCGCACCGCGTACAGCGCGGGAAACGGGGATGGCAGCCAGACCTGCTTGACCCAGACCTGCTCGTACACGTGGTCGACGGCGACGTCGCGGTCGATGCCGCTGTCCACCAGTTTGGTAACCCCGGCTTCCTCCAGCTTCAGCGCCTTGGCGAAAAGCTTTTGGATGTCCTGCAGCGTCTTGCTGCCCTGCTTCGGGGCGGCCCCACCCCCCGCACCGGCGACCTTGCTGGCAAGGGTCTCCTCGCTGACCATGTCCGCCACGGCTCCGCGGACGGCGACGCCGGTCGTCCGGTCCGCGGCGAGGTCCTTGTCCTCGTCCTTCTCGCGCTTCTTTGCGGCGGCGACGACCTCCTTGGCGGCGAGCTGCTCGGCCTTCTTCGCGTCGGCTGCGGCCTTCTTGCGGACCTTGTCCCGAGCCTCCTGGTCCTTCATCGCGACCTTGGCCGCGGCGGTGGCGGCATCGTCCTTCTTGAAGGGCGACCAGCGCTGGATGCCGGGACCGGATCCCTGGACGACGTGCGCGAGTTCGTGCGCGAGCATCCGCTCGCCGGCCGGTGACCCCGGGGCGAACTGGCCGCGCCCGAAGAAGATGTCCGTGCCGGTTGTGAAGGCCTGCGCCGAGATCGCGTCGTTGAGGTCGGCCGCGCCCTCGTCGGCGTGGACGCGGACCGCCGAGAAGCTGGTGCCGAACGCCGTCTCCATCCGGTCGCGCACCGAGCCGTCCAGTGGACGCCCGCCGCCGCGACGCGACTGGATCTTGGCGCTGGTGGAGTGATCGAGGGCACCGCCCGCCGCGCCCACCACGGCGTTCGACCTCTGCGCCGGTGAACGGCGCAGGCCGCCTCCGGGCGCCTGCGCGGCGTCCTGCGCGACCGGACCCAATCGCGACAGCGCCGTGTCGGCCATGCGGTCGGCGTCGTGTTCGGCGTGGTCCTCGGCGTGGCCAACCGTCAGTGGCTGGTTCGACAACGGGACGGGCCCGACGGGCGCCGCCGTCTCGGCGTCGGCAATATGAGGTACCGGAGCGCTGATTTCGGCGGCTGCTTCGGTGACACGGCGCGTGAGTTCTGCGCCCATTGGGCACGTCCGATCTGGCTAGCCGCCACTGGTGGGCGAACGTGAGCTGGATTTTCGCATTGCGGTTTCGGATGCGTCAACGAGCGCCGGCGGCGCCAATCGTCCTAATTTGATGTATTCCCGGCGAACCGAGGCCGAGATATGGCGGGCACCCACCTTCGAGCCTTCCGCGACGGCTGCGTACGCCGCTGACAGCACGATATTGCGGATGTCGCCACCGGCCAACTCTGCCGACGCGGCCAGGCCTGCGACATCGATAGCGTCGTCCGGGTCCGTGCCACCGAGGCCGGCCAGGTGGTGTTCCCACAACCGCCGCCGGGTGGCCTCGTTCGGGTCGGGGAAGCCGACGATGAAATGAAGTCGGCGCGCGAACGCCGGGTCAATGTTGCCGCGCAAATTGCTCGCGAGCACGGTGATCCCGTCGAATTGCTCCATCCGCTGAAGGAGGTAGGCAATCTCCTGATTGGCGTAGCGATCATGCGCATCCTTGATTTCCGACCGCGACCCGAACAAGGAGTCGGCCTCGTCGAAGAACAGGACGGCATTCATCGACTCGGCCTCGCCGAAGACCTTCTCGAGATTCTTCTCGGTCTCGCCGATGTACTTGTCGACGATGGTGGACAGCTCGACCTGGTACAGGTCCATACCGAGCGAATCGGCGACGACGTGCGCCGCGAGGGTCTTTCCCGTTCCCGGCGGACCGGTGAACAGCGCGCAGATGCCGGTTCCCTTACCGCCCTTGCCGTGCAGGGGCCCGAGCGCGGTCACCTCGTCGCGGTAACGCGCCCAGTCGAGCAGTCGCTCGATCTCCGCCAACGCCTGCCCCGACAGGACCAGATCGTCGAGGGTGACCGATGCCGACGGGTTCGCGCGGATGGCCCGCCCGCGTCCGAGCTGGCGCACCGAGTTGCGGATGCGGTCGGTGCCGATGCCGTCCTCGCCGTAGAGCTGCGACATCTGCCGGGCGTGCCGCCCGACCGCCGCGATCTGCTCGGGCGACAGCGGCATCGCGGTGATCTCGCGGTCGGCCGGGCGCCCGTCCAGCACCGACGACCAGAGGCCGCCGCGCTCGGCCAGCGACAGCCTCGGCGCAGGCACGGTGAGCGGCAGTTCGGTCGTCCACTGTGGATTCCACGGCTCGTTGCTCACCGCGAGGACGGGCACCGCCGCTCGCGTCAGATCCGCGACGCGGGTGCGCTCGGCGCTGACCAGCACCAGCACCATTCCCGCGAGGCCGCACTCGAGCAGCAGGGCGGCCACCGCCGCATCGGCCTCGACGTGGGCGGGCAGGCGGGACAGATCAGCGATGAGGCACGGCACGCTGAGTTCGCGACACGCGGCTGCGGCCATGGCCGACCCGGCGCCGCCGGAGGGCGCGTGTATCCAGACCAGCCGGTGGCCGGCGGCGAGGGCAGCGGTGACGACCGCAGTGCCCTCGACCTCGATCGGGACGGCGTCGAGCAGCATGGGCAGCACGTACCCAGGCGGCAGCCCCCCGCCGGCGAGGAAGGCGGCAAGGCGCTCGGACAGCACGAGGCGCCGCGACAGCAGTACGTCCGTGCCCGCCAGTTGCACGATCCCGAAGCGGAGCAAGGGCGACAGCTCGCTGAAGTGAGCGCGCGCCTCGGCGCCGGTGGCCGGCCGGCCGGACAGTTCGAGTGCGAGCGCGACGGTGGGACGGGCCGGCTCGGCGTCACCGGAGAGCAGCCCGAGCAGCAGGTGGGCCGCTGTCGATTGCTCAGCGGTCGCGGCGACGTCCAGCAGCGCGGTCTCGACGTCGGACAGCCCGAATCGAGCACGGACAGCGGCGATGTCGTGGTCGCTGCCGTCTTCGGCACCGTCGTCGTCGTCGCCATCGAGAACGGCCAGCGCGGCCTGTGCCCGGTCGCGGCCGGCCCATTCCCCGCCTCGTCGCTCGACCGCGTGATGCAGCCGCTTCAGCAGATCGTCCAAATCTGCGACCGTCCTTGCTGGTTGGTGACGAGCGAACCGTGCGGTGCGCGAAACAGCACCAGTCCCTAGCTCCCATCGGCGCCGGTGCGCAGGACGTTACCCGCAATCGATCACGCACTCGTGATGCACGCGCTCGCCGGGTTCCCTCGTCACGAAAAGGCGGCTGTCTGCGGCGGCGGCGTCGGTGAGTATGCGCCGCGAATTGATCACGGTGGGTCCAGTAACGTCCCAGCCGATCCCTGACGAATTCCCTCGATGCGAGGAGGCCAGGTGGCCGTCCGGATCAGCGTCCTCGTCGACCGGACGGTCACGGCTGTCGAGCTGGGCCGGTCACCGCGTGGCTGACGTCATCAGTGCCGGGCTGCTGCTCTGGCGGACCGGCCCGCAGGTGCTGCTCGCGCACCCGGGTGGCCCGTTCTTCGCGCGCAAGGACGACGGTTCCTGGACGATCCCGAAGGGCCTGCTCGAACCGGGCGAGGAGCCGCTCGTCGCCGCGCAGCGCGAGTTCGTCGAGGAGATCGGGCTGCCGTTGCCGGCCGCGCTCGACTTCCTACCGCTCGGGGAGGTGCGCCAGCGCAACGGCAAGCGGGTTCAGGCGTGGGCCGCCGAGGCCGACCTGGACGTAACCGAGGTGTCGAGCAACACCTTCGAGATGCAGTGGCCGCCGCGCTCGGGTCGGCTGCAGGCGTTCCCCGAGATCGACCGCGCGGAGTGGTTCGAGCTGGCGACCGCGCGACGCAAGATCGTCCCGGCGCAGGCGGAGCTGCTCGACCGGCTCGCCGCGCTGCGGTTCGACGGCACGTCCTGACGCGATCAGCCGCCGGCCATCGCCCCGACGACGAGCAACGGCTCCCTGCCCTCGGCGACGGCGTCGGGCAGCGGCGTGTCGGGGGGTTCGTGGGACAGATCCTGCTCGCATGCGAAGAACCGGACGAAGGCGCGCCGGGTATCGGTGGCCGGGTCGCGGATCGTCCCCCGCAGCATGGGGTAGTGCGACTCGATGGCGTCGATCACCCCGCGCTGGGTAGCCGCGCAGTCGAGCTCGATCTCGCGCTCGCACCGTGCGAGCTGGCGCAGGTGCGCCGGCAGCACGACCCGGATCACGGCAGGGTCTGCACTTCGACGGAGAGCACTGCCGGCAGGTCGCGAACGATCGGCGCCCAGCTGTCTCCGGAGTCCGCGGAGCCGTACACCTGCCCGCCCGTGGTGCCGAAGTACACGCCGCAGTCAGGCAGCGAATCGACGGCCATTGCGTCGCGCAACACGTTGACGTAGCAGTTCTCCTGCGGCAGGCCTGTGGTCAGCGGCTCCCAGGCGGTGCCGCCGGTGCGGCTGCGGTACACGCGCAACCGACCGTCGGGCGGGAAGTGGTGCGAGTCGCTCGTGATCGGCACGACGTAGACCGTCTCGGGCTCGTGCGCGTGGACGGCGATCGGGAACCCGAAGTCGGTCGGCAGGTCCCCACTGACCTCGACCCAGTGCTCGGCGGCGTCGTCGCTGCGCATGACGTCCCAATGCTTCTGCATGTAGAGGGTGTCCGGGCGCGACGGGTGCATGGCGAGGTTGTGCACGCAGTGCCCGACCTCGGCGGCGGGTGAGGGGATGCCGTTGGAGAGCAGCCCTTGGTTCACCGGCCGCCATGTGTCGCCGCCGTCGTCTGTGCGGAAGACGCCCGCGGCCGAGATGGCGACGAAGATCCGCTCGGGACGGGAGGGGTCGAGGATGATCGTGTGCAGGCACATGCCGCCCGCGCCCGGCTGCCAGTGCGGGCCGGAGCCGTGCTCGCGCAGCCCGGGAAGCTCGTGCCAGCTTGCTCCGCCGTCGGTCGTGCGGAATAGCGCGGCGTCCTCGACGCCGGCGTAGACCGTGTCGACGTCCGTGGGCGACGGCTCGAGGTGCCAGACGCGGGCGAACTCCCACGGGTGCGGCGTGCCGTCGTACCACTGGTGCGTGCCGGGCACCCCCGCGTACGTGAACTCGTTCCCGACCGGCTCCCAGGTCTTTCCGCCGTCGTCGGACCGCTGGATGAGCTGGCCGAACCAGCTCGTCGACTGCGACGCGTAGAGCCGGTCGGGATCGGCCGGTGACCCGGTGACGTGGTAGACCTCCCACCCCGGGAAGTGCGGCCCGCTGACGTCCCAGGCCTGCCGACCTTCGTCGGAGGTCAGGACGAACGCTCCCTTGCGGGTGCCGACGAGGACTCGGACACCGGTCATGACGACCCCTCTCGAATCGGGTACGCCCCGAACATAGGGCCGGGGCCCGACAAGACGGAAGGGGCCGGGACCTCAGGCCGAGCGGACGAGCCCCGTTCGCGGCGCGGGCACCGCGCCGTCGTCGTGCACGTACCGGGCGCCGCGCAGCAGCGAGGCGAACGCACCGACGAGGGACATCACGATCGCGACGAGGAACACGATGACCAGGCCGTGGTGGAACGGACCGGAGATCAGGTGCGGGAAGTACTCCTTGCTCGTCAGCGTCTGCAGGTGCGCACCCTGCAACTGACTCGCGGGCACGCCCCCGAGCAGCGTCTGGATCGGGTTGTAGCCGAGGAAGGCGGCGAACAGGCTGCCGACGGGGGGTGCCGACCCGATCTGGGCGGCGAGCGCCGACGGCACCCCCTGGCCGCGCAGGCCGCTCGTCAGCGCGGCGGGCAGCGTGGCGGCCAACCCGATGATCATCATGGTGAAGAAGATGCCGATCGAGAGCGACGAGCCGGAGTTGAAGAACGTCGCCCGCATGCCTGAGGCCGCGCCGCGGCGGTTCGCCGGGACGCTGTTCATGATCGCCGTCGTGTTGGGCGACGAGAACATGCCCGAGCCGATGCCGTTGAGCACCAGCAGCCCGGCGAACGCCCAGTAGTTGAAGTCGGTCGGCAGCAGCATCAGTCCGAGGAACGACAGCGCGACGAGCACCAGCCCGCCGGTGGCGAACAGCCGGGCGCCGAAGCGGTCGGACAACGACCCGGACACCGGCCCGACGATCAGGAACGCGACGGTCAGCGGCAGCAGGAAGATGCCGGCCCACAGCGGGGTGCGCTCGAAGCTGTAGCCGTGCAAGGGCAGCCAGATGCCCTGCAGCCAGATGATCAACATGAACTGCAGGCCACCGCGGCCGATCGAGGCGAGCAGGCCGGCGAGATTCCCCGCGGCGAACGCCTTGATGCGGAACAGCCGCATGTCGAACATCGGCTCCGCGACCCGCGACTCCACGACGCAGAAGACGGCGAGCGCTGCGGCGCCGCCGATGAGCCCGGCGAGCACCCACGGGTTCGTCCACCCCATGACGTGACCGCCGTAGGGCTGGATGCCGTAGGTGATCGCGGCGAGCATCGCGGTCAGGCCGGCGGCGAACAGGACGTTGCCCCACCAGTCGACCTTGTTGCCGAAGCGCGAACTGGTCTCGCGCAGGCTGGTGTACGACCAGATCGTTCCGATCAGGCCGAACGGCACCGAGACGAAGAAGACGAGGCGCCAGTCGATCGGTGCCAGTACCCCGCCGACGATCAGGCCGATGAACGAGCCGCCGATGGCCGCGACCTGGTTGATGCCGAGCGCGAAGCCGCGCCGGTTGGCGGGGAACGCGTCGGTGAGGATCGCCGTCGAGTTGGCGAACAGCATGGCCGCGCCGACGCCCTGGACGACCCGCCACAGGATGAGCCAGAGCGCGCCGCTGCCGCCCTTGAGCGGGTCGAGCGCCAGCGCGATCGAGCCGACCGTGAAGACGACGAAGCCGAGGTTGTAGATGCGCACCCGGCCGTACATGTCGCCGAGTCGCCCGAGCGAGACGACGAGCACGGCCGTGACGAGCAGGAAGCCCATCAGCATCCACAACAGGTAGCTGATGTTGCCCGGCTGAAGCGGGTTGAGCCCGATGCCGCGGAAGATGTCCGGCAGGCTGATGATCACGATCGAGGAGTTGACGGTTGCCATGAGCACGCCGAGCGTCGTGTTCGACAGGGCCACCCATTTGTAGTTCGGGTGGTCGGCATCGACGGCGAGGCTGCGCAGGCGGGTACCGGGTCGAGTCAAGACATCTCCGGGAGTCGGCGGACTCTAGTTAGCTTAGCTAACGAACTTTTCGCCGACGTTATGCCCGCCGCCCGGAACGGCGAAACCCGGGCTCAGGCCGGGATGAGCGCCGGCTCGTCCAGTTCGGCCGGCGCGCGCAGCTCGTCCACGCGCACCAGGGTGACCCCGGCGAGGATCAGCACGCCGCCCGCGATCTGGACGGCGCCGGGGAGCTGGCCGAGGAGCAGCCAGGCGAACAGCGCGGCGAACACCACCTCGGTGAGGCCGACGAACGAGGCCAGCTTGGCGCCGAGCAGGCGCGCGGCGGCGATGCCCGCGACGTAGGCGATCGCGGCCGCGATCAGCGACAGCCCGATGACCGGGACCAGCCAACTCACCTGGTGGTGTGCGAAGACGACGTCCTGGGTGGAGGCGGTCAGATGCAGCACGCCCGTGCCGCCGAGCACGCCGAGGACCACTGCGCCGACGACCATGCCCGCCCAGGCCATGACCACCGGCGGCACCTGATCGTCCGCACCGGCGGACACCACGAAGTACAGGCCCAGACCGGCCGCGGCGCCGAGGCCCCAGAGGACGCCGATCGGGTCGACGTGGGTGGCGCCCGTGACGTCGAGGACGAGCACCAGGCCCGCGATTGCGACCGCCGCGCCGGCGACGGTGAGCCGCCGCGGTCGTTGCCCGTGTCGTAGCCACAGCCAGCCGACGACGAGCAGTACCCCGAGGTACTCGAGCAGCAGCGCCACGCTGACGGACATGCGCGAGACGGAGTTGAAGTACGCGAACTGGCACCCGGCGACCGCGACGATGCCGTACGCCGCGATCGTGGGTGCGCTCGCGCGCACGCGGTGCCACTGGCCGCGGACCTGCCACAGCGCGGGCGCGGTGAGGATCAGTGCGGCGAGCGTGATGCGCAGGGTGACCGCCGCCGCGGGGGACCAGCCGGCGTGCAGCAGTGACGATGCGAAGGTGCCTGAGGTGCCGAACGTCGCGGCGGAGAACAGCGCGAGGCCGAGGCCCGCGCCGGACGTCCGGGAGGTCATGGATGAGGTCCTTCGCTACGGGTGGGTGTAAGGGGTGAAAAGCGCTACGCTTATGACGCTAGTCCGAGCGGTTGTAAGGAGTCAAGTTGCTCTTCGCTCATGACACCGAGGTGGCGCTGGCTGCGGCGGCCGACCTGGTGAACACCGCCCGGCAGTCGACCGGCGACACCCTCACCACCGTCGCCGAGCTGGACGAGTTCATCGGCAAGTGGGAGTACACCGGCGTGCGCCGGCGGGACGCCCGCGAGCTCGAGGCAGTCCGCGCGCTGCGGCCGGTGCTCGCGCAGCTCTGGGACGTCGACGAGGACGCCGCGGTCGCGATCCTCAACCGCCTGCTGGCCGAGGCGAACGCGCTGCCGCATCTGGTCAAGCACGACGCGTGGGACTACCACTTGCACGCGACCCGGCCGGACGCCCCGCTCGCCGACCGGCTGGCGGTCGAGGCGGCGATGGCGTTCGTCGACGTGGTGCGCACGAAGGAACTGGCCCGGTTGCGTGTCTGCGCGGCCGAGGACTGCCGCGACGTCTACGTCGACCTGTCGAAGAACCGGTCCCGCCGCTTCTGCGACGCCAGCTGCGCGAACCGCACGAACGTCAGCGCCTACCGCGCCCGCAAGGCCGGCGCCGACTGAGGCAGCGGGCCAGTTGCGCGGATCGCGTCCGGCCGGCCGGTGCGGACGAACGAACCCTGATCCGGTACCGCGACGGTCAGCGGCCCGATGCCCGGTCGGTCGTCGGCTGCGTCGCCGGTTCCGCGACCCGGAACTCGATGCGGTGCACGGGAGTGTCGTCGTGGATCGGTCCGGCGTGCGCGGCACGGGCCCGCAGTGCCTCGCGATCCGGCTCGCCGCAACGGCGCACGTCAGCCTCCGTGATCGCCGAGAACGGCACGAGCTCCATCGCGGTGATTTCGATGAACGTTCCGGCGACCGGGTAGCGACCGCCGACCCGGACCTGCGGGCGCTGCCACAGCCGGACGGACAGCGTGACGTTGCCGGCGGCGACGTCGTCGCGCAGGTCTCGGCTGAACTGCACGCGCCGAAACTACGTCACGACCCGAGGTACCGGAAGCTCCGGACCGGCGCGAATCAAAGCGGGTGAGCGGCTCTCGCGCGTGCGTCGCGGACGTGCGACCGTCAGTTCATGGCCATCACTGTCCAGCCGGTCACCGAGGAGTTCTTCGACGACGTTCAGACGATCTTCGGGACCAGGGGACAACCAGCCCGTTGTCAGTGCCAGGGCTACCGGATGGGGTGGTACGACCAGCACTCCGACAACGTCCAGGGCCGCCGCGAGCTGCTGCGCGACCAGGTCGCGGAGGGGCACGGTTTGGTGGCGCACCTCGACGGTGAGCCGGCGGGTTGGTGCTCGCTCTCGCCGCGGTGCGACTACACCTACCTTCGGCAGACGACGTGGAAGGGCCGCAGCGAGGACAAGGACGACGCGAGCATCTGGGCGGTGACCTGTTTCGTGGTCCGAGCCGGGTTTCGCAAGCAGGGCGTGAGCCGCGCGCTGGTGGGTGGCACGGTTGACCTCGCGCGCGCCCATGGCGCGCGGACCGTCGAGGCGTACCCGATGGCGCCGGCCCCGGGCAAGGACGTCACGTGGGGCGAGATGCACGTCGGGAAGCTCAGCACCTTCCTCGATGCGGGGTTCCGGATCGTGCACGTCCCGTCCTTGCGACGCGCCGTCGTCCGCCACGATCTCTGAGCCGCGACCCCCGGGTCACCCGCGGCGACCGAGCCGGCTCAGTACTGGCCCTTGATCACGAAGAACGAGCCACGGATCGTGCCGGCCAGTTTGGACTTCTGGCGCGCGAACTTGAAGCGCGATGCCAACTCCCCGGGCACCTCCATCCCCTCCGACAGCTTGAAGCCGACCGCGCGCTTCTTCCCGTCCTCAAGGCCGTACATCACGTTGATCGCCAGGCCGGATTCGTAGAACACGTACGCCATCCGAATCCCGTCGACCTCGAACGACGTCGCCTCGAGAGGGCGAGCCGCGATCACGAGGCCGCGGTCGTCCTCGAGGATGCGTTCGACCCACCGGACGGTCTCTGCTGCTTCGCTCGCCGGGTGGACCGTGAAGACATGGTCGTACTTGTTCTTGTAGTAGCGAGCTTCGTTGGCCCTGAGTCCGGCGAGAGCGTCCGGGACCGGGCACGACTCCAGCCCGACGGTAGACACGTTCTCGAAGTCAACTACGTGGGGCATGCGCTCTCCTGGGGGGACCGATCGCTGGGGAGCACGGTATCTGCTGACGGCGGCGGCCCTGGTCGACAGGATCTAGCGCGGCGGGTTGGTGCTCGGTGCCGTCGAGATCACCCATCGCGGGCAGCGACAGCGGCGTCGCGAGCATGATGATGCCTGCGACCGCGATGGCCACCCGTACTCCCACGACGCTCGCCACGATGCCCAAGGTCGCGGTGAGTGCGGCGACCGTCAATTTCGTGGTGATCGTCCAGGCGGCGAGGGTGCGGGCCAGGCGGTCGGTCGGAGTGTGTTCGAGGCGGTAGGTGGCCGAGACGGGGTTGAACACGCCGCAGCAGGTGACGAGCCCGAGTTGGATGACGGCAACAAGCGCGACACCCGCCCAGCCGCCGGGGACGAATGCGAGCCCGATCGACCAGCACGCCCGCAGCGCTCCCGCGCGACGCAGGACGGCGTGCTGTCCGTACCGAGCGGTGAGGCGTCGCGCCAGCCGCGCACCGACAAGCCCGCCGAGGCACGGTGCGGCAAAGGCGAGTCCGTACTGCCACGGTGCGATGTGCAGCCGGGAGAGCATGAGCACGGCGAGCAGCGGGGCGGGCGCCATGATCAGCCCGTTGACCAGCGCCGTGTTGGCGAGCAGCGCCCGAAGCGGGGGGTGGCGCAGGATGTACCGCCATCCCTCGAGCACCTCACCGCGACGTACACGAGGCGACCCGACCGGTGCCGGCGGTGGTTCCTCACCGGCGATAGCACTGACGCCGAGCGCCGACAGCAGGTAACTGACGGCGTCGGCGATCACGGTCGTGACCGGGCCGAAGATCCCGATCAGCGCACCCCCCAGCGGGGGTCCGACCATCGTGGCTGTCCAGGTCGTCGACTCGAACCGAGCATTCGCCGTCAGCAGGTGCTCGCGCGCCACCAGGCTCTTCAGACACGCCCCGCTAGCCGCCCGGAAGCAGATGTCCGCAGCCCCCACCACGACCGCCACCACGAGCAGCTGACCGAACCGCAACCACCCGAGCGCGTACGCGGCAGGCACGCTCGCCAGCATGACGAACCGCAGACAGTCCATCCCGATCATCACCCGGCGCTTGCGCCGACGCTCCACCCACGGACCGAGCGGAATGGCGACGATCGCGCTGGCGGCCACCCCGACCGCCGCCAGCAGCGACACCTGGAACGGCCGAGCGTGCAACGCCAGAATCGCGACGATCGGAAACGCGTCGAACGCGAGCCACGTGCCGAACGTGCTGACCGCGAAGGCGCCCCACAGCCACCGGAACTGCGATTCCCACGAGCCATGGCGCACTCGAACCACTCTGACGCTCGGTCTCCGGACGGGCCGTCAACGACACGCCGGAAGGCATCCCAGGAAGACCGGAACCGCCCACGCGGCGTTCATCGACGTGGTGCGGCCGAGGACTGCCGCGGCTCGTCAGATGAGTCCGTGACGGATACGTCGGAGGGCGTACGTCGGTCCTACTTCCCGAGACGGACGCGGAGGAGCCGCGCAACCTCGTAGCGTGCACCCCGTGATGTCTGTATTGCCTGCGCCCGCGCGGAATATCGCCATCCGGGGCTACTGGGCGCTCGACCTGACAATCGGCGCCGCCGTCGCAGCGCTGCTCGTGCTGATCACCGGACATCTGTCTCGAGGCAATGGGCGCCCGGTTGATGCCTTCGCCTACGTCCTCTTGGTCCTGGCGGGGTTCGTATTGGCGCTCTGGCGTCGCGCGCCGCGGCTGGTGCTGAGTGTGATCATCATTGCTCTCGGCTGCTACGTCGGTCGCAACTATCCGAACGGTCCGATCCTGGCCACCGGCCTGATTGCGCTGTTGTCGTTGAGCTGGCAGAGCGATCGGCGCACGACGATCGTTGGTGCCACGGCACTGTGCATCGTGCTCGCCATCGCCGGAGCGGTCGCCGGCGGTGGTGCGGCACTTGTTGCGCTCTTCTTCCTCGGCTGGTCAGCAGCTGCCGTGTTCCTCGGTGACGCGCTGCGTAACCGGCGCAGCTACCTGAGCGGGTTGGAGGATCGGGCCAGAAGTCTGCAACACACGCGAGACGAAGAGGCCCGTCGACGCGTCGCGGAGGACCGATTGCGGATCGCGCGCGATCTGCACGACGGCGTCGCGCACGCGATGGCGACGATCAACGTCCAGGCCGGCGCAGCCGCGCACGTGATCGATCAGCGGCCGGAAGTGGCCAAGGACGCCCTGGTGGCGATCCGCCAGGCCAGTGGGGACGTACTCGACGAGCTCGCCGCGATGTTGACGTTGCTGCGCGCGGACGAGGAGGCCGCCACCCGCGCGCCGACACCGGGTCTGGAGCAGATCGCGGCGCTGGTCGAGACGACTCGGGGTGCCAGGCTGCGGGTGCCGCTCGTCATCGACGGCCCGACTGCGGCTGTCCCGCGCTCGGTCGGCACCGCCGCATACCGAATCGTGCAGGAATCGTTGACGAACGTATTGCGGCATGCGGACGCCACTACCGCGCGGGTGACCGTCCAGGCCGGTGACGATCGCAGCCTGACGGTCGAGGTGTGCGATAACGGCACCGGCACGCAACCCGACTCCGCGGGCGTCTCGATCGGCACCGGAGTCGGCATCCGAGGCATGCGGGAGCGCGCCCTGTCGACCGGAGGGCACTTCGAGGCCGTTGAGTCCCCGAGCGGCGGGTTCGTTGTCAGAGCGACCTGGACCGCACACGCATGATCCGCGTCATCCTCGCCGACGACCAGCCGCTAGTGCGCGCGGGCTTCGCCATGATCCTCAGCGCGGAAGCGGACATCGAGGTGGTCGGCGAGGCAGACGACGGTGCCGCCGCGCTGCGCCTGGTCGAAACCCTGCTGCCCGATCTGGTGTTGATGGACATCCGCATGCCAGGGGTAGACGGTTTGGCCGCAACCCGGCAGATCATCAATGATCCGGCGCTGGCCGGAGTCAAGGTGCTGGTCCTGACCACCTTCGAACTCGACGAATACGTCTTCGAGGCGCTGCATTCTGGTGCCAGCGGTTTTCTGGTCAAGCACACCCAGCCCGCGGAGCTCGTGCGTGCCGTGCGAGAGGTGGCCTCTGGTGAGGCGCTGCTGTCGCCGGGCGTGACAAGGCGCCTGATCGCCGAGTTCACTGCCCGCCCTCCCCGGCCGGGCCTCACGCCGACGAGCATGGCGGTGCTGACCGAACGAGAACGGGAGATCGTCGCCCTGGTCGCGCAGGGTCTGACCAATGACGAGATCGCGGCCGAGTTGACGCTGAGCCCGGCTACCGCACGTACTCACGTCAGCCGCGCGATGGTGAAGCTGCACGCCCGCGACCGGGCACAGCTGGTGGTATTCGCGTATCAGAGCGGGCTGGTACGCCCAGCGACGTAGGGCCAAGTGTCGTCGCGTGCACGACGATTCGAGGCGCGTCCTGGCTGACGCTGGGTTCATGACTCAGACAGACTCCGTCGTATCGGTCGAACGCCTGACCAAGCGCTACGGCAACAGGGTCGCGGTCGATGCCCTCACGGTGGACGTTCCCCGCGGTGCGGTTGCCGGCTTCATCGGACCCAACGGCGCCGGCAAGACCACAACCATGGCGATGCTGCTCGGCCTGGTGCGGTCGACCTCTGGCGACGGCACCGTCCTCGGCGAATCAATCCACCACCCCGAGCGCTACATCGCCCGCGTCGGCGCACTGCTCGAAGGGCCGGCGTTGTGGCCGGCGCTCACCGCAGCGGAAAACCTGCGGGTACTCGCCCAACTCGGCGGCCACAGTGACCGGCGCATCCCCGATGTCCTCGATCTGGTCGGGCTCGGCGACCGCAGCGACGACCGGTTCGGCAAGTACTCCCTGGGCATGAAGCAGCGCCTGGGCATCGCCGCGGCCCTGCTCGGCGATCCGGATCTGCTGATCCTGGACGAGCCGACCAACGGCCTCGATCCAGCCGGGATGATGGACATGCGCGACCTCATCACGCGAATCTCCGCCGAGGACCGCACTGTCCTGCTGTCCTCGCACCTCCTCAGCGAACTCGAGCAGATCTGCGACTGGCTGGTCATCATCGAACAGGGACGACTCGTCTACGCAGGAAGATCCGACGAGTTCGCCGCCCATACGGGCACCGAGGTCCTGCTCAGCCCAGCTCGCGCCGCCGACCTCGTCATCCTTTCCGCCATCATCGCCGACGAGGGCCTGGATGCCGGACGCGACGGCAATCAGCTCATCGTGCCGGTCGGCGAACACGACCCCCGGCAGCTGGCGGCATCCCTCAACTCGGCCGCTGCGGCCGCGGGCATCGTGCTGGCCGAGCTGCACGTCCGCCGCCCGACTCTGGAGAGCAACTACCTGCGCCTGCTCGAAGGAGACGTCGCATGATCCGCACCTTCCACGCTGAACTCGCCCGCCTGACCAGGCGCCGGGTATTGCTCGGAGCCGTCCTGGTCGTGCTCGTCTTCGGGATCGGCGGTGCCGCCGTCGTCCTGGCCGCGGCGAAGCCCGCCCGCGACACCACCGGCGGCCTCACGCCGACGGTCGAGGGCCTGTCCGGAGCGGGCGGCGGAACGGACGTCTTCCGGTTCGCCGCCGCGTTCGCCGGGACGCTCGTCTTCGTCGTCTTCGTCGGCCTTTTCGCGATGGAATTCTCCCGCGGCACGTACCGCACGATGCTGCTGCGACAACCACGACGAGTCCGGTTGCTAGCGGGCAAGATCCTCGCGCTGCTCTGCTTCGCAGCGGTGACCCTGGCAGCCATCGAGATCGTCATCTGGCTGTCCGCGCGAGTACAGGCATCTGGAGCAGGAGTGTCGACCGGCAAATGGGTCAGTCTGGAGGGCCTCGGCTTCGCGTTGACTGACTACGGGATGGTCATGCTCTGGGTCACCGGCTACGCGGTGTTGGGCATGACCGTGGCCGTCCTCTTGCGCTCAGTCCCTGTGGCGCTGGCCGTGGGCATCGCCTGGGCCGGTCCGATCGAGCACCTGCTCGGTGACGCCTGGCCCACCGCGTCGAAGGTGTTTCCCGGGCTACTGCTGGAGATTGTCGGCGAAGGTGGCACCCCCGCAGTCAGCTCGACAAGAGCGGCCCTCACCGTCACCGGATATCTCGTTCTAGCCGCCGCGATCACCGGCACCGTCTTCGCCCGCCGCGATGTAAGCAGCTGAGCCGAGTCGTCCCGTCTCGTAGAGGTCATCCTCGCGGGGATTTTCGCCGACGATTCGATCGGTTGGCCGGCTGGTCGGTGAGGGCGCACGAACAAGCGCTCGCGGGGACACCAGGCAGTACGTTCAAGAAATGGAGACCATCAATCTGGGTGGGGCGGAGGGGTTGCCGCCGGTGGATTGGGCCGCCATCGTCGAGAAGCTCGATGCGGGGTCGGCTCCGGCCGCGGACGCGACGAACTCCCGCACGACATGGCTGTCCACCGTCAACGACGACGGCAGCCCTCACGTGACTGCGGTCGGTGCCCTCTGGGTGGACGGTACGTTCTGGTTCCAGACCGGCACGGGTACGCGTAAGGGGCGCAACATCGCCCGCGATCCGCGGTGTTCGGTCGCGGTGTCGATCCGCGACGCCGACGTCGTGGTCGAAGGACACGCGGTGCGGGTGACCGAGCCGAGCGCAGTGGCACGCATTGCGGCGGCTTGGGCAGACCAAGGTTGGCCCGCGGAGCCCGCCGAGAGCGGGTCGGGCATCACCGCCCCGTTCAACGCACCGTCGCAAGGGCCGCCGCCATGGAACGTCTACCGCATCGAGCCGCGCTCGGCGATCGTGGTCTCGGCGACGGAGCCGGGCGGGCTGACGCGGTTTCGCTTCTGACCCAGATCGAGCGACCTGATTTCTGCGCGAGAACTGCAGGCTTGGCTTGGCCCACGGCGCGAGCGGAGTGCCTGATGAGCGCCGGACCGGGCGGCGCCTCAGCGCCCGATCGGCCGTGAGGCACCTGGGTCAGTGACCGCTGGGTGAGACGGCCCGCTCCTGCGACGACGCAGACAACGCGTCCGTCAACAATGCGACCAGCGCCTCGTGCTGCACGTCGGCCGAGGACCACACCTGCTCATCCGAGCCGTCCAGCGCTCTGGCGGCGAGCCCCGCCTTGCGGTCGATCAACTCGGCGATCCTGCTGTCGATGGTCCGCGCGGCGATGATGCGCCACGCGGTGACGGGTTCGGTCTGACCGATGCGGTGGCTGCGGTCGATGGCCTGGGTCTGCTCAGCGTCGGTCCAGGACAGCTCGGCCAGCACGATGTTGGAGGCGACCTGCAGATTGAGGCCCACGCCGGCGGCCGTCAGGGAGCAGACCGCGATGGCGACCTCCGGATCGTTCACGAAGGCATCGATGTTCTTCTGCCGCGACACCGGCGTCTGGTCGCCTCGGATCGACGAGAAGCGGATCCCCTGCCTGGCAAAGGCCTCCTCCGCGACGTCCATGACGTCGACGTGCTTGGCGAAGAAGACCACTTTGCCCGCGCTCCGCGCGAGCTGCGCCGCGTAGTCGGCAGCGAGGCCGGCCTTCGCCTGGCCGATGCGTCGCATCATGCTGAACACGTTCTCGCCGGTCGCCGTCGTGCTCGCATCCTTCTGCTCCCACGTGGCCACCTTGCGCACGAGGTCGTGGTCGATGCCCTCGACGGCACCGGTCCGACGGTTGGCCAGTGCGGTCTCGTACCGCGACACCAGCCGGCGAGCGAGGTCGCGCTCCGCCGCACGGATCGAACGGCCGACCTTCTCGTCGAGCTCGACGGGCAGGTCGGCGGTGCGCCGGGCGGGGATGTCGGCAGCCACGTCGACCTTGCGGCGACGGACGATGCCGAGGTCGATCACGCACTGGCGAGCGGCGGAGTAGAACCCCGGGTCCGCGGGGGTCAGGCCGGTCTCCTCGAGGGAGCCCATCAGCTCGGCGCGCGGCTCGGTCTCGTCGATCCAGCCAAGGAACTGCCAGATCGCGCGGAAGTCCTCGATGTCGTTGATCAGCGGAGTGCCGGTGAGGGCCATCAGCAAGGGGCGCGCGGTGCGGGACCGGATGCGCGCGGAGAGGTCCAGGACGTGCTGCGATCGTTGGGAGGTCTTGTTCTTGATGAAGTGCGCCTCGTCGACGACCATGCCGCGGAAGCCGAAGTCACCGAACCACCCCACGTGCCGGTCGAGCACCTCGTAGTTGACCACGACGATGTCGGCGAAGCCGTCGACCGTGTCACCGTTGCCGTGGACCACGGTGGCCGAGCGGTTCGGTGTCCACAGGCCGGCCTCGCGTGCCCAGTTGATCTTCACGACGCTCGGTACGACAACCAGCAGCGGGTAGGCGTTCGCCACCTCCGCGGCGAGCAGTGCCTGAGCCGTCTTGCCCAGGCCCGGCTCGTCGGCGAGCAGGAAGGTCCGGTGGCCGGCCGCAGCAGCCGCGACCAGCTGCACCTGGTGGGGCATCAGCTTCCGGTTCCCCGGCACGCGCAGAGGGGCCGGCGCCGGGAGGGCCATGCACGCCGGGGCTCCGCCCTCGGCACGTTCGAACGAGCTGAGCAGCGGGTTGAGCAGCTCCCAACCGGCCAGGCGGCGCGGACCGACCGTGCTCGGCCGGGCCGACGAGAAGTCGGGGGCGAGGAACGCGGTGACCAGCTGCCGTGAGACGACCGACCGGGGCACGACCCGACGCTCGGTGCTGGCCGACGCGGCCGCAGGCTCCGTCGGCGCGCTCTCCTCGGGGGCCGGTTCGATACCCACCGTCCTCAGCATGTCCCGCTTGAGCACCCTGGCCGCGTCGGAGACGACGGCATCCTCCGAAAGGAGCGCGAGGAGCGCGGGGTCGCGTACAGCGGTCTTCGCGAGGATCGTCGCGATCCCGTCCAGGCGCTTCAGCTGCTCGGCCCGGTGGGCCTGGCTGGTGCGCTCCCCCTGAACTCGGGCGTGCTCCTCGCGCACGAGCAGTGCGACGACCTGGAACTTCGTGCGCACTGCGGCCGTCACGCGGCGACGCTCGACAGCTGCTTCCACCTCACGCACGGCGCGGGCCAGCACCGAGATCACGTCCTCGGGGGCGCGGACGCGTCGCTGCTTCGGCGACGCGGTGCGGCGAGCGCCCACCTGACGCCGGCCTGGTCGAGCCACAGACTCCTCCTCTGAACGCCCGGCGCGGTGGCCGGGCGAGACTTCCGCACACCCACCGGCGGTCGGGCGACGGACGTTCGCCACTAGAGCCACCCGGGCGGCGGTTACTCCGAGACGCCGGTGGCCCCACCGAACTCCGCGAGACTGACACCGCGAGACCGGACGGGGCCGCCCACTGCGGCGCCCTCGGCCGCCGGTTGACGGGCGGGTCGACGAACGCACACAGGAGATCGTCGCAAGCCGAGAAGTGTCCGCCTTAGGGGGCGTTCGGATCCATGTTAGCGCCCGCGCGGGCCTGCTCGTGGTCACGAACCGACGCAGGCGACATCCGCTCGAGAACTTGACCTGAAGCGGTTCAGGTTCTTGATACTGGTGTGATGGACGAGGACGGCTTCACCCTCGCCGAGGCGGTCGCCCGGTGTGGTCTGCCGGAGAGCACGCTGCGGTACTGGGAGCGGATCGGTCTGGTGCGCCCGATCGAGCGGGACCCATCGAGTCGCCACCGCCGCTACAGCCGTGAGGACGTCGCGACGCTGGAGACACTGGCCAACCTGCGGGCAGTCGGCTTGAGCCTCGAGGACATGCGCGCCTATCTAGCCGGCTCTCGTCGTGGCGACGAGGCCGCCGGTGAGCAGCGGGCGCTGTTCGAGGCGCACGCGCGTCGGCTCGCCGACGAAGTGAACACCCTGGAGCTGCGTCGCCGCTACCTCGACCTGAAGGTGCAGTACTGGAGCGCTCGCGAGGTCGGCGACCTTGACAAGGCCGCCGCCGTCGCCGACGAGCTCGGCTCGATCATCCGCCGCATCAATCCGAAGGACACCGCATGAGCGCCACCCGCGCCACCTCGCCGTTCGGCTTCTCCTCCACCGCCGCCGACGTCATCTCCGGCATCGACCTGCACGGCCGCCGCGCGCTGATCACCGGCGCCGCGAGCGGCATCGGCGTCGAGACCGCCCGCGCGCTGGCCTCGGCCGGCGCGCAGACACTCATCGCCGCCCGCGACCTGGCGGCCGCCGAGCGCGTCGCCGCCGCCATCCGCAGCAGCACCGGAAACCAGGCGGTCACGGTGGCGCAGCTGGACCTGCTCGACCGGGCCTCGATCGACCGCCTGGTCGACGGGTACTCCGGTCCGTTGCACATCCTGATCAACAACGCCGGGGTCATGGCGGTGCCCGAGCTTCGGCTCAGCCCCGAGGGGCACGAACTCCAGTTCGCCACCAACCACCTCGGCCACTTCCGCCTCGCCGTTGGCCTGCTGCCCGCCCTGCGTGCAGCGGGAGGCGCCCGGGTGGTGTCGGTCAGCTCGCGGGCGCACCTGAACTCGCCGGTGGACTTCGATGACATCGACTTCGCCCGCCGCGCCTACGACCCGGGGCTCGCGTACGCCCAGTCCAAGACAGCCAACGTACTGTTCGCGGTCGCCGCCCGCCGCTGGGCCGGGGCCGGGATCGAGGTCAACGCACTGCACCCCGGAGCCATCGCCGACTCCAATCTCGCCCGCCACTACGACCCGGCGGTGCTGCAGGAGCTGCGAACCTCTGGCCGCTACACCTTCAAGACCCTCGCCCAGGGCGCAGCCACCAGCGTCTTCGTCGCCACCTCGCCCCGGCTCAACGGCATTGTCGGGCGCTACTTCGAGAACTGCCAGGAAGCCGATCCCGACGACCCCACCGCCGCCGGCACCGACGCTGCCGGCGTCGCCCCCCACGCCCTCGACCCCGACGCCGCCGAGCGACTGTGGACGGTCTCGGAACAGATGAACGGCTGAGCAGGAATTCGTGCGGGCGGGTTGTCATAGACCGGCCGACCCGCGTCATCGGGCGAGCTGCGACACCGCCGCGTCGAACACGCGCGGCAGCGCCGCGGCCACCGGGACGATCCGCGCGCGCACCGGTGCCGATCCGGTCGTGCGCACGAGCGTGGACGTCAGCAGCCGGTAGCGCCGCGTGATGCGGCGGTAGTCGGCCTCGTATCGCTCGGGCCGGCCCTCGACGATGCGGCGCACCGCCGCCGTCGCGC
>JAVHVN010000157.1:0-5785 GCA_032160545.1 Pseudonocardiales bacterium | reverse complement strand
GGCCCGATATTCGGAGACCCGCGTCAAGTCGACGTGCGAGATGAAGTAGTCAGGGTCGGCGCTCTTGAAGACGACGACCTTGACGGAGTCGTCTGCCTCAGCGAGCCGGATGAGCGAGACGAGGTCGCGGACCAGCTCGGGTCCGAGAAGGTTCATCGGCGGTGCCGCGATCTCGGCGAACAGCACGCCTCGTTGTGTGTTCAGCTTGAGCGTGCGGTTGGGGTGAGCGTCTTCTTTCGGTTCGTCCGGCACGATGTCTACCTCCAGGTCATTGCCCAAGGCTGCCTCATGACACCTTCGGTGTGATCGAGTCAGGAAGATTGAGGCGTACTCCGCCGGGGCCTCTTCCCAGACGAAGTGTCCAGCGTCGATGATCTTGAGACGGCAGTTGGGCAGCCGCTCGTCGAGGAACTCCGCGTTCGCGAGCGGAACGACGCGGCCGTTGATGATCGTGACCGGAGTCGTGATGGTCGGCAGGCGACGTAGTCGTGCTGCCGATGACGCCCGCGAACAGCTCCGGGTGTGCCGCGGCCGCGAACAAGGCGGCTGAAGTTCCCACGTCGGGGGCGACAACGTAGGGCCGGTGGAGCTCGGCCTCCACGACAAGCTCGGCGTCTGAACCTTCAGGTCATCCGACGCCCCAGAGCGCGCAGTGGTGTACCGAGGCGAAGTTCCGCTCGAGATGTGGTTGCGGCTGCATGAGCGACAGCACGTCCGACCGCGTGTTGAACGACGGCCAGGGCACTCGCGCCGCGGCCGGATCGCCGATTGCCGCGAAGTGCACCCAGGCGGTGCGCATGCGCGCTGCGAGTGCCTCCTGGTTGGCGTTCAGCGCGGTCGCGAACGGCGCGTTCGGTTGGTCGAACAGGTACTGGATCTCGGATGAATGCGTTGCGACCGGCGGGAAGGTGGGCCCGGCGAACAGTTGGGGCGCGGTGTCGTCGTCGAACTCGTAGGCGAACGCCGACACGCGCCTCGACGTCCAGCGGTCCACCTGCAGTGCCGGGCACGCGAAGTTCGCGTCGGAGACAAGGGTGCTCAGTGCCACGACCGGGGCCGGGTATGCGCTGACGGGGTACTCCGCCGCGATCGCGGACGCCCTGGATGCGGACACGCCGAGCACCGCTGCGATCACGCTCTCGTAGCTGGCAGCGGTCGGTTCGGGCGCCGGCACGAACATTCCGCCGCTCACGGCCACGTGGAGACCAGCGACGAAGATGAGCTCTTCGTTGTGGTTGACGCCGTTGAGGATTGGCACGCGGGCGAAGCGCCCGGCGCTCAGAGCCGCACCGATCGATTGCGTGAGGACCTTGCCGTCGACGACTCCCGGGATGGCAGCGTCCGGGAACTTGTCGACGAGGGTGCCGACGGGCACGTGACGCAAGCACCTTGCCGATTGGTCCTGGCAGTTCACCTCGTCCGCGAACGTCCTACCGAAGGCCTCGGCGTCCGCGAGCGGCGCCTGGTTCAGCGCGAACGCACCGCTCTGCACGATCGCCCGCTGGAACAGCCCACGCGCGCCGTGCGACACGAGCTGGGCCAGCACCGACACCCCGCCGGCCGACTGACCGGCGATCGTCACGTCGTGCGGGTTGCCGCCGAACCGCGCGATGTTGTGCTTGACCCAGCGCAGCGCCGCCTGCTGATCCATCAGGCCGTAGTTGCCGGCCGAACCGCCCGGCCGGGCGGCAAGCGCCGGGTGCGCCAGGAACCCCAGCGCCCCCAGCCGGTAGTTGATCGTGACGACCACGATGCCGGCCGCCGCGAGCTTGGTGCCGTCGTAGTTGAGCGCGCCGTCCTCGGTGAAGCCGCCGCCGTGGATCCACACGAGCACTGGCCGCTTTGCGTGGCGGCCCAGCGTCGGCGTGGAGACATTCAGGTACAGGCAATCCTCGGACTGGGGACCTGGCGGCTCGAACAGGCTGCGCTTCTGCGGGCAGGTCGCGGCGTACTGGGTCGCGTCGCGGAGCCCGGACCATGAGGCTGCCTGCCGCGGAGGGCGCCAGCGCAGTCCCGCGGTCGGGGGAGCGGCGTAGGGCAGCCCGCGGAAGGCGTAGCCCCCGGTAACGGCCACACCGCGAACGGCACCGCCGTGGATGGTCACGATCGGGTCGGCGCGAACGCGCGAGGCGGCGCCGCTGGCGGCGGCCCGCGCATCTGCGGCACAAAGAGTCAGCGCGGTCAGCGCCGCGCAGGCGAGTGCCAGAAGCGCGCGCCGGAAGCTATTCGCCTGCATGAGGTCACTCCTCTGGTACCGGACATCGGCCGTCTGACACGATGGCGAACCGCGCCGGCCATCGCGCCCGCGCGGATGCTGGTCGGCACACGGGTCAGGTAGGAGCGAACACGTGCTTCGCCCTCGCCGTGACCGACCCAGGCGTCTTCCAATCACCAACGGGTCCCGAAGGAGATCGATCGCTGCATCGAGGGGCGGGACGCGAGGCGAGGCGGCTCGGATGATCAATGTTCGCCGCAGGCCGCGCGCCGCTACGTGCGGCTAGAGGACCCCGCTGATCGCGGCGACGCTGTCCACAGAGCTCGACGAGAGCTGATGCCGAGCTTTGCGTACACCTTGCGGAGATGCCATTCGACAGTCCGGGAACTCAGGAACAGCCGAGTGGCGATCTCCGGGTTCGAGAGACCGTCGCGCGCGAGTCGGACGATCTGCTCCTCCTGCGGCGTGAGCTCGTCGCGCGTCTCAGCGCTGCGTTTTCGGACCGTCTCACCCGTTGCAACCAACTCGCGGCGGGTCCGCTCGGCAAACGCCTCCATCCCCATGGCGGCAAACATATGATGAGCCGTACGAAGCTGCTCGCGCGCGTCGCTCCTGCGCCCCTCGCGCCGCAGCCACTCCCCGAAGAGCAAGTGCGCGCGGGCGAGCTCGGGACGTAGCCTCGTCCGGCCGAACCGCTCGATTGCCTCCCGATAGAGAAGGTCTGCGTTCTCGCCGTCGCTCAGCAAAGCCCGCGAGCGCGCCTCCGTGCCAAGCCCCCAATCCGTACCAGCCCACCGCGTCATCTCAGCCAGTCGGTCGAGCGCGGCGCGCGCAACATCGTTTTCGCCAATTCGGGCCGCCGCCTCGACGAGCTCAGGCAGCGCCCACATCTGTGGATATGGGTCAAGGTCGTTCGCGGGGACCTCGCGCGCTGCTGCCGCCGCCTCGGCGAACTGGCCGAGGCCGTTGTAGAGCACCGCGGCCGCCCACTGGGCCACCCGCACCGCCAGACCCTGCCCCGCGGCGGTGGCTTGGTCGATCGTGGTGGCGATCAGTGCGGACGCCTCGGCTTGCTTGCCCTCCATCGACAAGAGCCTGAGTGCCGCGACAGGGGGAAGCTGGCTGCCGGTCATCGCTGCCACCGTGTCGCTTTCCGCAATGAGGAGGCGGGCGCCGGCCAGGTCTCCGTTCCAGGCGTTGTCCAGTGCCACCGAGCTCAGATAGACCGGCAGCTCCGCGAGCGCCCCGGCGGCTCGAACGATCTCGGCCTGGCGCTCGTAGATCTGGCTCGAGCCGTCGGAGTCCCACGTCAGATGGCTGGCCATCGGGGCTATCCATCCCCAGCGCACGACGTCCTCGTCGGGCAGCTGCGCCAGCGCCCTCGCCGCCCGCTGCAAGATCGGTATCGCAACGGCCCGTCCGCTCGTGTGCGACTTGGCGAGCCCTTGCAGCAGCAGGCTCTTGCCATCCTGACCACCATGGGGAGCAGGAAGGCGTTCGGCGGCTCGGCAGATGTCGAGAAGCACGCCGGCCTGCCCGAGGTGGGAGGCGGAGTGCGCCGAAGCGTAGGCGGTCAGGTAGGCCTCGCGAGCGAGCTCGAGGTCGAATGCCTCGAGTTGTCTGGCAGCCTCCAGGAGGAGCAGCGGAGCGTCTTTGCCGTAGTTCAGGACCAGGGCGAGGTGGCCGCGAAGCAGTGCGGCTCGTGCGGTCTGAAACCCGTCGAGCGGGAGTGACTCCACCACGGCCAGAAGCCGCTGCGTCGTGTCGAGCCATCCCGCCTGAAAGCTCAACTCCGCGGCGGCGAGCGCGCGCTCCGTTCGTCGACCGGCGTCGGCGGTCAGCCCGAAGGCGCGCTGCAGGAACGCGGCCGCGGCGGCGACGCCTCCACGCGCGCGCGCTCGGCTGGAACATCGTTCCAACTCCGAAGCGACCGCCTCATCGGGTGCGAAGGCGGCCGCAGCCAGATGCCAGGCCCGACGGTCTGGATCGACCTCGACATCGGTCGCCTCGGCCAGGGCGAGCTGCACACTCCTGCGCTGATCCTCCGACGCAGAACGGTAGACCGCGGAGCGAACAAGCGGATGCCGGAACCGCACGGATTCCTCGATCGTGAGCAGCCCATCTGTGGGATGAGCTGCGGCGATATCGATCCCGAGCCGCTCGGCCGCACGCCGGACGAGCACCGGGTCGCCGACCGGCTCGGCCGCGGCGACAAGCATCAACAGCCGTGCAGCAGCCGGAATAGCTTCAAACCGGCGCCGAAAGCTGACCTCGAGCCGAGTCGGCAACGCCTGCCGGGGGAGGTCCAAGAGGCCGAAACCGCCGGCAAGCTGCTCCACGGTCGAACCGCGGGGAAGTTCGAGCAGCGCGAGCGGATTGCCTCGCGTCTCGGCGACGATGCGGTCACCGACCCGCTCATCGAGACGAAACATGACAGCCGAACGCAGGAGTGCGCGCGCATCCCCGTTCCGGAGCCCGAGAACCTCCAGCTCCGGCAGCCCGCGAAGATCCGCGGTGAGCTTGCGCGCCGCAATGAGAAGTCCGACGGGCTCGGCCAGGAGCCGCCGCGCAACGAAAGCGAGCGTCTTCGCCGACACCTCGTCCAGCCACTGCGCGTCGTCGACGACACACAAGACAGGACACTCCTCCGCAGTTCTTGACAGCAGCGTCAAAACCGCCAACCCGACCAGGAAGCGATCCGGCGCCGGCCCCGCGGTCTGGCCGAACGCGATCTCGAGTGCGGCGCGCTGGGGCCCAGGTAGTTGCTCCAGTGCGTGCAGCAGCGGCGAACAGAGCTGGTGCAACGACGCGAACGGCAACTCCATCTCCGACTCGACGCCAGCGGCATGGAGGAGCCGCATGTCTGACGCCGCAGCTACGGCATAGCTCAAGAGCGCTGTTTTTCCGATCCCGGCCTCGCCGTGAATCAGCAGCGTGCGACTGTCGCCGGCGCGAAGCGCGGCGACCATGTCATCGAGCAGGGAGCACTCCGAACGGCGCCCGTACAGGTTTCCCGGCCCGCGAACGGGACCCACGGGGTAGATGGTAGGCCGCTGTGAGCTGCTAGGGATCCCGCTACTCCAGGGTATTTGCCAGGGCATTCGCTGGTGCGGTGGTTGGTTTGCTGGCATCACGCTGTCCAAACATGCGTGGGCGCGTTCCGAGCAACGAGCGCGTCGACATTCACGCGAAGCGGGTAGCCCGATGATCGAGGTCGGCAGGTTCGACACCCGGACGGACGCAGAGTTCGCCCGGTCGCTCCTGGGGGCAGCAGGAATCCCCTGCGTTCTCGCTCCGGACAAGGTATCCGGCGGCTGCGCGAACGATCTCTCGGGTGGCGCGCGCGTGCTGGTCGCCGACGCCGACGCCGATGACGCGGCCGTGATTCTCGGACATCACCAGTCGACCGACAGCGATCGCCGATGAGCACGTCGTTGGCTGCGGCGCGCGCACGGTGTCAACACGCGCACGTGCCAGGGCCTTCACTGGCGCGACGGACCCGTGCACCGGCGACTCTGAACAGGCGATTCAGGCTCTCGTGAATCAGCCACGGCGGTCGCCACGACCGAG
>JAVHVN010000141.1:0-17113 GCA_032160545.1 Pseudonocardiales bacterium | reverse complement strand
GGCGCCGCCGCGCCGCCGCGTCTGATCGAGGCGTCGTGGCGGCCGCGCCGTGCACGTGCCGGCGTGCATGCGGTCCTCGTCGGCAAGGGCATCACCTTCGACACCGGGGGCATCAACCTCAAACGCGGCTCGGCCATGCGGACGATGCACACCGACATGGCCGCCGGCGCCGCCGCGCTGGCGGCCCTGCGCCTGGTCGCCGAGCGAGGACTGCCCGTCCGGGTGACCGTGCTGGTGCCCACCGCCGAGAACTCCATCTCGGGCTCGGCACTGCGTCCCGGCGACGTCGTCCGGCACGTCGGTGGGCGGACGAGCGAGATCACCAACACCGACGCAGAGGGCCGGCTGGTGCTCGCCGACGCGCTCGCCTATGCGGTCCGGCGGCTGCGGCCGACCGTCCTGGTCGACCTCGCCACGCTCACCGGGGCGATGAAGGTGGCGCTCGGGCTGCGCACCGGCGGGTTGTTCGCGACCGCGGACGGCCTCGCGGACGCGCTGCTGCGTGCGGGTGAGCGGGCCGGCGAGCCGCTCTGGCGGCTGCCGCTCGCCGACGAGTACCTGGGGACGCTCGACAGCTACATCGCCGACGCGAACAACTCGCCCGGCAACCCCGGCGGGGTCACCGCGGCGCTCTTCCTGCGGCCCTTCGCCGGGGACGTCCCCTGGGCGCACCTCGACATCGCCGGGCCGGCCCGAGCCCCCAAGGACGACGGCATCCTCACCCGGGGCGGTACCGGGTTCGGCGCCCGGCTGCTCGCGCGCTGGGTGGAATCCCTGGCGTGAGCGCGTGACGGAGCTCGTCCTGCCGTTGGTGGTGCGCATCGAGCGGTCGGACCCGCCCGCCCGGACCGACGCGCTCGAAGCCGCGGCGCGCGCCGTGCTGTTCATGCTGACCGCCGACCGTCCCGGCTGGCGCGACGCGATCGCGGAGTGGGAAGGCGAGCGGATTCGCAAGGTCGTCCGCCGGGCCCGCGGCGCCGAGTGGCGACGGGCGCTCGGCGTCGACGGTCTCGATGTCGCACACCGCACGGCGCAGCTGCGGGTCTACCCGCCGGTCCCGGTCGACGCCTGGCCGCCGGAGCTGTCCCGGCTGCAGGTCGGCGGCACCGAACTGGAGGACCCGACCGCGCCGCCCCCGCCAGGGCCCGGCTTGCCGCTCATCCTGCTGTCGCCGCACGCGGCGATGACGGCCGGCAAGGCGATGGCGCAGGCCGGTCACGCGGCACAGCTGGGCTGGCGGGCCGCGGACCGTCAGCAGCGCCGGCAGTGGCAGCACGACGGGTTCCCGCTGGCCGTCCGGACCGCGACGCCCGCCCGATGGTCGGCCGGGGTAGCGGCCGGCGCCCCGGTCGTCCACGACGGCGGTTTCACCGAGGTCGAGCCGGGTACCGCCACCGCGCTGATCGTCCTCAGCTGAGCAGTGATCGGTACAGCTCCACGGTGCGATGCGCGATCGTGTCCCAGCCGAACTCGCGCACCGCGCGCTCGCGTCCTGCGCGTCCCATCGCCGCGGCCCGGTCGGGGTCGGCGCAGAGCGCGTTGATGGCGGCGGCGAGGCCGGCTTCGAACTCCTCGGCGGTGACCGCTGCCTGCGGCACGAGCAGGCCGGTGACGCCGTCCGCGACGACCTCGGGGATCCCGCCCACGGCGCTCGCGACCACCGCGGTCTCGCATGCCATCGCCTCGAGGTTGACGATGCCGAGCGGCTCGTACACGGACGGGCAGGCGAACACGCTGGCGTGTGTCAGCAACTGGCGCAGCCCCTCGCGCGGCAGCATCTCCCGGATCCATACGACTCCGGTCCGGCTCTCGGACAGTTCCGCGACCGAGGCCGCCGTCTCGGCCGCGATCTCGGGGGTGTCCGGCGCGCCCGCGCACAGGACGAGCTGGATCTCGGGATCGAAGTCCGCGGCCGCCGCGAGCAGGTGTCGCACGCCCTTCTGTCGCGTGATCCTGCCGACGAAGACGACGTAGGGGCGGCTGCGGTCGACGCCGTGCCGGACCAGGACGTCGTCCGCGGCCGACGGTGCGTACAGCTCGGTGTCGATGCCGTTGTGGATCACGTGTACGCGGGCGGGATCGACGAACGGGTACGCCTCGAGCACGTCGGCCCGCATTCCGTACGACACCGCGACGATCGCGTCGGCGGACTCGTACGCCTGGCGCTCGGCCCAGGACGAGATGCGGTACCCGCCGCCGAGCTGTTCCGCCTTCCACGGCCGCTGCGGCTCGAGCGAGTGCGCGGTGAGGACGTGCGGCACGCCGTGCAGCTGTGCACCGAGAACGCCGGCCAGGTTCGCGTACCACGTGTGCGAGTGCAGGACGTCCGCGTCCCCGACCGCCGCCGCGATCGCCAGGTCGACGCCGAGGGTCTGCAGCGCCGCATTCGCCGTGGTGAGCCCGGTCGGCACGGGATACGAGGTGACGCCGGCCTCCAGCCGGTTGGCGCCGAAGCAGTGCACCTGGACCTCGACGAGGCGGCGCAACTCGCGGACGAGGAACTCGACGTGGACCCCGGCGCCGCCGTACACGTCCGGCGGGTACTCCCGAGTGAGCACGCCGACTCGCATGTCGCCGACCCTAGTGGGGTCGTGCTCGGACCGTGTGCCGGCTGTGCGGCGACGGCTAGGGTTGGCGCATGGCGCGCGAGCCGCGGGTGCTGGGCATCGTCCTGGCTGGGGGCGAGGGCAAGCGGCTGTGGCCGCTGACTGCCGACCGCGCCAAGCCTGCGGTCCCGTTCGGCGGCAGCTACCGCCTCATCGACTTCGTCCTGTCCAATCTCGTCAACGCCGGCTACCTGCGCATCTGCGTCCTCACCCAGTACAAGTCGCACTCCCTCGACCGGCACATCACCCAGACCTGGCGCATGTCGACCGTGCTGGGCAACTACGTCACGCCCGTCCCGGCCCAGCAGCGCCTCGGCCCGCGCTGGTACACCGGCAGCGCCGATGCGATCCTGCAGTCGTCCAACCTGATCTATGACGACAAGCCCGACTACATCGTGGTCTTCGGCGCCGACCACGTGTACCGCATGGATCCGCGCCAGATGGTGCAGCAGCACATCGACTCCGGCGCAGCGGCGACCGTCGCGGGTATCCGGGTGCCGAGGCAGGAGGCGTCGGCCTTCGGAGTCATCGAGGCCGCCGCCGACCGGCGCGTGATCGAGTTCCTCGAGAAGCCCGAGAATCCGCCGGGCCTTCCCGACGATCCCGACCAGGCGTACGCCTCGATGGGCAACTACGTCTTCACGACCCAGGCGCTGCTCGAGGTCCTGAGGCAGGACGCCGAGGACGAGGACTCCGTCCACGACATGGGCGGCAGCATCATGCCGATGATGGTCAAGCACGGCGGCGCGTACGTGTACGACTTCGCCGACAACGACGTGCCCGGCGCCGAGGAGCGCGACCGCGGCTACTGGCGCGACGTCGGCACCATCGACGCCTACTACGACGCGCATTCGGACCTCGTGGCCGTGCACCCGATCTTCAACCTTTACAACCAGCAGTGGCCCATCTACACGCATCACCCGCATCTGCCCCCGGCGAAATTCGTCGAGGGCGGTCTCGCCCAGGAGTCGATCGTGAGCGCCGGCACGATCATCTCGGGTGCGACCGTGCGGCACAGCGTCCTCTCGCCGCGGGTTCGAGTGCATGCCGGCGCCTACGTCGAGGGCTCGGTGCTGATGGACGGCGTGCAGGTCGGCCGCGGCGCGGTCGTGCGCCGGGCGATCCTCGACAAGGACGTCGTGGTGCCCGAGGGAGCGCACATCGGAGTCGACGCGGAACTGGACGCGCAGCGCTACCACACCTCCTCCAGCGGCATCGTTGTCCTCGGCAAGAGCCAGCTCGCGCTGCCCTAGTCACAGACCGCCGCTGATCCGCTTCGACAGCGCGGCCGCCGTGTCGATGACGCGCTCGGCCAGCTCGGCCCGCCGCCGCTCGTCGATCTCCTCCTGCGGGTACGTGAGCGCGATGCTCGCGACCGGGTGCCCGGTGTGGTCGATGACGGCGGCCGCGACGGACGCGAATCCGGGTGTCACCTCCGCCTCCTCCACGGCATGTCCCAGCCGCCGGACGTCCGCGAGCAGCTGCCGCAGCGCCGAGGGTGAACGGGGGCCGCGCTGATGGCGCACGACGAACGCGCTCGGGTCGGGATACAGCGCGCGCACCTGCTGCGCGGGCAGCGCGGCGAGCATCGCGCGTCCGCTCGCAGTGAGCTGCGCGGGCAGCCGCACGCCGGCGTCGGTGACCAGCGGCGGCCGGCCCGGCGCGCGTTCCTCGAGGACGAACAGCACGTCACGGCCGTGCAGGACACCGAGACGCGCGCTGTGCCCGGTGCGGTCGACGAGGGCCGCGAGCTGCACGCGCGCCAGTCGTTGCAGCGGTGCCTGCCGCGTGTAGCCGGTCCCGAGTTCGTACGCGCCGACGCCGAGCCCGTACCGACGTTCCTGCGGCAGGTGCACCACGAATCCCGCGTCCTGCAGGGTAGCCAGCAGGTGATACGTCGTGGAGCGGGGCAGTCCGAGTTCGCGAGCGATGGTCGCCGCGGGAACCGGCGCGGCCTGGCGGGCCAGGAAGCGCAGGATTGCCACGGTTTGCCGGGCCGCAGGCACCTGTGCCATGGACGCAGGATAGTGGAAGATGTCTCGGATCCGAGACATCGCCCACGGGGGCGGCTCCGGTACCGCGGCGCGGGGCGAGGTTGCATTGCCGCAACGCTCGTCGGCGCAAGCCGCTCAACCCGGAATCGCCTGGCTAGTGTGGGGGGCCACTCTCGAGGAGGTCCTGTGTTTCTGCGTTCCCGTGTCACGCTCACTGTCGCCGCTGTCGCGGCGGGTGCTCTCGCCCTCACCGCCTGCGCCAACAACTCGGACTCGTCCGGCGGCGGCGCCACCGGCAGCGTCTCCAACAGCGTCAGCGCCGACACGTCGCTCACCGCGCTGGTGCCGGCCAAGATCAAGGCCGCGGGCAAGCTCGTCGTGGGGGTCAACGTGCCGTACTCGCCGAACGAGTACCTGCAGAACGGCAAGGTCGTCGGCTTCGACGTGGACCTGGTGGACGCAACGGCGAAGAAGCTCGGCCTCACCACCGAGTACCGGCAATCCGACTTCGACAAGATCGTGCCGGCGGTGTCAGCAGGCACGTACGACATCGGAATGTCGTCCTTCACCGACACGAAGGAGCGGGAGAAGACCGACGACTTCGTCGACTACTTCACTGCCGGCATCCTGTGGGCGGCGCCGACGGGCAAGACGGTGGACCCGACGAATGCCTGCGGACTAACCGTGTCGGTCCAGGCCAACACGACCGAGCAGCAGGACGAACTGCCCGCGCTGAGCAAGGCATGCACCAGCGCCAGCAAGAAGGCGATCAAGATCCTTCAGTTCGACAGCCAGGACGACGCGACGAACGCGGCGATCGGCGGCAAGGCCGACGCCATGTCGGCGGACTCCCCGGTGACGGCGTACGCGATCAAGCAGAGTGGCGGCAAGCTTCAGCAGGCCGGTTCGATCCGTGAATCGGCGCCGTACGGCTGGCCGATCGCGAAGGGTTCGACGCTCGTGCAGGCGATGCAGAAGGCGATCCAGTCCCTGATGGACGACGGCACCTACCTGCAGATCTGCACGAAGTGGGGTCTTCAGGCCGGCGCGATCAAGACGGCTACGGTGAACGGGGCCAAGAGCTGACCGGCGACCTGGTCCAGCACGGAACGCGCGGATCGGCAGACACCGAGCCGATCCGCGCAGTGCCGCTGCGCCGCCCCGGACGGTGGATCGCCGCCACGGTGGTTCTGGTACTGGCGTTCCTGTTCGTGTACGGCGCCGCTACCAACGACTCCTTCCAGTGGTCGACGTACGGCAACTACCTGTTCGACCGGCGCATCTCCAAGGGTGCGGTGATGACGATCGAGCTCACGCTGCTCGCGATGCTGCTGGGTGTCGTGCTGGGCGTCGTCCTCGCGGTCATGCGGCTGTCGCCGAACCCGGTCCTGAAGACCGCGGCGTGGGTCTATCTCTGGCTGTTCCGCGGCACGCCGGTGTACGTCCAGCTGGTGTTCTGGGGACTGTTCGGCTCGCTCTACCCCCGCATCGCGCTCGGCATCCCGTTCGTGCATCAGTTCGTGCATTTCAACATCCAGCGCCTCGATGCGGCATTCTTCTTCGCCTTCCTCGGGCTCGGTCTCAACGAGGCCGCCTACATGGCCGAGATCGTCCGGGCCGGCATTCTCTCCGTCGGCGAAGGGCAGACCGAGGCGGCGACCGCGCTGGGCATGTCCCGGGCATTGACGACCCGGCGCATCGTGTTGCCACAGGCGATGCGGGTGATCATCCCGCCGACCGGCAACGAGCTGATCAGCATGCTCAAGACCACCTCGCTCGTGACCGCGGTGCCGTACACCGGCGATCTCTACAACCAGGCGCATCAGATCTCGGGCGTCATCTTCCGGCCGGTGCCGCTGCTCATGGTCGCCGCGACCTGGTACCTCGCCATGACCAGCGTGCTGATGGTCGGCCAGTTCTACCTCGAGCGCTACTTCGCGCGCGGGTCGTCGCGCAGGATGACCGCACGCGAACAGCGCACGCTCGCTTCGATGCTGTCGACCCATCGCGAGCGCGACGGCGGCGGCGGTGGTGCCGCATGACGCACCCCATGGTGCACGCGCTCGCGGTCCGCAAGTCCTTCGGCCCGCTGGACGTCCTCAAGGGCATCGACCTGGCGGTGCAGCCCGGCGAGGTCATGTGCCTCGTCGGGCCGTCCGGGTCGGGCAAGACGACGTTCCTGCGCTGCATAAACCATCTCGAACAGATCACCGCGGGACGGTTGTACGTCGACGGCACGCTCGTCGGCTACGCCCAGCGCGGCGACAAACTGCACGAGCTGCATCCGCGCGAGGCGGCACGGCAGCGCCGCGACATCGGCATGGTGTTCCAGCACTTCAACCTGTTCCCGCACATGACCGCGCTGCAGAACATCACCGAGGCGCCGACGCGGGTGAAGAAGCGGTCCAAGGCCGAGGCGGTGGCGACCGCACGCAGCCTGCTCAAGCAGGTCGGGCTGGCCGAGAAGGAGTCGTCCTATCCGGCGCAGCTGTCCGGCGGCCAGCAGCAGCGGGTCGCGATCGCGCGCGCGCTGGCAATGGAGCCCAAGCTCATGCTCTTCGACGAGCCCACGTCAGCGCTGGACCCGGAGCTGGTCGGCGAGGTCCTCGACGTGATGAAGCAACTCGCGCGTGGCGGCATGACGATGGTCGTGGTCACCCACGAGATGGGCTTCGCCCGCGAGGTGGGCGACCAGCTGGTGTTCATGGACGACGGCGTGGTCGTCGAGTCCGGGTCGCCGCGGGACGTCCTCGCGAACCCGCGGCACGAGCGGACGAAGGCCTTCCTCTCCAAGGTGCTGTGATGGCGGTCGGCTGGGACGCCGACTCCGCCGTCGAGACGTGGCCGGGGCTCGCGCCGCTGGACGGTGACGTGACGGCGGACGCATGCGTCGTCGGGCTCGGCGGATCGGGGCTCGCGGCGGTGTCGGCCCTGCTCGCACGCGGTCTCACCGTCGTGGGCGTCGACGCGGGTCGGGTCGGGGAGGGTGCCGCCGGCCGCAATGGCGGGTTCCTGCTCGGCGGCCCGGCGCTCTTCCTGCACGATGCGATCGAGGGTTGGGGTGCGGATGCCGCCGTCGGGCTCTACCGCGAGACGCTCGCCGAGCTCGACGCGCTCGAGGCGGCGCTCGGTCCGTCGGTGATCGAGCGCCGGGGGTCGATCCGGCTCGCTGGCCTGCCGGGCGAACCGGTCGACGAGCACGAGGAGGCGGATCGCCGCGCCGAGGCGGCCGACTGCGCAGCCCACGCAGACGCTCTGCGCGCCCATGGCATTGCTGTCGAGGAGTACGACGGCCCGCTCGGCCGCGGGATCTTCCTGCCCGATGACGGCTCGACCAACCCGGCCGTGCGTATCCTGCGCACCGCGCAGCGGCTCGCCCCGAGGGCGTCCCTGCACGAGCGCACGCCGGTGCGGACGGTGGCGGCCGGCCGCGTCGAGACGGCCACCGGCGCGGTCAGCGCCGCCGTGGTGGTCGTCGCCGTCGACGGCCGGCTGGAGGTGTTGCTACCCCAACTGTCCGGTCGGATGCGCTCGGCCCGGCTGCAGATGCTCGCGACGGCGCCGGTATCGCCGGGGCGGCTGCCCTGCCCGGTCTACGGCCGGTGGGGGTACGACTATGCGCAGCAGTCGGCCGACGCGCGGATCTTCGTCGGCGGCGGGCGCGACCGGTTCGAGGCCGACGAGTGGACGCCAGCTGCAGAGCCGACCGGCCCCGTGCAGGGTTACCTCGACGGGCTTGCGGCGCGGATGGCCGGTGGACCCGTCGCGGTCGCGCACCGGTGGGCCGCGTCGGTCGGATTCACCGACGACGGCCGCCCGCTCTGCACACCCGTGGCGGAGGGAGTGGTCGCGATCGGTGGTTACAACGGCACCGGCAACCTGGTCGGCCCGGTCGCCGCCCGCGCCGCGGTCGCGCTCGCGCTCGACGGGACGCCGCCGCCACCGTGGTGCGCGTCATGACGGATATCGGCGATCACCTCGCCCGGCGAACTGCGAGACGGACGAGGTACGGAAGAATGGCGGGGTGACGAGCAACGCACACCGCGAACTGGTCGCCGCGCTGCGCTCGGCAGGTATCGGCGAGGTCGACGATTCGACGCGGCGACGCGCGGAGTACTCGTCGGACGCGTCGAACTACCGGATCGTCCCGAGGGTCGTGATCTTTCCGCGGCACGCCGACGAGGTCCTGGGGGCGGTCGCGGTGGCCCGCCGTCTCGGCATCCCGTTCACCTCGCGTGGCGGTGGGACGTCGACAGCGGGCAACGCGGTCGGTGCAGGCATCGTCGCCGACTTCTCGCGCCACCTCAACCGCGTCCTCGAGATCGATCCCGAGAGCCGAACCGCGGTCGTCGAGCCCGGTGCGATCCTCGACTCCGTCACGCTCGCCGCCGCAGCGCACGGACTGCGCTACGGTCCCGACCCGTCTACCCACGCTCGCGCGACGATCGGTGGCTCGCTCGGCAACAACGCCTGCGGGTCTCGTGCGCTGGCCTACGGGCGTACGGCTGACAACGTCGTCGAGCTGGACGTCCTCACCGCCGAGGGACTGCGCTTTCGCACCGGGCAGCCCGAGCGTTCGACGTGGCGGCCCGGTCCCGAGACCCGGCTGGCGGACGAGCTCGACGCGCTGGTCGACAGTCGCCTCGCGACGATCCGCACCGAGTTCGGGCGCTTCGCCCGCCAGATCAGCGGTTACTCGCTCGAGCACCTGCTGCCCGAGAACGGCCGCGACCTCGGCCGCTTCCTGGTCGGCACCGAAGGAACGCTCGCGGTCGTCCTCGGCGCGACCGTGCGCCTCGTCGAGGCACCGCAGGCCGTCGCCCTCGCCGTGCTGGGCTATCCGGACATGCCGTCGGCAGCCGACGCCGTGCTCGGGTTGTTGCCGCACCGGCCGGTGGCGCTCGAGGGCATGGACGCGCGGCTGATCGACGTCGTGCGCGCTCGCCGCGGCGAGGCAGCAGTCCCGCCACTGCCTCGCGGGGCCGGCTGGCTGTTCGTCGAGACCGCGGGCTCCACCGAGGCCGAGGCGCGCGCGGCTGCCGAGAAGCTCATCGCCGACGCCGGCTGCCTCGACTCGGCCATCGTCACCGGTGCCCCGGCGCGGGCGCTGTGGCGCATCCGGGAGGACGGCGCCGGGCTCGGTGGCCGCACTCCAGGCGGCCTGCCGGCGTGGCCCGGCTGGGAGGACGCGGCCGTCCCGCCCGCGCGACTCGGCGCGTACCTGCGCGAGTTCGAGCAGCTCATGCGTGCGCACGGCGTCGACGGCCTGGCCTACGGGCACTTCGGCGAGGGCTGCGTGCACGCGCGCATCGACTTCCCGTTCGCCGACGGGCCGCAGCGCTCCCGTGCCTTCCGTGCCTTCGTCGTCGACGCGGCGCAACTGGTCGGCAGGCACGGCGGCTCGATGTCGGGCGAGCACGGCGACGGCCGGGCCCGCGGCGAGCTGCTGCCCTACATGTACTCGCCGGAGGCCATCGAGACCTTCGCTCAGGTGAAGCGGCTGTTCGACCCACGCGAGCTGCTCAACCCGGGCGTGATCGTGCACCCTGCCGCGGTCGACGCCGATCTCCGCGTGCCCGCGGCGCGGACGTTGCGCCGCGACCTCGGCTTCGCCTACCCGCATGACAACGGCGATCTCTCGACGGCCGTCCACCGCTGTGTCGGCGTCGGCAAGTGCCGTGCCGACAGCACCGCTGCCGACGGCGTGATGTGCCCGTCCTATCTCGCCACCAGGGACGAGAAGGACTCCACGCGCGGACGCGCGCGCGTGCTGCAGGAACTCGCCAACGGCTCGCTCGTCAGCGGCTTCAAGGACGGCGCGGTGCTCGAGTCCCTCGACCTGTGCCTGTCCTGCAAGGGCTGCTCGTCGGACTGCCCGGCGGGCGTCGACATGGCCACCTACAAGGCCGAGGTGCTGTACCAGCGCTACCGGCGGCGGGTCCGACCGCCCGCCCACTACGCGCTCGGCTGGCTGCCGCGCTGGGCGCGGCTCGCGGCACGGGCGCCGCGCCTCGTCAACGGCGTGCTGCGCCGGCCCGCGCTGGCCGCGTTTGCGAAGCGTGCCGGCGGCATCGACGCGCGCCGGCCGTTGCCGCAGTTCGCGGCGCGCACCTTCCGGCAGTGGTTCGCCGGACGGCCGGCGCGCGTCGGTGGCACCCCGGTGCTGTTATGGGTCGACACCTTCACCGATCACTTCTCGCCCGAGGTCGGACAGGCGGCGGTACGCGTCCTCGAGGACGCCGGCTACTCGGTGCGCATCACCGAGCGGGAGGTGTGCTGCGGGCTGACCTGGATCTCGACCGGCCAGCTCGACGGCGCCAAGAAGCAGTTGCGCGCCACCCTCGCCGCGCTCGAACCGGCGCTCGGTGCCGGTATGCCGATCGTCGGACTCGAGCCGTCGTGCACCGCAGTGCTGCGCAGCGACGTCGCCGAGTTGCTGCCCGCAGACCCTCGCGCCGAGCAGGTCCGGGCAGCAACGCGGACGCTCGCCGAGCTGCTCGCGGCGACCCCGACCTGGAGCCCGCCGCGCCTCGACGGCGTGCGCGGCGTCGCGCAGCCGCATTGCCACCAGCACGCGGTGCTCGGCTGGCAGGCCGACGCGGCGCTGCTGGCGAGCGCGGGAGCGCAGATCGACGCGGTAGGCGGCTGCTGCGGGCTCGCCGGAAACTTCGGTGTCGAGCGCGGGCACTATGACGTGAGCGTGGCGGTTGCCGAGACCGCGCTGCTGCCCGCGGTGCGCGCGGCCGACCCCGGGGCTGTCGTCCTGGCCGACGGATTCTCCTGCCGCACCCAGCTCGAGCAGGTCGGCAACACCTACGGCGTGCACCTCGCACAGCTGCTCGCCGACCGACTGGAGGACGAGCGATGACCGGGTTCGTCCCGCCGCCGTACCCGTACGACCGCCTGAACGAGGTGATCGAGCTCGCCGGCAAGCACGAAGGGGGCGCGATCGACCTGTCCATCGGCACGCCGTGCGACCCGGCACCCGCGGACGTGATCGCCGCGCTGTCGTCGGGCGACGCCGCACGCGGGTACCCGCCGTCGATCGGCACGCCGGAGTTCCGCCGCGCCGCGGCGGACTGGATCGAACGGCGCCTCGGCGCCGCCGTCGACCCGGCTACCGAGCTCGCGGCCTGCGTCGGCACCAAGGAGTTCGTCGCATCCGTCCCGCAGTACCTTCGGCTGCGCGACCCGTCGCGCGACACCGTGCTCTACCCGGCGATCAGTTACCCGACGTACGAGATGGGCGCCACGCTCGCCGGCTGCCGCGCGGTGCCCTACCGAGACCTCGGCGACCTCGCCGACCTCGCCGACGGCGACGCTTCCCGCACGCTGTGCCTCTGGGTCAACTCGCCCGGCAACCCGACCGGCGACGTCGCCGACCTGCCCGCCGCCGCCGCGTGGGGACGCGCGCGCGGCGTCCCGGTCTTCTCCGACGAGTGCTATGCCGAATTCACCTGGGCGGGCGAACCCACGACGGTCCTGCGCGAGGGCACCGAGGGTGTACTCGCCCTGCACTCGCTGTCGAAGCGCGACAATTTCGCCGGTGCCCGCATCGGGTTCTACGCGGGCGACGCCGACCTCGTGCACTACCTGCGCGAGGTCCGCAAGCACGCGGGACTCATGCCGCCCGGCCCGGTGCAGGCCGCGGCGGTCATCGCGCTCGGCGACGACTCACACGTCGAGGTGCAGCGCGGGCGTTACCTGCGCCGCCTGCGGTTGCTGCGCGACATCCTCGTTGCCGCCGGCTACCCGTGCGAGCTGCCCGACGGGGCGTTCTACCTCTGGGCTCCGGCGCCCGGGGGCGATGCCTGGGCTGCTGCGCGCGATCTCGCTGCGCGCATCGGCATCGTCGTGTCGCCCGGCGACTTCTACGGCGCGGCGGGTGCCGGCTTCTTCCGCGTGGCCGCCGTCCAGCCGGACGAGCGCATCGAACTCGCCGCTGCGCGCGTCCGCGGCTGAGGGGATTCGACATCCGTCCGACACAAAACCGCCATACGATCCGTCGGGTGGCTGATCTCTTCGACGACTATGCCGTGGGGGCCGCCTGGGACGAGATGGTCGACCAGGCGGGGTCGCCACGCGCTCCCTACCGCACGCTGTACGAGTCGATCCAGCGCAGCGGGGCGCAGGAACTGCGCGCAGGCGTCGATTCCCTCGCCCGCGCCTACCTCAACCAGGGCGTGACGTTCGACGTCGGCGGCGAGGAGCGGCCGTTCCCGCTGGACATCGTCCCGAGGGTGATCGACGACGCGACCTGGAAGATGATCGACCGCGGGGTGCGGCAACGGGTGCGTGCCCTCGAGGCCTTCCTCGCCGATGTGTACGGACCGGCTCGGGTGGTCGCCGACGGCGTGGTGCCGCGCACCGTCATCACCTCGTCGAAGCACTTCCATCGCCAGGCCTACGGCATCGAGCCGGCGAACGGGGTCCGGGTGCACGTCAGCGGCATCGACCTCGTGCGCGACGAGCAGGGCCAGTTCCGCGTCCTCGAGGACAACGTGCGCGTGCCGTCCGGCGTCAGCTACGTCCTGGCGAACCGCAGCACGATGCGGCAGCAATGGCCGGACGTCCTGGGCAAGGTGCGGCTGCGGCCGGTGTCGCACTACCCGCAACGGCTGCGCGCGGCGCTGCGGGCCGCCGCCCCGGCCGGCGTGAGCGACCCGTGCGTCGTCGTGCTCACGCCGGGCGTGCACAACAGCGCCTACTTCGAGCACACCTGGCTGGCGAGGGCGATGGGCGTCGAGCTGGTCGAGGGCCGCGACCTGATCTGTACCGGCGGTGTGGTGCGCATGCGCGACACGTCGGGGGAACGCCGGGTCGACGTCATCTACCGCCGCGTCGACGACGAGTTCCTCGATCCGGTCCAGTTCCGCGCCGGCTCGATGCTGGGCTGCCCAGGTCTGCTGACGGCGGCCCGGGCCGGAAACGTGACGCTGGCCAACGCCGTCGGCAACGGTGTCGCCGACGACAAGTTGATCTACACCTACCTGCCCGACCTGGTGCGCTACTACCTGCACGAGGATCCCGTGCTGCCGAACGTCGACACGCTGCGACTCGAGGATCCCGGCGTGCTCGACGAGGTGCTCGACCGGCTGGCCGAACTCGTCGTCAAGCCGGTCGACGGTGCGGGCGGCAAGGGGCTCGTGATCGGGCCGCAGGCGACCCGCTCCGAACTCGACGCCGTCCGCAAGCGGCTCGTCGCCGACCCCCGCGGCTGGGTCGCGCAACCCGTCGTGCAGCTGTCGACGGTGCCGACGCTCGTCGGCGACACGATCGCGCCCCGGCACGTCGATCTGCGTCCGTTCGCGGTGAACGACGGCAACGACGTGTGGGTGCTGCCCGGCGGGCTGACCCGGGTGGCGCTCGACGAGGGGTCACTGGTCGTCAACTCCAGTCGCGGCGGCGGCTCGAAGGACACCTGGGTGCTCGCCGGCGAGCGCCGCCCGGCGACGTCCGAACCCGCACGAGCCCCCGAGACCGCCACCGAGCACGCGCTGCCCGCGCCGTTCGCGTCCGACGCCGACACGCTGCAACACCAGCAACAACAACAGCAGCAGCAGGGAGAACCGTGCTGAGCCGCATCGCCGAGTCGCTGTACTGGATCGGGCGCTACGTCGAACGCGCCGAAGACACCAGCCGGATCGTCGACGTCACCCTCACCCAGCTGGTGGACGACCCGTGGGCGTCCGAGGACGTGCTGTGCGGATCGCTGCTGATGGCTATGGGGCACGGCGAAGCCGGCGAGGTCAGCCCCGCCGGAGTGCTCGACGCGCTGGTGTGGGACCGCTCGTCGCCCGCCTCGGTGGTGGGAGCGTTGGCCGCGGCGCGTGAGAACGCCCGCCGCAGCCGAGAGGTCGTCTCATCCGAGCTGTGGGAGACGATCAACGTCACCTGGCACGAAGCCTCCCGCCCGGGCAGGCGGGCGCACCCGCATGCGTTCCTCACCTGGGTGCGGGAGCGCTCGGCGGCATTCACCGGGACGGCCGACGCGACGCTGACCCGTGACGAGGCCTGGTACTTCCTGAGCCTCGGTCGCAGTCTCGAGCGCGCCGACATGACCGCGCGGCTCGCCGCGGCTCGGGCGCTCGCCGGCTCCGCCGGGCCGTCCTGGGTGATGCTGCTGCAGAGTTGCGGTGCGTACCAGGCGTTCCTGCGCAGCGCGCAGGGCGCCATCGAGGACGATCGGGCGTTCGAGTTCCTGCTGCTGAACCAGTACTTCCCCCGGTCGCTGATGTGTGCCCTGAGCTCTGCCGAACACAGCCTCGAAGCACTCGCGCAGCAGCACGGCATGACCGAACGCGGCCGCGCGGCAGAGGCACACCGGGTGCTCGGCATGATCCGGTCCGAGCTCGAGTACACGCCGACCGCCGAGCTGCTCGACGACATCTACCACGTGATGCAACGGGTGCAGAGCGCGTGCTCCGCGGCGAGCGACGCCGTAGCGCAGCGGTACTTCCCGCGTGGTGTCGTCACCTCCTGGATGGCGTCGTGAACGGGTCTTGCGCGTGATCGCCAGGTACCGAATCGACCACGTGTCGCGCTACGGCTACGACTCCGCCGTCACCCTTTCGTTCAACGAGGCCCGGCTGACGCCGGCGTCGACGCGCTGGCAGACCCCGCTCGAGTCGACGCTGCGCATCGACGACGCGACCTGGCAGCACCCGTACGTCGACTACTGGGGCACTCAGGTGCGTTGCTTCGAGGTGACCCGGCCGCACCGCGACCTCGTCGTCTCCGCGACGAGCCTCGTCGAGGTCGAACCCGACGGCCGCCCGCGGCCCCAGCGCGCACTCGAGTGGGCCGACCTGCAGGGCCGCACGGTCGCGGAGGAATTCGGCGAGTTCCTTGCGCAGACGCCGAGCACGCTGCCGCCCGCCGACCTCGGCGTGATGGCACAGGAGATCGCGCAGCGCAGCGACCCGCAGGCGGCCGCTCTCGCGATCAGTACCGCGGTGCACGACCTGATGACCTACCTGCCCGGCTCCACCGGCGTCTCCACTCCGGCCCACGAGGCGTGGGCCGCCCGCAGCGGCGTCTGCCAGGACTACGCGCACCTCGTCGTCGGGGCCCTGCGCGCGGTCGGCATCCCGGCCCGCTATGTCTCGGGCTACCTGCACCCGAAGAACGACGCCGTGATCGGTGAGCCGGCCATCGGCGAGAGCCACGCGTGGGTCGAGTGGTGGCTCGGCGAGTGGGTGGCCCACGACCCCACCAACAACGCCGAGGTGGCCGAACGTCACGTCATGGTCGGTTCGGGGCGCGACTACGCCGACGTTCCGCCGATCAAGGGCATTCTCGCCGGGACCCCGGTGTCCGCCGACCTCTCGGTCGAGGTGCGTATCACCCGGACGGCGTGAGTTATGCCCTTACGGGCAGCGGGTACCCCCTAGTTGTCCACTGACGATGAAGGGACGAACGCGATGAGCGGGGTAGACAAGGCGAAGAACGCCGCCGAGGACGTCAAGGGCAAGGCCAAGGAAGCAGCGGGCCGGGTCACCGGCGACCACAGCACCGAGGCCGAGGGCCGCAAGGACCAGGCCAAATCCGACCTGAAGGGTGCTGGCGAGAAGGTCAAGGACGCGGTCAAGCACTGACGTCAGATAGTTCACAGCCCAGCAGGGCAGCGGCCCCCCGACCACGGTCCGGGGGCCGCTGCCCTGCCCCGCTAGGGTCCGTCCATGACCTCGGACCTGCGTCCCCAGCGTCGTGGCCGCGCGATCGCGATGACCGTCGAGGAGCGCGACCAATTCCTCGCCAGCGAGCGCACCTGCCGGGTCGCCACGATCGGCCCGGACGGCCCACACGCCACGCCGCTCTGGTTCGGCTGGGACGGCCGCGACCTCTGGCTCTACTCGATCACCCGGGCCAAGCGCTGGGCCGACCTGCAGCGCGACCCGCGCCTGAGCGCCGTCGTCGACGCGGGCGACGAGTACCTCGACCTGCGCGGCGTCGAGATCGCCGGAACCGCCGAGGTCGTGGGTGAGGTCCCGCGCACCGGGGCGGCCGTCCCGGGGCTCGTCGACATCGAACGGATCTTCGCGCGAAAGTACATGGGCGGCGAGCAGATGTTTCACGACGGGACCCATGCGTGGCTGCGCGTGAGCCCGACGAAGATCACGAGCTGGGACTTCCGCAAACTGGCCGCGCTGCACGAGCAGCCCGATCAGGCCGGGTAGGCCTCGACGTGCTCGAGCAGTAGCTCTGCCACGACGTCCGGCTGCTCGTCGAGCATCCAGTGCGAACCGGCCAGCCGCTCGAACCGATACGGGCCGTCGACGTAGTTGCCGCAGGCCAACGCACCCTTCCGGTCGATGGCGGTGTCGCCCTCACTCCAGACGAACATCGTCGGCACGGTCACCTTCGTGTCGATGCCGCGGCGGTCAGACAGCGGGATCCCGCGATACCAGTTGATCGCGTAGTGCAGCGCACCGCTGTCGGCCATCGCCTTCGCGTCGCGGTCGGCTCGTTCCTTCGACTGGTGGGTGGTCTGCAGCAACGTCGACAACCGGC
>JAVHVN010000135.1:0-7398 GCA_032160545.1 Pseudonocardiales bacterium | reverse complement strand
CCCCGCCCGCCACCAGACCAAGGCGGTCCCTCAGAACCGCATGCGCCCCCGTGTCGAGACTGGAACCCCCGGTCACCGACCGGAACTCCAGCGCGCCCGTGGAACGCGACTCGCAGGCTTCGTAGATCTCCATGTCACCGTTTCTCCGTGTCCGGGCAACGGATGCTTGATGCCTGTGATGACGGCACGCTACGGAGAGCTGCGCTGCGGCGAATCCTGCGAATGGTGGATGTCCGCTACGTCGGGGAGAGGAAGTTGGCCTCCTTCATCGGCGTCGGAGATTCCCTCCGCCGCCGCGATGCTCGCGGCGGCGAGACGGCTGTGCACACCCAGCTTCGACAGGATGCGGCTCGTGTGCGATCGCACCGTGTTCAGCGAGATCGACAGCTCGGCGGCGATCATCCGAGGCGACTTGCCCTCGCTGATACCCCGCAGCACGTCACGCTCGCGGCCGGTCAGCGTCGTGAGCCGGCCCCGGCGGTCACGGGCATCGCGATCGTCGACCACGGCGCGCAGAACCGCACCCAGCTCGGCGGGCGGGAACCACGCCTCACCGCGTCCCACGCCTCGCAGGACAGTCACCAGGTGCTCGGTGGAACTGGCCGTGTCCACCCACGCCGAGACGCCGGCTCGGGCCGACTCGACGGCCAGCTCGAGATGCCCGGTCTCGGTCAAGGCGACGATGTGGGCCGGCGGCCACGCGGTACGCAACCCGCGCAGCAACCGCCTGACGGGCGGCGCGACCGTGCCGACGTCGATCACGATCACGTCAGGACGAAGGCGCGAGACGTTGCTGAGCAGGTCCGGGTCCCCGGTGTCGTGCCTGCCCAGCAGCAGCATGTCGGCAACGGTGGACAGCCGCAGGGCGAGGACCTCGCCACGCATCACCAGATCGTCGACCAGCAGGACCCGGGTAAAGGCCATGTGACGACGGTGACCGATCCGGGCGCCACCCGGATCCGTCGGCGAGCGGGTGGCGTCTCATCCGAACGGACGGCACCGGTTGCACGGATCGCCCATCCAGCTCAGCCGGCGTCTCCCACCCGCGCACTCAGTTCGGGAGCCGATTCGACCAGCCCGTAGCGCACCGCCAACGCCGCGGCCTCGAGACGGGAGTGCACGCCGAGTTTGGTCAGTACGGCCTGCACGTGGCTGCGCACCGTCGTGCGGCACACGCCCAGCCGGCGGGCCATCGTCACGGTGTCGTTTCCCGCCACGAGCAGTTGCAGGCACTCGATCTCGCGACCGGTCAGGAATGTCGCGAGGTGGGCGAGTTCGAGCGGCGCGGTGCCGCTGGGCTTCACCGCCCGCACGAACGATCCTTCGACCACGATCTCGCCCGCGCCGACCCGGCGCAGAACGTCGAGCAGGTCTGCGACGCCGCGCGTCTTGTGCACGTATCCGCAGGCACCGGCATCCAGTGCCTGGCGCATCGTGGCCGGGTCGCCGTCCGCTGTCAGGACGACGGTGCGGGTGTCCGGACTACATCGCGCCAGCTCGCCGAACATGTCGACGACCGCACCGTCGCGAAAGTGGGATTCGGTCACGCACAGTGCCGGGCGCAGCGCGCGGACGGCGTCCAGCAGGCCCTTGCTCGTGGTGGCGGTCGCGCGTATCTCGTACCCGAACTGGCCCAGCACTGCGCTGAGTGCATCCAAAAAGACGACGTGGTCGTCCGCCAGTACTACGTCAAAAGCATTCCCCATGATGCGCGCCCTGTGGTACGTCGGTCGCAGTTTTCGCGACACCCCTCCGCCGCTGTGGGTCTCACAAGGGCGGAGCCTCCCCGGGTAGATCGGAGCCGTACACGGGCTTGCGCCGGCGGAGACGGCTCCTCGAGACGCTTTCCTCGTCTCGTGCGGTGAAGCTAGCTCTTAATATCTTCCTGAACAAGTATTAGCACCGATTTCACCTAGACGAGGTCTTCGTCACGTCGGGTCGGCGAAACCATGCCGTCCCTGCGCAGGTGGGCCCGGCGGACTGCCTCCTGCACGATGCGCGCCGACACCTCAGACACCTTGAGGTTCTCGGCGCTGCTGATTTCCTTCAACCGACCGAAGGCGTCCTCGGCAGAGCGGCCGGAACGACTGCGGATGATGCCGATGGCCTGGTCGATGACGGGCCGCACCTGCAGCGCTTCCTGCAGCTGCGTCAGCTGGATGCGCGCCCGGGAGAGCACCTGGGCATTGCGCGCCACGGCCGCGGCCGACTTCGCGAACCGCTCGGCCACGCGGACGTCCCGCTCGGTGAAGCGGCCCTTGCCCTCGGCATACATGCACAGCGAACCGACCACCGTCGGCCCCATGACCAACGGCACGGCCAGGACGCTGTGCATCCCCATCCGCGCGACCTGGGCGCGGAAGCGTGGCCACTCGCTCGCCGCGCCGAGCGAATGGCACAGGATCACGCGACGCTCGGCCAGCGCCGTCACCGCCGGGCCCTCCTGCAAGCCGTACTGCAACTCGTCGGTGACGACGAGCCCGTGCGGTCGGGCGACGGTCGCCACCGGACGGCCCTGTTCGAAGACGGTGAGCACGACGCCATCGGCCGGTCTGATGGCGTGGATGGAGTACTCGGCGATGCGATCGAGAGTCTCGGGGAGATCGACGCCGTCGGCGACCAAGGTCGTGACCTCGATGAGGACGGCCGCGAGATCGAGTTCTCCGTCCATGTCGCCTCCGTGAGCGGGGAGCCTAGAGCGCCCATGGTTGATACGCATTTCGATCAGTTGCGCGCCAGACACGGGTCGTCTCGTGCGTCCGGAGGAGGAGTACCCGAGAATCGATCCACCGAACGGCCGAGTCGTCCGCGACCTGCGGCGACCGGATCTGAACGGCGTGAGGTCCGCGGCTCTTCCCGGCTGCGCAATCAGCCTTCGGCTGCGTCATGATGGCCGGGTGACCCTGCCAGTCCTGCTCGACCTGGCCGAGCTCGCCGCGACCCGCGCCGCGTTGCACGCGACGGCGGAACGGATGGCCGCCGAGCAGTACGCCGCCAACACCGAACTCGCACTCACTGCGACCGAGGGCGGGTTCGCGACCGGCTGGTTCCCGGGCGACGGCGACGCAACCGTCCGGCTGTCCGTATCCGGGCCGGACCTGGTGCGCGAGTCAGGCGCGCGTGTCACCCGCACGCCGCTCGACGGCGTCGACCCGGCCGCCGAGGCGGTCCTGGTCGCGTGGTGGTCGCTGGGCTCGTCGGTGCTGTCGGGGCTCGATGCGGGCGCAGACGCGATCAGCCCGGTCATCCTCTGGCCAGAGCACTTCGACATCGCAGTCACCGTCACGACGCCGGACGGGCGGGGGCTCAACCTCGGCTTCTCCCCCGGCGACGACTTCAGCTCGCAGCCGTACGTCTACGCCGGACCGTGGGAGAAGCAGGCGGGAACGTTCTGGAACGCACCGTTCGGTGCGGTGCGCACCTACTCGCAGGTCGCGGTCGGCGACCCCGCCGGGACGTCCGCTGCCTTCCTCGCCGACGCCCGTTCCGTGTTCGCCGCCGGATGACGGTCGCGACGTCGGGTCCGAAGCACGAACCGGCGGAGCGCTGTGCGCCGGAACTCGCCCGGCTGAGTATGCACTCAGCGTGGACCCGGATCAGGCAGTGCGCCACCGGGTGACCACACGGAATGATGACGGGGTGAAACGCGGGGCTCGTGCACTCAAGCGGCTCAGTCTGGAGGCCGTCGGCTGGCTGCTGCTGCTCGGCGGACTGGCGGCGCTCGTCCTGCCGGGGCCAGGCCTGCTCGCGATCGTCGGCGGACTGGCCCTGCTGTCGCAGCAGTACGAGTGGGCGCGCCGCCGCCTCGAGCCGGTCAAGCAGCGCGCGCTGCAGGCAGCGGCCGACGGGGTGGAGACCTGGCCGCGGATCCTGCTGTCCTGCCTCGGCGTCACCGCGTTGCTCGCGCTCGGCGTGTTCTGGAGTGCCTCGCCGGACGTGCCCGGCTGGTGGCCGATCGACGAGAGGTGGTGGCTGCCGGGCGGCTGGCCCACCGGCGTCTCCATCGTCGTATCGGGCCTGGTCGCCCTCGCGCTGATCCTCTACAGCTACCGGCACTTCCGCGAGATCAAGGCGAGTGACCCCACGCCCTGATCGCAGCCGCAACGTCCGGCCCGGTAGAACTGGACCATGGTGCAGCCAGGTCCGGATCCGGACGAGTACCCGCCGATCGACCCGAGCGAGCCGGTGCCGGACGATCCCGGCGAACTGTCCCCCGACACGCCCGAGACGTTGCCCCCAGCGCCCGTCGAGCCGCTGCCCGGCCCGGACGACCCGGACAGCGTGCCGGCCTGACGCCGGTCGTCGCTGGGTTCGGCCGCAACCAGCGGGCGGCTCGACTCCGCGGTCGATGAGCCCGGCGACGTCGGCGGCGGTGTGAGGCCTTGGACTCATGATGAGTTCAGGCGCGCAGGAACGCGAACGTCTCGACCTGCCGGGTCACCGCGTCGCGCAATGCCGCGACGTCCGGCCCGTGCTTGAGCACCTCGCGCGACACGCTCGGGACGACCGCGGGCAATGCGCCTGCGAACAGCCGCCGGACGTCCTCGGCGGTGCCGCCCTGGGCACCGATGCCCGGCACCAGCAGCGGGCCGTTGAGGCTCTGGAGATCGACGTCGGTGGTGGCGATGGTTGCGCCGACCACGACACCGAAGGAGCCGAGCGGCGCGGTGCCGGCGTTGAGCGCGGCCAACTCGTCGACCACGGTCTGCGCGACCGAGGCGCCGCCGGCCGTCCGCGCGTGCTGGAACTGCGGGCCCTCGGGGTTGGAGGTGAGCGCCAGGACGAACGCCCCGCGGCCGTGTTGCGCGGCGAGCACGAACGCGGGAGCCAGCGAGCCCATGCCGAGGAACGGCGAGAGGGTGAGCGCGTCGGACGCGAGCGGTGCAGACGGATCGAGGTAGGCACGCGCGTACGCAGTCATCGTCGAGCCGATGTCACCGCGCTTGACGTCGAGGATCACGAGCGCGCCCGCTGCCCGGCAGGCGGCCACGGTGGTCTCCAGCACCGCGATGCCGCCCGAACCGTAGGTCTCGAAGAAGGCCGACTGCGGCTTGAGCACCGCGGTCGTCGAGCCGAACGCCGCGACGCAGATGTCGGCGAACCGGCGCAGCCCGTCGATGTCGTCGGTGAGGCCCCACGACTCGAGCAGCGCGGGATGCGGGTCGATGCCGACACACAACGGTCCGCGTGCGGACAGCGCCGCGTCGAGGCGGGCCCCGAAGGTCGGCGGGGCGACCGATCGCGGGGAGCTCATCCGGCTACCGCGGGCTCGCCGCGGCTGCGCTCAGTAACGCGGCCGGGGCGCGGTGGGCGCGGCCGATGACATCGGACACGGCGGCGATCCCACGCTCGTCCAAGGTCTGCTCGAGTTCGCGCAGGATGCGCACCGGCGCGGTCGGGTCGCCGAAGACCGCGGTGCCGACCGACACCGCCGAGGCCCCGGCGAGCAGGAACTGCAGCGCGTCCAGGCCGGTGCGAATGCCACCCATGCCGAGAATCGGAAGGTGCGGCACCGCCTGCTTGACCTGCCACACGCAGCGCACCGCGACCGGCCGGATCGCGGGACCGGAGAGCCCGCCGGTCACGCCGCCGAGCGCGGGCGCCATCGTGTCGGTGTCGATGACCATGCCGAGCAGGGTGTTGATGAGCGAGAACCCGTCGACACCGGCGTCGGCGCAGGCCCGCGCGATGTGCGTGATGTCGGTGACGTCCGGAGAGAGCTTCGCGAATACCGGCTGAGCGGGGTCGGCGGCGCGGCGCACGGCACCGATCACCCGGGACGACGCGATGGCGTCGCATGCGAAGACCTGCCCGCGGCTCTCGACGTTCGGGCACGAGATGTTGACCTCGAGCATGGACACGGCGGGGTGGCCTCGCAGCTTGCGCGCCACCTCGACGAACTCGTCCGTGTGCGTGCCCGCGATCGACACGACCGTGCGCGCGCCGTGCTGTGCCAGCCAGGCGAGATCGTTCTTGATGAACGATTCGATGCCGGGGCCCTGCAGGCCGATCGAGTTCAGCATGCCGCTCGGGGTCTCGGCCATGCGGGGAGTCGGCCGGCCGGAGCGAGCCCGGGACATGATCGACTTGGTGACGACGGCACCGAGGTCGGCGACGTCGAAGAACTGATGCAGCTCGCGACCGGCCGCTGCGCACCCGGAGGCCGTGAGGATCGGATTGGGCAGCTGGAACCACGCGAGGTTGGTGCGCATGTCAGCCATTCAGTGACCGCCTCCCATGGCGTCGGCTCCGATGAGATCGGAGGGCAGCCGGCCCACGTCGTGCCACCGGACGCGATCGGCGTCGAAGACCGGCCCCTCGACGCAGGAGCGCACGAACCGGGACCTGCCGTCGTCCCCCCGCACCGGGAGTACGCAGGTCATGCAGACGCCGATGCCGCAGGCCATCGCCTCTTCGACGGCGACCTGCGCATGGATGGCGTGGTCGCGCGCGACCTCGCCGACCGCGCGCAGCATCGGCATCGGCCCGCACGCGTACACGACCTCGGCGCCGATGCGCGTGATGGCGCCGGGCAGCACGTCGGTGACGACGCCCCGGTGCCCCGCCGAGCCGTCGTCGGTCGTGACCGTCACCGATCCGGCGAGGCGCTTGGCGACGAGCTCACCGAACAGCCGCGAGGCCGTCGAAGCCCCGACGACGAATTCGACCGGTGAGCCGTGCGTGATCAGCGCCTGCGCCAGCGGGATCAGCACAGCGGTGCCGTAGCCGCCGCCTACCAGGACGGCAGGGGCCGGCCCGGACGGCAGCGGGAAGGGCGTACCCAGCGGCCCTACGACGTCGATGCGGTCGCCGACCTTGCGCTCGAGCAGCCATCGGGTGCCGGCACGGTGAGCCGCGACGACGAACTGGACGGTGCCGGCGAAGTCGCCGTTCGGGGTCGCTCCGTAGAGCGCGAACGCCCGGCGCAGGAGCATCGAGGTGTTCTCGCCGCCAACCGCTACCGCGACGAAGTGCCCGGGTTCGAAGCCTTGCGCTACACCGGGAGCCACGACGGTGAACTGCACGTACTCGCCGACTTTCTGCATGGCGAAGATCTCGGCGACCTCCTGCACGGGGGCGGCGGTCATGCGTCGCTCCCCCGTCCGTGGTCGGCCGGCGTCGCGCCCCGCCACTCGGCGAGGTGGGCATGCAGGTGCTGCAACGATTCGACGCCGACTTCGCCGCGGATCAACTCCTCGATGCCCTGCACCGCGGCCGCGGCGGCCTGGACGGTCGTCAGGCAGGGGATCCCCGCGGTGACCGCCGCGGTCCGGATCTCGTAGCCGTCGATGCGCGGCCCGGCGTTTCCCCACGGGGTGTTCAGCACGATGTCTACCTCGCCGGCGAGGATGCGCTCGACGATGTTGCCGGGACCGTCGCTGAACTTGCCGACGACCT
>JAVHVN010000121.1:0-37223 GCA_032160545.1 Pseudonocardiales bacterium | reverse complement strand
GGCGCGGGCGCGGTCGGCAATGCCGCGATCCAGCTGGCGCGCTGGTCCGACGCTCTCGTGATCACCACGGTCAGCAGCCCGGCCAAGGCGCAACTCGCCGCGGCGGCGGGCGCGGACCACGTGATCGACTACACCCGCGAGGACGCCGCGGCCGAGATTCGCCGGATCCGCCCGGACGGCGTCGACGTGATCGTCGAGGTCGCCGCCGCCGCGAACGCCGCACTCGACGTCGCCGTCATCGGCCACGCCGGATCGGTCGCGTGCTACGCCGGCAACCCCGATGACCAGGTCATCCTGCCGGTTCGTCCGCTGATGGCTCCGAACGCCCGCTGGCAGTTCGTCCTGGTCTACACCGAGCCGGCCACGGCCAAGGTCCGGGCGATCGAGGACGTCCAGGACGCCCTGCTCGACCGCGCCATCGACGTCGGGGAGCACAAGGGCGTCCCGCTGCACCACTTCCCGCTGTCGGAGACGGCGGCAGCCCACGGCGCCGTCGAGAACGGCGCCGTGGGCAAGGTGCTCATCGACGTCGGCGAGTGACGGTCAGCTGGCGAACGGCACCCGCTCCCAGGTGAGCACCTCCGAACCGTGGTCCTGCACGGTCACCCGCAGGTAGTCGTTCACGCCGGTCGAGCCGTCCACGGTCACGCGAGTGAGGTTCTGAGCCGGTGTCGTGATCCCGTAGAACGACAGCCAGGACGAACCGCCCGCGAGCGGCTTGTCGTCGTTGTACACGTGGCTGTCGCCGTTGAACAGGTACACCGGCCCGCGGAACGCCGCGGACTCGCGTGCGATCGCCGCAACGATTGCCTGGAAACCGAAGTAGTCCGCGAACTGCGGGTTGGCGACGGTCGGGTCGAACATGTCGGCCTGGGTGAGCAGGGTGACCGCCTTGTCGTGGTGCGCCTTCGCCGTGGCGAATGTGTCGTGGATGAGCTGGATGTCAGCCGAGGTGCGGGCGAGGACCTCGGCGGTCTGGTCCGGCGTCGGCGCCGTCTGACCGGTCCACGGAGCCAGGCTGTTGTTGCTGCCCGGGATGTTCACCGCGGTGAACGCCACGCCGGCGCGCTCCCAGCGCACGTTCTCGGGGAGGCCCTGCGTCGCCTGCGAGGTGACGGTGGCCGGATGCTGTCCGAGCGTGGTGCCGGGGTGCGGGAAGAACACGGTTCGCACCGCCGAAAGCCGCTCGAGCGGGTTGTAACCGCCGTTGTTGGGCCGGTGGCAATCGGTCCACTCGTTGTCGCCCGGCGTATACACGAGCGGGTCCACGAATGCATCGAAGCGCTGCTTGATCGTCGCGAAGTAGGCGTCGCTGCAGACGGATGACCCGCTCTTGATGTCGCCCAGATGGTCGACCCACTGGACTGCGGGGTCGGCATTGATCTGCGCGATGACGTTCGGGAAGTTGGCGATCTGCGCGTCGCCGTACGGGATGTCACCGATGACGGCGAACGTGTACGGACGGTCGCCGCCTGAATTGCCGCCGCGGCCGTCACTTGCTCGGGGGTCGGCCCCGGCCGGTGCCGCCGCGGTGACCACACACGCGGCAACCACCGTCACGGCCGCCGCGACGGCGGCCTTGGGCGAGATCTTCATCGATGCTCCTACTCCGAGGGGTCAGGTTTGTCAGTGACACCTGACCGTCCAGAACGCCCGGAACGGGGCGGTGCTGATCGGGTGAACTCCGGCCGATGATCTGGTGACGGCCGTGCGGCACTCCCAGTGGACGCACCCACGGCCGGACCCGATGATGGGAGGTCCGGCAGGACGGCGGACAGCCGACGCACGCGAAGGCGGGGGATGGATCACAAGCTGCTCGTCGACCTGATCAGCGTCCCGCTCTTCACCGGGATCATCGGTTACATCACCAACTGGACCGGCGTCCTCATGCTGTTCCGGCCGATCAGGTTCCACGGCGTGAAGGTGCCGCTGCTGCGCGTCGTATTTCCGATCCTTCCGCGGCGCGTCCAGGTGCTGCCACTGATCCGCTACGACGGGTACGTCGGCTGGCAGGGGATCGTGCCGTCACGCGCGGACAAGATGGCGAGCATCGCGGTCGACAAGGGGCTCGCCAAGCTGGGCAGCATCTCGGACTTCTACCGCGAACTCGAGCCGGACCGCATCGCGGAGCATCTCGGCAGCATCGCCGTCGACGAGATCCGCGTGGTCGTCGACCAGATCATGCAGCGCGAGTACGGAGCGCCGTGGGCTGACCTCCCGCCGCTTGTCCGCGAGATGGTGCACGCCCGCGTGCGCCAACAGCTGCCGCGCGTCATCAAGCGGATCACCGACGACATCGGCGAGAACGTCGACCAGCTGATCGACGCGAAGTTGATGGTGATCCGGTACTTCGTCGATCATCCCGAACTGTTGAACGAGCTGTTCCAGACGATGGGCCGCAAGGAGTTGCGGTTCATGCAGAACTTCGGGTTCTACTTCGGCTTCCCGATGGGCTTCCTGCTTGTCGGCATCCTGCACCTGTGGCCGCACTGGTTCGTGCTGCCCCTGGGCGGCGTGATCATCGGCTGGGGCGCCAACTACATCGGTATCAAGATGATCTTCGAACCGGTACATCGCACCTGGTGGGTCCCGTGGCAGCAGGGGCTCTTTATCAAACGACAGAACGAGATCATCGAGATGTACGCGCAGCTTATCGCCGACAACGTCATCACGTTGCACAACATCGGCAACGAGTTGCTCACCGGGCCCCGCAGCGACCGCACGATGCAGCTGCTCGAGGACACCTTGCGCCCGGCCGTCGACAACGCGGTCGGGCCGGCTCGCGCGGCAGTGCGCCTCGCCATCGGCACGCGCGAGTACGACAAGCTCCGCGACTCGTTGGCGAGCGAGGCCACCACCTTTGCCCCCGCGGCGTTCGCCGAGCCGGAGTTCAACCGGCGGCAGAGCACGCGCATCCGGGCTTTCATCGCCGGCCAGATGCGCACGATGGGCCCTGACGACTTCGTCGAGTTGCTTCGTTCGGCGATCAAGCAGGACGAATGGCTGCTGTTCGTGCACGGAGGCGCGCTCGGGCTGTTCGCGGGCTTCCTGCACCTGGCGATCTTCGGGGTATGACGTGAGAGTGGAACACATGGAGCAACCGCGCGACGGCGTCGAGAAGGCCGAGGTGCTGTCGGCTGACGAGACCGCACAGCTGCTGCGCCGCGGCGCGGCGTCTCCCGCACCCCCAGCGACGCATACGTCGGCAGTCGGCATCCTGGCCGGGCTCGCGAGGATCGCCGCCGAATCGAGCGTCAAGGCCGCGGCCTGGGGCCTCACCACGGGGGCGGCCGGCACGCGGGCCGTGGTCGGGCGTGCGCTGCGCGGCGAGCCACCGGCTGCCGTGCTGCAGGACCTGGCAGCCGATCTGCGCTCGGCCGCGTGGCGCGCCCTGGGCGTCCCCGACGACCCGGACGAGCACGGTGTGCCCGAGAGCGTCGCCCCGATCAACGCCACCACCGAAGACCTGCGCTACCGGGGCGAGGAGTTGCTGCGCAGGTCGAACGACGTGCACGTCACCGAGGACACCCACCCGGCCTTCGCCAGGATCCTCACCGAGATCACGCCGGACGAGGCACGCATCCTGCGTTACCTCTACCTGAACGGGCCGCAACCGTCTCTGGACGTACGCACCAACCGTCCGTTCGGGGTCGGCTCGCAGCTCGTCGCTGGTGGATTGAACATGATCGCCGAGCACGCCGGTTGCCGGAACGTCGAACGCATCCACCCCTATCTGACGAATCTCAACCGCCTCGGCCTGATCGACTTCTCCAAGGAGCAGGTGAGCAACCCGCAGCGCTATCAGCTGGTCGAGGCCCAGCCCTGCGTCGTGGAGGCTCTCAAACGTGCCGGGCGGCTGGCGCGCATCGTGCACCGCAGCATCCAGCTGAACGACTTCGGCGCCGATTTCTGCCGCGCCTGCCTGCCGGTGAGGGGGGCGTCGCCCAGTTGAGATCAGTCGCTGCGCGCGCGGAGATATGCAGGACCTCCCCGAAGACCATGACGCAATCACCGATCTCGTGCTCACCGGAGATCCGGTACTCGAACGCCACGGGCGCGCCCGCAACCCCGGGGCGGTCGACACCCACGCGATGGCGCGGGGGATGAGCGATGCGGTGAGCCAGGGGGTATGCCGCCCTTCTCGGGAGCCCTGCGACCTCGAGCTCGAACCGTTGGCTCATCCGGTCTGCTCGGTGGGGCGGATGAGCAGCTCGTTCACAGCCACGTGGCGCGGCCGGGTGACCATGTAGCTGATCGCGTCGGCAATGTCGTCGGCCTCGAGCCGCTCGATCGAGCCGAATCGGCCACGGATCGTCTCCTGCACCTCGGGGCGGTTGTGCCCGGCGAGCTCGGTGGACACCGCGCCCGGTTCGATCAGCCCGACCCGGACGTGGCGTCCGGACACCTCCTGGCGAAGACCCACACCGAACGCGCCGACCGCGTGCTTCGTCGCGTTGTAGACCGCGCTGCCCGCGCGAGCGACTCGGCCCGCCACGCTACTGACCAGGACGAGGTCCGCGACGCGCCGAGGGTCCCGGTCGGCCGACGCCAGCAGGTGGGGCAGAGCGGCGTGCGCGGTGTGCAACAGCGCGGTCACATTGAGCTCGACCATCCGGTGCCATTCCGGCACCGGGGCATCCACGGCCGGACCGAGCAGCATCACGCCGGCGTTCGCCACCACGGTGTCGAGCCGACCGAACGCCGCAACGGTGTCCTCGACGAAGGAGCTGACCTGCTCCTCGTCGGTGGCGTCGGCCTGCAGGACGAGCGCCCGGCCACCCTGGGCGATGATGTCGTCCGCGAGTTCGGTGAGCCGGTCGGCACGCCGGGCGACCAGGGCGACGCTGGCGCCCTCGGCGGCCAGGCGGCGGGCCGTCGCGGCACCGATGCCGCTGCTGGCACCGGTGACGAGGGCGACGGTGTCGTCGAGTGCGCTCATACCTTCAGTCAACCCGTCCCGGGGGACCGGTGCACAGGCGGGTTTATCCCGACGGCGTCACGGGAAGCCTGATAGCGAAACGAGTGCGCCGAACCCCGGCGCCCCGAGCGTCACCGGAGGTGGCGGCATGTTCGTCCTGGGACTGATCATTCTCGCTGCGGCTGTCGTCGGCGCAGTTGAACTCGTCCTCGCCAACCGGGTTGAGATGACGTTCAAGATGTGGAACCAGACCTGGCAGATCGACGCGTTCTGGCTGGCCGTCATGGGCGCCGTGCTGCTGCTCGCGGCTGTCATCGCGCTCAGCCTGATGCGTGCCTCGATGGCGCGGCATCGCCGCCTGCGGGCCGAACGGCGATCGCTGGCGGAGGAGAACCGTGTGCTGTCCGAGCGGGCCCAGCGGGCAGGCGCGACGGGGACCCGGCGTGACGCTCTGCCGGCGAACCCGCCCGCGGCGAGCTACCCGGGCGCGCCTCCGGCTGAGCCCGCGGGCAACCGCACCGATGTGACCGAGCCGGTCGACGAAGTCCAGCACCACGGTTTCTTCGCCCGGCACGCAATGAGCGGACGCCGCCACAGCAACAGCTAGGCGACCGCTTCGGCGATCTCGGCATCGACCTCGTTGCGCCCGGCGGCAGATGACTGCCGCCGGGTTCGACGCGCGTCGACCGCGCGCCGCCCCGTCAGCTGCCCCACAATGCACAGACCGAGCACGAGGACGGCAACGACGCCGTCGAGCCAGAAGTGATTCGCCGTTGCCGCGACCACGTACGCGGTGCAGGCCGGGTGCAGCACCACCAGCCAACGCCAAGGGCTGTCGCTCACCCGCACGACCGACCAGGCAATCAGCACCGCCCAGCCCACGTGCAGCGACGGCATGGCCGACAACTGGTCGGGCGCGAGCCCGAGGCTGTACACCGACTGCCCGTACTGGGCTGCTGTGTCGATGTAACCGGGCAGCAGGCGTGGCGGGGCCACCGGCAGCAGCTGGATGACGAGGCTGACGAGCGTCAGCAACGCGAGGGTGAGCCGGATCCTCGGATAGCGATCGCGATGGCGCAGGAACAGCCAGAGCAGAAAGACGAACAACGCCCCGAAGTGCATGGTCGCGTAGTAGTAGTTGCATGCCTGTACCAGCAACGGGTGGCCCGTGATCGCATTTTGCACGGAGCGCTCGGCCGGCAACCCGACGTCGTGCTGGACCCGCTCGATCCATCGGGCCCGAGCGAAGGCTCCGGACGTCCCGAGCACCGACATCGTGCCGGCAAGTTGCCACAGCGCGTAGAGCCCGGCGATGATCGCGGTCTCCCGGGCATACGGAATGAGCACGCGCACGCGGGGCCGCCCGGACACGTGCAGCGTCGCCGCCGTTGCGAGCAGCCCGGCGCAGAGCACGCCGGACTGCTGCCAGGTCAGCGCCTCGTTCTGCACGCGACCACTATGCACCGGATCGCCCGCATGAAATGACTGCGACGTCGTCAGGGTTGCCAACTAGGTTGGTCGCGGCATCGACAGCACCGGGACGGGACGGGCATGACACGGCGGAGCTGGGCACTCTTCGCGGCAATGTGCGTGATCTGGGGTATTCCCTATCTGCTGATCCGGGTTGCCGTCCGCGACGTCACGCCGGGAACCCTCGTCTTCGCCCGCACGACGATCGGCGGGCTGATCCTGTTGCCGTTCGCGCTGCGGGCGGGTGGGTACCGCATGGTGCTGCGGCGGTGGCGCCCGCTGGTCCTCTTCACCGCGATCGAGGTGGCCGGCCCCTGGCTGCTGCTGGGTGACGCCGAGACCAAGCTGTCGAGCTCGCTCACCGGGCTGCTCGTCGCCGCCGTCCCGCTCGTCGGCGTCCTGATCGCCCGGCTCACCGGCGCGCGCGAGCGCGTCGACCGCTTGCGCGGCGTGGGGCTCTTCCTCGGAGCGGCCGGCGTGGCGATGCTGGTCGGCCTCGACCTCGGCGAAGTGCATGTCCGGCCGCTGCTCGAGATCGCCTTGGTCGCGATCGGCTACGCCGTGGCGCCCGTCATCCTTTCCCGGTCGCTTGCCGATCTGCCGAGCATCCCGGTCATCTCCGCCTCGCTGCTGCTCTGCGCGGCTGGGTACGTGCCCTACGCGGCACTGAACGTGCCCGACCACATCGGTGCCGAACCGCTCGCGTCGATCCTCGTGCTCGGCGTTGTCTGCACGGCCCTCGCGTTCGTGACGTTCTTCGCGCTGATCGCCGACATCGGCCCGGCCCGCGCGACGGTGTTCACCTACGTCAACCCGGCGGTGGCCGTACTGCTCGGCGTGCTGCTGCTGGGCGAGCGCTTCACCGTGGGTATGGGCGTCGGATTCCCGCTCATCCTTGCCGGTTCGTTCTTCGCGGCGCGGTCCAAGCCGGTTCCCGACGCGGCGGTCGCAGAGCCTGCGACCGTTCTGGCGGAGCGGGCCGAGGCGATCCGATCAGTCGATCCGGACGGAGCCGGACGCGGTGTCGAACACGGCGGCGGCGACACCGGTGTCACCGTCAGCAGGCGCGATCCAGTCGACGTGAACACCGTCCAGCGGCTGTAGCGCCGACGTCCCGAGGTAGGCGTCGATTCGGGCCAGCTCACCGGCGATCTCGAGGCCGCCCAGCAACACGGCCGAGCCGGCAGCCGACGGGTGATGCTCGTCATCGGTGAGCCATTGGACGAAGAACGGCAGCTGCGGGTCCGCCACCAGGTCGTTGAGGCCGATCTGCTTCCAGCGTAGGTCGAAGCCGTCGGGTCGTCGGCGGTGCCCGTCGGCGGCGGCGCGTCCGAGCCGCGCTTCGACCGGAGCGATGTCGTCGACCCGCACGGCCCAGCCCAGCCAGCCCCCGCCGGCCAGCGAGCGCTGGCGCACCGCCCGCCCGAATGGCGCGCGGTCAGCGGCCGGATGGTCGAGCGCCTCTACCGCCTCGAGGTAGCAACCGTCGGCGAGCGGAAGGACGAAGTTGCGCGTGCCGAACGACGGGTGGATACCGCCGTCGGTGAATCCGGCGCCGAGCCGGGAACCCAGGCGCTGGACGCACGACGCCAAGCCTTCGGGACCCGCGGCATAACTGAGATGGTCGAGCCGCATGCGCACATCGTGACCGACCTCGCCCGTGCCGCCGCACGCGGGGTCGGTGCGCGGCCGGTCTTCGGAGCCTGCTAAGGATGCGTGCCGGCAGGGTCGGTCACCAGCTCCACGGCACGGTCGCGGACGTTCGCGTCACGGCCGCCGTTCGCGCACCAGATCTCTGCGACATCCCCCGCACTGAGCACGCGTCCGGCGGCACTGCGGATGAGGTGCCCGGTGAGCCGGCCCTTGGCATGCTTGCTGAGGTAGCTGACGACCGCGAGCCCGCCGCGCGGGATCGGGGACAGCACGCGCACCGTGATCACGCGATCGGCGATCGCGCCGCGTGGGCGCCACATGGCGGCGTAGTCCGACGAGCGCAGGTCGATCACCGGGCCGGTGCGCAGCAGGTTCGGAAGCACCTCGTCGAGGATCGGGCGCCAGAACGTGCCCACGACGCCGAGGCGGGGCAGCACGGCCTTGGCCGGCACGCGGTACGCCGGGATCTGCTCGTCCCCGCGCAGGACTCCGAACAGACCGGAGAAGATCAGCACGCCGGCAGCCGCCCGGCGCTGCTCGGCCGGGCTCAACCCGACGGAGGCCAGGCCGTCGTAGAGCACACCCCGGTAGCGGCGCAGTGCCGGCATCGTGGGGGCGTCGCACACGCGCGCGTTGTCGCGCAGCGCCGCGTCGCGTACCGCGGCAGGCAGCAGGAGCGCCTGCGCCGCGTCCTCCGGTGACCGGCCGACGACCTCGGCGAGCGCAGCACGCACCGACGCGCGGGGTGCGACCAGCGGCCCGTCGACCCGCTGGTCGCGCAGGGGGCGACCCCGACCGCCGGGCGATTTACCCTCGCTCGGCGGTAGCAGGATGCGCACGGGCGGCGACCTTACCCGGACCCGGCCACGCTGCTCAGCATGCCGCGCAGCTGGGGCCAGGCTCCGGCAAAGCCCGCGTGCAGCGGAAGCGCGTCGACCTCGTCGATGCTCCACCAACGGACCTCGACACTCTCGGCGTTTGCCGCGTGCGGCAGGAAGTCGGCCACCGCGCGCGCGACGACCGTCGTGTACGACCAGCCGCCGTGATCGTCTACCCACTCGCCCACCGGGTGGACGGCCGCCGGATCGAGATCGCTCTCCTCGGCTGCCTCGCGCAAGGCGGCCGCGACGACGTCCTCATGGCTGTCTCGGGCGCCACCGGGCAGGGCCCAGGTTCCGCCCTCGTGCGTCCACGGCGCACGATGCTGCAGGACCACACGGGCGCCGTCGGTGATGAGCAGGCCGGCCGCGCCGAAACGTCCCCAATGCCGGTGACCGAGGCTGCACACCGCCCAGCCGTTGCCGTCACCGCCCATGCTGTGCAACCCCGGCTTCTCGCGCGCCACGTCGGAGAGAGTGACGACGTCGGCCCGCCAGGTCGCCTCTCGGCGGAAGGCCGCTCGTAGCGGCAGTTGTGGGACCGGGGGCCATGGGTCGGGCCGACGCCGTGCTTCACGGTACCCGTTCGATGCCCCGTTCTGCCGCTTCGCCGACTCATCCAGAGGTTCCGTATCGTGGATGGCGTGATCGGACCGAGGGCGGTGATGACGCCGTGACCGACGATGCCGGCCGCCCGCACCGTCCGTCGCTGTACGCCGACCTGACCGCACTTATCGACGCCTCTGGCGGGGTCGATCCGGGCTCGCGAGCCGAGGTCGCGGCGGCCACGGCGGCGGTGGTGGTGCATGCCGGGCGCAGCGGCAGGGAGGGGGATCCGGACGACCGCGATCTCGTGTCGCTTGCCGACCGCGTCGGCATCGACACGCTGGCGGCCTTGTGGCGGGACGCCGAGCCGGTGAGCCTGGCCGGGGCATTGTGGGCGCTGTACCTGTTGCGGCAGTGGGTGCGGACCAACGGTGAGGAGGTCACCCGGCTCTGGCGGGCCGGCGAGAACCTAGCCGCTCCCGATGCCGTCGTCGCGGGCGTCAGTGACTACGCCGATGTCGCGGCCGTCCAGCAGGTGGCGGACTCCGTTCTCGGCGGCGCGTACCGGGGCGACTTCGCCGTCGCGCTCGAACGGGCGGCAGCGCTGTTCCGCGTGCTGGCGGCCGGGCGCCGGCACCTGGCCGACGAGGGCAGCGAGGACGACGACCGGGAACTGCGGCGGGCCGATCGCAACGAACGCGCCGCGGCGGACCTCGCGGCGGCCGCGGTGCGGTGGCGCGCCGGCACCCTGCGCTGACGCCGCTACACCACGCCGCAGACGATTCCCCGATCCCCGGTCCACAAGCCGTGGCCGGTCCACATGCGCCCGCTCCACGGACCGCAGCTCGTAGCCCGCCGACAGGCTGAACGGCATGTCCCTCGAGTTCGCCGCAAATCCCGACCCCGACGACGCAGCGCTGCACATCTGCGGTGCGGCCGAGCTCGTACAGGCCGTGCCGTACCTGCTCGGCTTCCACCCGACCGAGAGCCTTGTGATCGTCGCCGCGCGGCACGGTGAGCTCCTGATGTCTGCTCGGATCGACCTCGACGACGTTCGCAAGCCGATGCTGCCGGCCGCCATCGACGCCGCGTTACGCGCCGGCGCGCATGAACTCGTGGCCATCGTCTACACCGATGCCCCAGCGCGCCGCTGGCAGATGCCGCACCAGGATCTCGTCGGCGTGTTCCTCGACGGCTGCGTCGCGGCCGGGGCCGCGGGCTTCCTCGCCGAGATCTTCGCTGTGAGTCACGGGCGCTGGTTCTCCTACCGATGCGATTCGGTGGGCTGCGCATGCCCGCCCGACGGCCTGCCGGTCGACGCCGCGCCGTCGACCTTCGTCACGGCTGCGACGGTGCGGGGCATGGTCGCCCTGCCGTCGCGAACTGATGTCCTTGCGCTGCTCGAGCCGGGCCCTGACCGCGACCTGTTGCTTCCGTTCGTCGCCGGCCATGAGAACGCGACCGTTCAGGCCGCCCTCGACGGGCAGGCGCACCGAAGCGAGCGGGCCGTCAAGCGAGCGATCTTCGCTGCCGCGCGCGCTGTCGACCAGGGCGCCGGCCCGCTGCCCGACGAACGGGTGGCCCGCTTCGGCGTAGCGCTGACCGCCATCGAGGTGCGCGACTCCGTGTGGCTGGCCATCGATTCCGGACGGCTCGACGGCCGCGAGTTGTGGCGTGATCTCGGCCGCAGGCTGCCGCCGCCGTACGACGCGGCGCCGCTGTTCCTGACCGGTTGGTCGGCATGGCGCCACGGCAACGGAGTGGTCGCGGGCGAGGCGGCCCGCCGCGCCCTGGTGAGCGATCCCGGTTACAGCGCCGCCGAGCTGCTGGTGTCCGCACTGGCCGGCGGCGTCGACCCGACGCGGATGCCGGCGCTGGGCGCCTCCCGGCCGAGGCGCTCGGACCAGCCCGGCCGGACTACAGGGGGACGGCGTGAGGGCTGACCGGGTCCGGCAGTTCCGAGAGCCCGGTGAGCGCAGCGTCGACGGCGGCGGCGCACGCGCGGCCCTCCGCGATGGCCCATACGACCAGCGACGCCCCCCGGCTGGCGTCACCGCACGCGAACACGTCCGAGACCGATGTGCGCCAGTCGCGGTCAACGACCGCCGTGCCGCGGACCGGGTCGGTGTGGACGCCGAGCGCGGCGAGCAGGCCGGGCACGTCGGTGCCGACGAAGCCCGCGGCGAGCAGCACCAGGTCGGCGGGCAGCTCGGTGCGCGAATCCTCCACCGCTCGGAACTGCCGGCGACCGTCCACTCGGACGATCTCGACCTCCTCGACGATCACGGCCCGCACCGCGCCTGTCTCGTCGCCGACGAATTCGACGACCTCGCGCGACCAAGCCTCGTGCACGCCCTCGTCGTGTGCAGGGGACACGCCACGGGTCTGTGGCGCCGAGGGCCAAACCGGGTTCACCAGACCGATGCGCCCTTCGGGCCGGGGGTTGTGGTCGAGCACGGTCACCGACAGCGCACCCTGACGATTGGCGGTGCCGAGGCAGTCGGCCGCCGTGTCGCCACCGCCGATGATGATCACGTGCCGGCCGGCTGCATCGATCTCGGGGGCCTCGATGTCGCCCGCCTGCACGCGGTTGCCCTGGGGCAGGTACGTCATGGCCTGGTGGATCCCGCGCAGCTGTCGACCGGGATAGGTCAGGTCGCGGGGCGCGAGAGCACCCACGGCCAGCACGATGGCGTCGAACTGCTCACGGAGAGTGGCGGCGTCGGCAGCCTCGACCCGCGTCGAGGTGCGAAACACGGTGCCTTCGGCAGCCATCTGGGCCAGTCGGCGGTCGATGATGTCCTTGGGCATCTTGAAGTCAGGAATGCCGTAGCGCAGCAGGCCACCGATGCGATCGTCGCGTTCGAACACCGTGACGTCGTGTCCCGCGCGGGTCAGCTGCTGTGCTGCAGCCAGTCCCGCCGGACCCGATCCGATCACCGCGACGCGATTACCGCTGCGCTGCAGTGGCACCTGCGGCTCGAGCCGACCGTCGGCGAACGCCCGCTCGACGATCGTGACCTCGACCTGCTTGATGGTGACCGGATCGGTGTTGAGGGCCAGAACGCAGGCCGCCTCACAGGGCGCCGGGCAGATCCACCCGGTGAACTCGGGAAAGTTGTTGGTGGCGTGCAGCCGCTCGCTTGCGCTCGCATAGTCGTCGCGGGCGACGAACTCGTTCCACTCCGGGATGAGGTTGCCGAGCGGGCAGCCGCTGTGACAGAACGCCACGCCGCAGTCCATGCAGCGCGACGCCTGTTCGGCGACGACTTCGCCCGGCGCCCGCAGGTAGATCGGCTGCCAGTCGCGCACCCGCTCGGCCGCGGGCCGTTTCGGCGTGTCGACGCGACCGTGCTTGAGGAATCCCTGCGGGTCGTGAGGCACCGTCGAACCTTTCAATCACTCTGCATGCAGCCAGGGGTGTCGGTCGGGGTGCGCGAGGCGGCGGTGGCTCAGGCGCCCTAATGATACCGATCAGGTGCGGCACGAGCCTGCGAGATAGAAGCCGGCCCGCCGACGACACGGAGCACGGCAGGCGAACGGCCGGCGGCGATCCGGGGGTCGCCGCCGGCCGGAAGCTGCGCTCGCGGGTACTTGTTGACCATCGGTGCGCCGGGCGGGTGGGTTGAGCTCAACTCACCCGGTCCGTCGCGGTCGGTTCCTCCCTCCCGGATCGGCTCCGACTGCCGACGGTTGCTGGACTATAAGTCGACGGTGACGGGTTCGGACAAGGGTGTCGGAAGAGCCTGACACCGGGATGTGGGTCTGCCTCGCCCGGGACCGGCACAAGTCCGGACAAACTCGGGTGACTTACGGGCTGACAAACGCAATCAGTCGCCGTAGGCAGCCACGCACTCCTGACACCAGTTGAGATCGGGCCAACTGCTCTTGATGGACGGCAACGATTCCCCGTACCCGCTGGCCCTCTCGCCGCAGAGCGTCACGCTGACGGCGTAGCCGACGACGACGTGCGCCACGTCGCGAGATGCGCCGAGGTAGGCGATCTGAGCCACTATTCGTCTCTCTCAGTGTCCGCCGCCTGCCGGTTGTCGGATTCGGCGGTGCGGCGGGGCCGTGTAGCGGGGCTGCGCTCGCGGACCTTGGCCGCGTCCTCGGGCGAGATGTGGAGCATCGCCCGCGCGAAGTCCATCGGGTCGACGTCGCCGGTTGGATGGTCCTCCCGCCCAGCGTCCCCTTCGTCCTTCGGCTCGTCAGCGGTCATTGACCGCGCTCACGTCCTCGGCTGGCCAGGGCATGCCCTCAGGCTCCCGGTTCTCGGCCGTTGCGGCTTGCCACTCCTCTTCACGACAGGCCCAGACGACGGGGAACGTTCCCCCTTGCGTCGCGGGACCGAGTGCTCGCTTAGTTCGCTGCGCCCCGACCGAGTCGACGACGCGGATCAGGTCGCCTGGCTTCAGCTCCTCTAGACCACTCATACCACCGACGGTAGAGGCCTACCCCCTTGTTCCAGTAGGTCTCAAGCCGACACTGTCAGAGGTAGTCAGACAAGGTAGTTGCTGACCCACTGCGTGTTCCGTTACCGTTGTTCCATCGACCCACTACCAAGGCGAGGTGTTCCGGTCGTGACTGAGATGCAGACGAGCCGTGTTCCACCCTATGTTTCCTTTCGGACCCTGCTGACGCAGATCGAGCGGATGGCCACCGAGGGCGTGCCATCCAAGATCGATCAGTACTTCCTCACCAACATGGCCGGAGGGACGCAGAACCACTTCCGGCACGCCCTGCGGGTTCTCGGCCTCATCGACGAAAACAACCGCACGACGGATCTATTGCGCGAGGTCGTTGCCGGCGAGGCTGAGGGCCGCAAGGCGAAGCTCGGTCAGATCCTCAGCGACCGGTTTCCCGAACTAGTTGCGCTGGGGACCGATGCATCGAAGTCTGACTTCCTTGAGGTACTTAGCGAGTACGGGGCGAAGTCGGCCGACTCCCAGCGCAAGGCGCTTACCTTCTACGTTGCTGCCGCCGAGTACTCAGGCATGCCGATCAGCAACCATGTGAAGTCTGGCCGCGCACCGTCCAGCCCGCGGCGCTCGTCGTCGCCTCGTCGGGGCAAGTCGTCCAACGGAAGCGGTACCCCGGGTGGCTCCGGGACGGCACAGAACGCCGTGCCTGCTGGGGGGAACGGCTATGCGCGCACCTTGCAGCTGAAGTCCGGGGGGACGGTAACGCTCACATGGGACGTCAATATGGCGTACTCCACCCAAGAGGACGAGGACTTCGTGATGGGACTTGTCCGCGCGCTGCGGAGCTACCAGTCAGGAAACTCCGGTAACGAAGTCCACGACAAGGGCGATGCGCCATGAGGAGATGAGTAGCCCCCGCCGTCAGAGCCTCTAAGCAGGAACGGCGGGGGCCACCGGGCCGGGGTGCAGTCCACCAGGAGTCCCTTGGAAGCCTCCCCTGCGGGTGCAACTCCCGTCCGGTCCACTAGAAATGAACCGTCCGTGGCCTCAACTCTAGCGGCGGCGATCGTTTCCGCAACGTACTTGTAACACGGCCGCTAGTAGGCGCAGCGAGGAGGGCCTGTCATGCTCGGACTGAGCGAGCACGCGCGTAAGCGAATGCGTGAGCGCGGGATAGCCGAAGCCGAGATTGAGGAAGCCCTCACCAACACGCACGCCAAGTATCCATCGGAGGAATACCCTGAGGATCGGGTCGTTGTTCGTGGGACTACCCGCAACGGAAGGGTGCTCAAGGTCGTTGTAGAGGCCACAGACCCTGAGTACGTGGTTTCGGTGATGCAGACAGGCTGACGACGGAAGGTAGCGTGGACACCGTGATAGTCAGTTACGACGTCGAGGCGGGTGCTACCTACGTAGAGCTGCGCGCCAACACCCCTGTCACACACACGGTCGAGATCTCTGACCTCGTGGCCGTCGACGTCGACGCTCACAACGAGCCGATCGGGATCGACTTCGCAGTCCCGCCTTCGTTGATTACGGAGCAGATGCTGCACCGCATCGTCGACGCCTTCCCGATCCCGGTGCTCAAGGGGTTGGCCGACGACCGTAGTTGGCTGCTGACTCGCGCGTAGTCCCGCGAACTCAGTCAGCGCGCCGTCAGTGGGTGCATCGGCAGGCGTCGTCCCTCAACGTTCCCCACGAGGCGCCGCATGCGCTGTGAGTCGGTCTCCCGGCAGTACGAGTACATGAAACCGAACTGCGTCAGGTACCGGTCCAGGTGTTCCGTGCTGACCGCGTGGTGGGTGCCGTCGATCGAGCGCTTGACCTGACTAAAGAATCCTTCGGCCAGGTTCGTGCTGACGTTGCCACGCGTGTACTCGCCCGCGTCGTGGTCGACGTACTCGTGAGCGGCAACGTGCTTGGCGATCGCCTTGTAGGCCGCACCGCCGTCGGTGTGGAGATGTGTCCGCTTCAGGTCCATGACCTCGGCGATGGCTGGCATGAGCGTCGCGGCGGTCACGTCGGGGACGGCCTTCGCGTGAACCTGCCGCGTCTCGTAGTGCACGAGCGCCACGATCGGCTGCTTGTCTGAGACCCGCTGGCCTGCGCTGTTTCCGGCGCGTGGCTTGCGTGCGACCTCGCGCGGGTCGTTGCGGTGACGGTTCTTCGGGTCGCCGCCAAGCCACGACTCGTCGACCTGGACAGCGCCGCCGAGCAGGCCCGCGACTGGCTCCATCCGCATGCCCTCACGGAGACGATGGAGCAGGTGCCAGGCGGATTCGACGTGGATTTCATACTTCCGGGCGACCTCGTCGGCGGAGATCGAGTTTTTCGCCGCGCACAGCTCGAACATGACGAGGAGCCACGTGCGGATCGGGATGCGCGTGCCGTGGAACACGGTGTTCGTCAGGACGCTGAACTGACGGCGGCAGTGGCCGCAGAACCAGACGCGGCGCGCTGACTGACTGCCGGTGCGCGTCTTGCGGGTCGTGCCGTTCTTCGGCGTCAGGTACGAGCACCGACCGACGCCGCCGCACTTCGGGCACGCCTCCGGGGCACCGCCCCAGCGCAGATCCTCAAGCATGAGGTAGGCGTCCGTCTCGGTCTTGAGGCGGTCCGCCAGCTTGAGAATCGAGAACTCCTGCGCGGCCATAGATCAAGTCTGCAGGAAAACTCTGCGTTTGTCAACCCGTAAGTCACCCAAACTCGCGCCGACTCGCCGCGAGTTCGGCACGCAGGGTCCGGTCAGGCGGAGCGCACGAACACGTGATCGCTCAGATGTGAGTCGAGAACGATCGCGAGAGTGCCGTTGGCGACCTCGACACCGTGCGCGCTCGGGCTGATCTCGACCCGGCGCCCAGGACGCACTCCGGCGGCCGTCAGCTGGCGCATCGCCCCGACGTCGGGCTGAACCTGTTCGCTGATCCGGTCGACAAGCACGCTGGCGGGGCCGCTCGCGGCCGCGGCGGTCAGGGTCACCAGCGCGGACGGGTCGTCGGTCGTCGCGAACGGCAGGCCCAGCTCGTTCAGGCCGGGAATCGGGTTGCCGTGCGGGCACACCAGCGGCTTGCGCAGCAGGGCGACGATTCGCCGTTCGACAGCCTCGCTCATCACGTGTTCCCACCGGCACGCCTCGACGTGCACGTCCTCCCAGTCCAGCCCGATGACGTCGGCGAGCAGGCGTTCGGCGAGGCGGTGCTTGCGCATGACGCTGATCGCCTCGTGCTGGCCCTTCTCCGTCAGCTGCAGGTGTCTGTCGTCGGCGACGTGCAGCAGTCCGTCCCGCTCCATGCGCGCCACGGTCTGGCTGACGGTCGGGCCGCTCTGGCCGAGCCGTTCGGCGATCCGGGCGCGCAGCGCCACGACGCCTTCTTCTTCGAGCTCGTAGACGGTCCGCAAATACATCTGGGTCGTGTCGATGAGATCGCTGTGGTGGCTCACAACCTGCGCCCTCCAAGGCCAGGGACGACCGCCCATGCTACTGGTGATGCGAGGCATCGGCGGCGGTGGCCGTCTCGCCGCTACGAACCGGAACAGGCTCGACGGCCCCGCGTTCGCGAGGCCGTCGATGGTGTGCCTGTTGCTCAGTTCTCGAGATAGTCGCGCAGCACCTGGGCCCGCGACGGGTGGCGCAGCTTGGCCATGGTCTCGCGCTCGATCTGGCGGATCCTCTCGCGCGAGAGCTTGAATGCCCGCCCGATCTCGTCCAGCGTCTTCGGCTGGCCGCCGTCCAGGCCGTACCGCATCCGCACGACCGCGGCCTCCCGGGCCTCGAGGGTGCCCAGTACGTCGCGCAGTTGCGTGCGCATCAGGCCGGCCTCGACGGAGCTCTCCGCTGCGCTGGTCGCCCGCTCGTCGGCGATGAAGTCGCCGAGCGACGCGTCGTCGTCGGCCCCGACGGTCTGGTCGAGACTGACGAGGTCGCGGGAGAGGTCCATCAACTCGCGCACCCGCTCCTCGGTGATGTCGAGCTGCTCGGCGAGCTCGGAGTGCTCGGCCTCGCGACCGAGCTCCTGGCTCAGCTCGCGGCGGATCCGCTGCAGCTTGTTGACCTGCTCGACGAGGTGGACGGGCAGCCGGATCGTGCGCGACTGGTCCGCCATCGCCCGGCTGATCGCCTGCCGGATCCACCAGGTGGCGTACGTCGAGAACTTGAAGCCCTTGGCGTAGTCGAACTTCTCGACCGCTCGGATCAGGCCCAGGTTGCCCTCCTGGATCAGGTCCAGGAACGGCATTCCGTGACCGGTGTACCGCTTGGCCAGCGACACCACGAGGCGCAGGTTCGCCCGCAGCAGATGGTCCTTGGCCCGCTCGCCGTCGGCGACGATCAGTCGCATCTCGCGCTTGCGGGCGGCGGTGAAGTCGTTCGGCGATGAAAGCAGGTGCGTCGCGTACAGCCCGGCCTCGATGCGCTTGGCGAGTTCGACCTCGTCGGCCGCAGTCAGCAGGGCGACCTTGCCGATCTCGTTGAGGTAAACCCGCACCAGGTCGGCGCTGGCGGCCATCTCGTCGAGGTCTGCTGCCCGGCGCGACGGCTGCTCGGCGGCGATGTCGACGGCGGCGCTCTCGGCTGCCTCCGCTGCGTCGGACCCGGCCGCGTCGGACCCGGCCGAGGCATCGTCGCCGCGCCCGACCAGCGTCGTGTCAAGCGTCGTCTCGAGCGTCGGATCGACGGCCGTGTCTCCAGCGGGCCTGGCCGCGCGGCTGCTGCGATGTGCGCGGGTGGTTGGGCGCGGGGCCGCGTGTGCCGCCGAGCGCGAAGAACCGGCCGTCACCTCGCCGGGGGTGCGGCGGGAACGGCTCGGACGGGAAGTTGCGTTACGTGCTGTAGTCACGGTCGGCAGGACCACCTCGGGCTAGAAAATCGTGCTCTACGACCACGTATTCGTGTTTCGTGGCCATCTGAGTTCACTTGTGCAACGTGTTGCCCACACGCCGATGTTCCCGAAACCGGGTGTTTCCGGGGCCTGCGCTCAGGCTCGGCTCAGTCCGGCAGCACGCCGAGCAGAACCGTGACTGGGCCGTCGTTGACCGATTCGAGTTCCATGTCGGCCCCGAACCGACCGGTGGCGACCTCGCTGCCCAGGCGCCTCAGCTCCGCAACGACCTCGGCAACGAGGGGTTCGGCCACCTCGCTGGCGGCTGCTGCGGCCCAGGTGGGGCGCCGGCCCTTGCGGGCGTCGCCGTACAGGGTGAACTGGCTCACGACCAAAGCGGCCGAGTGCGGCAGGTCCGCGAGCCCGAGTTCACCGCGCAGGATCCTCAGTCCGTGGATCTTGCGGGCCAAGCTGTGCGCGGCGGCGAGGGTGTCATCGTGGGTCACGCCGACAAGTACCAGCAGCCCCGCGCCGATCTCCCCGACGGTCTCGCGGTCGACAGTGACCCGAGCCCGGCTGACGCGCTGGACGACCGCTCTCACGCGAGCACCGGCTCGAGGAACCCGCGCGCCACGAGATCGCGGACGACGGGCAGCGCAGCCGCCACCACCTCGTCCGTCGCGGTCCCGTAGGTCGCCGCCAGCACCGTGAGCAGCACCCCCAGCGGTGTGTCGCCATCGCAGCCGGCTATTACTGCCGCGACGGCGTCGTCGGTCTCGATCTCCCAACGCATACCAGTGATCTGGCGGACCGTGCCGAGTTCCGTGCGCCATCCCTCCGCCGAACGAACATCGTGCCGGGTGCGTACGACGCTGTCGGCACACCGCAGCACCGAGTCCAGCAGGGCGGTGTCGGCGTTGTCGGTGAGCCAGCTCTGCCGGACGTGCCAGGCAGGAAAGGCGGCACCGATAGGGTGCTCGACCGCCTGCGGAACGTCCTCGCAGACGATGAGCGGGTTGGAGCGGTCGGTGCGCCACAGCGTCACCAGCCCCATGCCGACCCCGACGATGCCGGACCGTTCGAACCAGTCCAGCCATTCGTCATAGCGCGCCCGATAGCGATCGGATCCCGGCAACTCGCCGGCGTCCCGCAACCACAGCGCGGCGTACTCGGCCGGTTCGACCACCTCCCGCTGCCACACCCAGGCGTCGCAACCGCCGCCCTGCATCCACCTGGTCAGCCGTTCGTCCCAGAGTTCGTCGCCGGTGATCACCCAGTTCGCGAGCAGCTGAGCCGTGCCGCCCGGGCCGAGCAGCGCCGGGAGGCCTTCGACCAGCAGCCGGCTCACGGCGTCGCCCGCAAAGCCGCTGTCGCGGTAGTCGTATCCGCCCGAGGAGCCACTGCGGCCGGGCGAAACGACGTATGGGGGGTTGGCGACGATCTGATCGAACAGCTCCCCATGGACCGGCTCGAGCAACGAGCCCCGACGAAGGTCCCATCGAACGCCGCTCAGCGCGGCGGTCGTCGCCGCGAGTGTCAGCGCGCGCGGGCTGATGTCGGTCGCGGTGACCGCGGCGGCGTGCCGCGCGAGGTGCAGCGCCTGGACCCCGCACCCGGTGCCGACATCGAGCGCGCGGCCGACCGGTTCGCGGATCGTCGCCTGCGCCAGAGTGAGGGCTGCCGGGCCGATGCCGAGGACGTGGTCGGCAGCGAGCGGACCCGGGCGGACGTCGCTCCCGAAGTCCGACACGACCCACCACGACGAAGTCACGCCGTCGCCGGCCTCGGTGTAGGGCCGAACGTCGAGGCGGGCGCGCACCGCGCCCGCGGACGTGCTGACCAGACCCGCGGCAACGGCCTCTGCCAGGTCGAGCGGTGCCAGCGCGGCGCGCGCGACCGGCTCGTCGACGTCATCTCCGAGGAGGAACAGCCGGATCAGGGTTGCGAGCCGGCCGGGGCTCGCGATCGCACACCGGTGAACGCCGGTCAGGTCAGCCCGGCGAAGCGCGGACTCGCCCGTGAGACCCAGGAACTCGTGCACGCCTTCGACGGTGAAGTCCGCTAGCGCGGCGCGGAATCGGTCGATGCCGGCAGGGTCCAACAGCGGTCTGGTCATCACGGCTCATCCTGGACCATCGCACCTGCGCACCGCAGACGGTGGGGGGAGCGCTGCGGGCGTCCGAGTGCGACCATGGACGTATGCGCCGCTCTCGTTCCGAGGACCCGGTGCTCATCACGTCCGCGCCCGTCAGTCCCGACGACGAATACGACCGCAGGCGAAAGAAGTACGCCCTGTTGATGCTTGGGCGCGCCCTGTGTGTGGTCGCGGCGGCGCTGACGTACCACGTCTCGATCATTCTGGCGCTGGGTTTCGTCGTCGGCGGGCTCATCCTGCCGTGGTGCGCGGTGCTCATCGCCAACGATCGCCCCGCGAAGAAGCGCGCCCGACGGCCGTACCGCGGCGCGGGCACCGAGCGCGCGCTACCGGCGGGTGACGAGAACCGCGTCGTCGACGGCTGAGCGCGCGCGACACCGGGGCGCCGGTGGCAGAATCGTGCACATGACCGGAACTCAGACGCTCGTCGACCCGAAGACCTCGGACGCCGACACCGGCGACGAGATGTTCCACTACGTCCGCAAGAACAAGATCGCCGAGAGTGCCGTCATGGGCACCATGGTCGAGGCGCTGTGCGGAGAAGTCTTTCCGGTCACCAAGGCGCCCAAGCCCGGCTCGCCGGTCTGCCCCGCCTGCAAGGAGATCTACGAGAACGTGCTGTCGGGCTGAGCTTCGTCCTCGTCCGCATCCTCGCCGTCGACGCGTCGCCAGTTCCTGGGGTGCAACACCCGGGGCGGCCGGGGGTCGGTGGGGTGCATCTGCTCGATCGCGGCGTTGAACTCGGCCCCGAACAACACCCCGAGCGCCAGGACGTAGAAGAAGAGCAGCGCGGCGATAGGTGCGGCGAGCGTCCCGTACGCGTGGTTGTGTTCGAGGATAAAGGTGATGTACGCCCGGAGGCAGACCGATCCGGCGAGGAAGATCGCGATCGCCACCACCGCGCCCGGAACCCCTCGGTGCCACGGCAGCCGGCGCGGGGGCGCAAGGTGGTACAGGGTCGTCAGCCCCAGCAGGAGCAAGACCACGACGGTGGGGTAGTACGCGCTGCTGATGACATCGCTCGCCGTACCCCGGACGCGCTTCGGAAAGATCCGGGTTAGCAGGCCCGGCCCGAGGACGAGCATCGGCAGCACGATCACACCGATCACGACTGAGCCCAGGAACAGCCACAACGCAAGCAGCCGGCTGCGGACGGGGCCTCGGAGGTCGCGCATGTCGTACGCGATCGTGATCGTGTTCACGAACGTGGCCGTCGCCGACGACCCGGCCCACAGCGCGAGCAGGAAGCCGATGCTGATCACGTCGAGGCGCCCGTTGTAGAGCACCTCGTGCAGCGTCGGGTGGATCACCTGCGTGACGACTTCGTCGCTGAACGCGCGCGCGACCGTGGACTCGACGCGGACCTCGGTGCGCTGGGTGGTGTCGCCGCCGATCCATCGCGACACGTAGCCGAGGCTCGCCACGAGGGCGAGGAACAGCGACGGCAGGCTCAGCAACTGCCAGAAGGCTGCCTCGGCGGAGAGGCCGAGAATGCGGTCGCGCCATGCGTCGACCGCCGCACGGCGCAGCAGGGTCGGCACCTGGCGAATCGCCCGTACGAGTCGCCGTCGCCTCCCCACGACTGCACAGTCTGCCGTTCGCGCCACGGTTGGCCGCAGTCCGAGCCGGCCCGCGTGTCGGCACCGCGGGTCGGCGACCGCGGGTCGGCGGACCCGGTGGGGTCCGGTTAGGGTTGGCGACGGATGCCCTGCGGCCGTGCTGCCCGGGGCATCTCGTCACGATTCGGCCTCAGAACGGCCATGGACAGGAAGGAGCGGGGTGGCTCGCCCGCAACGCCCGTCCGTCCTAGATCGACCGCGGCTGCGGGCGTGGCAGCACGCCGCGCTGCGGGAATACGACGCCGAACGCTTTCGACGCGACTTCCTTGTCACCGCGACCCCGGGGGCAGGCAAGACGACGTTCGCACTCACCCTCGCCGCTCGGCTGCTCGAGCGACGCGCCATCGACCGCGTCGTCGTCGTCTGCCCGACCGACCACCTGCGCACGCAGTGGGCCGATGCCGCGCACCGGGCCGGGATTCCGCTCGATCCGACCCTGAGCAACGGCGTGGGCCCCGTGCGGCCTGACCTCGCCGGCTACGTGACGACCTATGCGCAGGTGGCCGCCAAGCCGGCGCTGCACGCGGCCCGCACCGCTGCGAAGCGGTCGCTGGTGGTTCTCGACGAAGTGCACCATGCGGGTGATGGCCTGTCCTGGGGTGAGGCGGTGGCCACCGCGTTCGAGCAGGCCACCCGCCGACTGTCCCTCACCGGTACCCCGTTTCGCACCCGACCGGACGAGCGGATCCCGTTCGTCCGGTACGACGCGGACGGCGAGGGCGGGTTCTGCAGCCGGGCCGACTTCACGTACGGCTACCGCGAGGCACTGAACGACGGCGTGGTGCGTCCCGTGGTCTTCGCCGCCTATACCGGCACGTCGCGGTGGCGCAACAGCGCAGGCGAGGTGATCGCGGCCTCGCTGTCCGAATCGGCGACCAGGAAGACCGAGTCGACGGCCTGGCGGACCGCTCTGAACCCCAACGGCAAGTGGGTGCCCCACGTCATCGCCGCGATGGACGAGCGCATCAGCCATCTGCGCAGGAGCGGCATGCCGGACGCGGCCGGGCTCGTCCTCGCGAGCGATCAGGAGGATGCGCGAGCGTACGCGGCAATCGTCGAGCAGGTCACCGGTGAGGCGCCGACGGTGATCCTCTCCGACGACCCGAAGGCGAGCGAGAAGATCACCGCGTTCACCAACGGCACCGACCGCATCGCCGTCTGCGTCCGCATGGTCTCCGAGGGTGTCGACATCCCTCGAGCCGCCTGCCTGGCGTGGATGACGTCGTATCGCACCCCGCTGTTCTTCGCCCAGGGGGTCGGTCGCGTTGTGCGCGCCCGAACCAGCGCTGAGACCGCCACGGTCTTCCTGCCGGCTGTCCGCCCCCTGCTCGCTCTCGCAGCCGAACTCGAGGACGAGCGCAACCACGTGATCCCACCGCCGGCGGCGGCGGGCGACGAGCTCGACGTCGAGCGCGACCCCGACGCCGCCCCCGGTGAGGGCGATCGCTACGAGCTGGTCGACGCCGATGCCAGCTTCGCGCACGTGCTACACGCCGGACGAGCTGTGGTGGCCGATGCCGCGGACTTCGAGACCACGCCCGAGGACGACGACTTCCTCGGCCTGCCAGGCATCCTGACGCCCGAGCAGACGGCGGCCCTGCTTGCCCGCCGCGACTCCACGGCGCGGCGCAAGGCCGGAGCGACCGCGCCGCCGGTGTCCGGAGAGACCGCCGCATGGCGTGCCGGTGCGGACCTGCGCCGCGAGGTGAACCGTCTTGTCGGCGTGCTCGCCGCCCGCCAGGGGCTGCCGCACGCCCAGGTGCACGCGCAGCTGCGCCGCGCCGTCCCGGGGCCGCCCTCCGCCGCTGCGAGCGCCGAGGTGCTCGAGCGGCGTCGTGACCATCTGATGGGACTGCTCGGCGGCGGCTGAAACCTGGCTGTGCGATCCGGTGACAGATTTCGCGGTGCACCGGGCGTGAAGGGAATCGTCTGGCGGGTATGTGTCGTTGTAGCAAGCACAGCTACGCATCCGGTGTCGGTGGCCGATGCGAATGCTGAGGCAAGGTTCCAATCATGTTTCAACGTCAGGGTGTCGCCCACGTCACCGTCAATACGGTGGTTACCGTCGACATCGGACGAGCACCATGGAGGCCTTGCCCCCGAGCAAGCGACACAGAAAGAGGTGCCGAGGTGACCACCACACTCGACGCGAGCCCGCTGGCCGCAGCAGATCGCTGCGACCGATGCGGCGCACAGGCCTATGTCCGCACGACCATGGACTCCGGCTCCGAGCTCCTCTTCTGCGCCCACCACTGGCACGAGAACGAGAGCAGGCTGCGCGAGATCGCAGTCACGATCCATGACGAGACGAACCGGCTCGGCGTCGTCCCGGTGACCGCACCCATCGAGGAGCGGTAAGCGCTCGTACCACCGCGAAGGCCCCGTCCAGCTGATCCGGACGGGGCCTTCGGCGTCCCGGGCCGTCGGCCGGAGCAGCCTAGAAACCGTGAAGGCCCCGGGGGGACCCCGGGGTCTTCAGGACGTCAGCTCGCTCGAGCTCAGTCCAGGTAGTCGCGCAGGACCTGGGAGCGCGAGGGGTGCCGCAACTTGCTCATCGTCTTGGACTCGATCTGGCGGATCCGCTCACGCGTGACGCCGTAGACCTGGCCGATCTCGTCGAGGGTGCGGGGCTGGCCATCGGTGAGGCCGAAGCGCAGCTTGACGACCCCGGCCTCGCGCTCGGACAGCGTCTGCAACACCGACTGCAGCTGGTCCTGCAACAGCGTGAACGACACCGCGTCCACGGCGACGACGGCCTCGGAGTCCTCGATGAAGTCACCCAGTTGGCTGTCGCCCTCGTCGCCGATGGTCTGGTCGAGGCTGATCGGCTCGCGCGCGTACTGCTGAATCTCCAGCACCTTGTCCGGCGTGATGTCCATTTCCTTGGCGAGTTCTTCCGGCGTCGGCTCGCGACCGAGGTCCTGCAGTAGTTCACGCTGAATACGACCGAGCTTGTTGATCACCTCGACCATGTGCACCGGTATGCGGATGGTGCGGGCCTGGTCGGCCATGGCGCGGGTGATGGCCTGACGGATCCACCAGGTTGCGTACGTCGAGAACTTGTAGCCCTTGGTGTAATCGAATTTCTCGACCGCGCGGATCAGGCCGAGGTTGCCCTCCTGGATGAGGTCGAGAAACGCCATGCCGCGGCCGGTGTAGCGCTTGGCCAGCGACACGACGAGTCGCAGGTTCGCCTCGAGCAAGTGGTTCTTGGCGCGCTCACCGTCACGGACGATCCAGCGCAGGTCGCGTTTCATCTGCATCGCGAGCTTCTCGCTGGTCTCGTCCGCCTGACGCAGCCGCTCCGCGGCATAGAGGCCGGCTTCGATCCGCTTGGCGAGGTCGACCTCCTCCTCGGCGTTGAGCAGGGCTACCTTGCCGATCTGCTTGAGGTAGGCCCGCACCGAGTCGGCCGACGCCGTCATCTCGGCGTCCTTGCGGGCCTGGCGAAGCGCCTCGGACTCCTCTTCGTCGTCCCAGGTGAATTCGGCGCCTTCCTCGTCGCCCTCGGCTACGACCTCGTCGGCCACGGCACCGGTCGCTTCGATCGCCTCGTCGGCCACGACCGCGTCGGCCGGCGCCCCGTTCGGCTCGGCGGCTTTGGCAGCCGCCTTCTTCGCCGGCGCCTTGTCAGCGGCAGGCTTCGAGGTGGCCCGGGAGGCCGGTTTGGCAGCGCTCTTCGCAACCGCCTTCGTCCCCGGATTTGCGACTGCCTTTGCAGGCGCCGCCGCGGCCGGCTTCACCGGCGCAGTTACTCGCTTGGTCGCGCTGGCCGCAGCCAGGGTCCGCTTCGACGCGGATTCGTCGGAGTGCTGAGTGGAGACCACGGGTGACCTTTCACCATGAGCGCGCGCACGCTAGTTGCGGCACGCGCGACTGACCAAGTTGCTTCCGCACAAGCGGAAAGACGAGTGAGGGGTCCAATGGCCGTCTGTTTGTCGGCTCAGGATCGAGTCCAGTACGTGCGCAGCGCCCTGACCATATTGTACTGCGGCTTCGGAAGTGCGCGACCGGAAACGCCGCGGACTACTCCCCGAACCTGTCGACCGCCGCGAGCGCAGCGCCGACGATGCCCGCGTCGTTGAGCAATTCGGCGGGCTTCACGGGGGTGCGCAGGTGCAGCAGCGGCACCCACTTCTCCGCATCCTTGCTCACTCCGCCACCGACGACGAACAGGTCCGGGGTGAACAGCCGCTCGACGTGGGTCATGTAGTCGTTCACGCGCTTCGCCCATTTCGGGTATGAGAGCTTGTGCTCCTCCCGCACGGACGCGGCCGCCCGCTTCTCGGCGTCGTGACCGTCGAGCTCGAGGTGGCCCAGTTCGGTGTTCGGGACCAGCCGTCCGTCGAGCAACAACGCGCTGCCGATGCCCGTGCCGAAGGTCAGCAGGATGACTACGCCCTGCACGCCGCGGGCCGCGCCGAAGCGGGCTTCGGCGATGCCGGCGGCATCGGCGTCGTTGAGCACGACGACTTCCGAACCGGCAGGTGCCGCCGCGGTGAAGATGGCGTCGACGTCGGTGCCGATCCACGACGGGTCGACGTTGGCAGCCGAGCGGGCGACGCCGTGTTGGATCACTGCTGGAAAGGTAGCGCCGACCAAGCCGGTCCATCGCGCGGCGGACAGCATGGACGCAACCACCCCGGCGACTGCGTCGGGCGTCGACGGCTGCGGGGTGGCGGTCCGGGTGCGGCTGGTCAGCAACGTACCTGTGGCCGTGTCCACGACCGCACCTTTGATGCCGCTGCCGCCGATATCGATCCCGAACGCGTGGCCAGCCTGCTGGGTCACGGAACCTCGTCTCGTCATTGGTCGCTCATGGGCGACGGAATGCCGAGACGACACTAGCCGCATGCCCGACACGCACCCGGACGACGCCGCATGGTGCGATTACTCGGTGAGCGACGACGCGCGGGACGTGGCCGACTCTCCGGAGCGCCTCGGAGTGCTCGCGGTCGACCTCGCGGCGGGCGCCGCGGCGGAGGTCCGCAGCCGGCTGGGAGAGCGTGCCGAGGTGTCCTCGAAGACGACGTCCACCGACCTCGTGACGGCCGCGGACCGGCATGTCGAGCAGTGGCTGGCAGACCGGCTCGCGCGGTCGCGGCCCGCGGACTCGATCCTCGGCGAGGAAGGCGGCGGCCGGCCCGGATCGTCCGGTGTGCGGTGGATCCTCGACCCGATCGATGGAACGGTGAACTTCGTGCTCGGCCTGCCGCAGTTCGCCGTCTCGGTCGCGGCCGAGGTGAACGGTGTCGTCGTCGCAGGAGCTGTCGCCAACCCCATGTCCGGGGAGCTGTTCCGCGCGACGCTCGGCGGTGGTGCATGGCTCGGCGACACGAGGCTGCGCGGGCCGCGGGAGGTGCCCCTCGACCGGGCGGTCGTCGGCACGGGCTTCGGCTACGAGTCGGCGCGGCGGGCGCGCCAGATCGCCGTCGTCGCGCGGCTGCTGCCGCGCATCGCGGACATCAGGCGGTTGGGGGCGGCCAGCCTGGACTTGTGTGCAGTGGCGGCGGGCCGCCTGGACGCCTACTTCGAGGCCGGCCTCAACCCGTGGGACTACGCGGCGGGAGCGCTGGTCGCCGCGGAGGCGGGCTGCGTGGTCACCGGACTCCGCGGCAGGCCGTTCGACGATCGCATGACGGTGGCGGCCGGGAATGCCTCGGCAGCGCTGATCGCGCTGCTCGAGGACCTCGACGCCGACGAGGTGCTCGAGCGCTGAGCGGTCAGCAGGCCGACGGGCTGGCAGTCACTGTGGTGGCGCTCGGGGGAGCCACGGTGGCGTTCGCGCCGGACACCGCCGCGTTCACGGTGCCGACCGCTGCAAGCTTGCTGAACTTCGCGCCGAGCGAGACGACGAGCTTGCCGGTCGCGGCGCTGTCGAGCGCGACCTGCTTCGCGGTGGGGAAGTAGTAGGACAGCAATTGAGCCGCCAGCTTCTGGTCGGGGCCGTACCGGATCTCGGCCACCCCAGCGACGTGCACCGTCGGGGCGTCGTTGGTGTACGACGGCACCTTGAAGCCGCGCTGCTGCAAACTCTGCGCGGTAGTCCGGGCCAACCCGGCGCGTTGCGTCGAGTTGAGAACGGTCAGCGTGACCGCCGCCGGGTTGGGCAGCACCGTCTTGCCGCCCTGTGCGGTGCACGTCGCCTTGGACGAGCCGGCGGCCTTCGCGCGGGTTGCGTCGTCACGGTGGACGACTCGCCACCAGACGACGGCCGTGAGCAGGACGAGGGCCAGCAGGCAGATGAGCGCAGGAAGCGGCCGTCGCTTCCGTGGTTCGGACATTCGCTGCCTTTCTGCCGCCTGCTGCCGCCGCCCTCGGAGGAAGGCGTCAGCCTATGGCGCGGGCATGGAATGGCGGCGGGTGCCCCGAAGTTTGCACGAAACCGCAGCGCGGTACTGTTCCGCGTCGCGGGCAAGCCCACAGGGCGCCGACAGATACCGGCACCGAGTTACGTCACATCGTTGCTCGGGCACAAACTGCGGGACCCATGCGTTGCATCGCCGAAGCGGAATAGAGGGCCCCGCTCCAACGCTCTACTCGCACCACCATCCACCCCCACCCACCGATGGACCCAGCTAGGAGCTGAAGGCGAATGGCGACCGACTACGACGCCCCGCGTCGCGGCGACGTCGACGAACTGAGCGAGGACTCGCTCGAGGAACTCAAGGCGCGCCGTGCCGAGGCTCAGTCCGGCTCGATCGACGTCGATGAGACCGAACTGAACGAATCCTTGGAACTTCCCGGTGCAGACCTGTCCAGTCTGTCCGGCGAGGAGCTCACCGTCCGTGTCCTGCCGAAACAAGATGACGAGTTCACCTGTTCGAGCTGCTTCCTGGTGCATCACCGCAGCCGACTGGCCCGAAAGCGCAACGGCCAGTTCATCTGCCGCGACTGTGCCTGAGCTCGACGACCAGCACCGTCAGAAACGCCTTCGGAGTTCTGCTCCGAAGGCGTTTCATCGTCTTGGGCCCTAGAGGCCCGGTCGCAGCAGCACCCCACCGTCCAGCACCAGCGTCTGGCCCGTGATCCAGGAGGCGTCGCTCGAAGCCAGGAAGGCCACCGCCGCGCTGACGTCCTCGGGCACACCGAGCCGGCCGAGCGGATAGTTGGCCGTAGCCTCCGCCTCACGGCCTTCGTAAAGGGCTGCGGCGAACCTGGTCTTCACCACTGCCGGCGCGACCGCGTTCACCCGCACCGCCGGCGCGAGTTCCGCTGCGAGTTGAACGGTGAGCCCGATTACTGCCGATTTGCTCGCCCCGTACCAGGCGATACCCGGCGCCGGCGAAAGACCCGCGATCGAGGCGACGTTGACCACCGCGCCGGCGCTGTCCGAGCCAAGTCCGGCCCCCAACGCCGTGCGCGTCCAACTCAACGCGGCGAGCACGTTGACGTCCATGATCTTGCGGGCGACCGATTCGTCGATGTCGGTCAGCCGGCCGTAGACGGGATTGATGCCGGTGTTGTTCACGAGGACGTCGAGCCTGCCGAAGCGGTCCACGGCGGTCGCAATCGCCTCGGCACGGTGCTCAGGGTCGTCCGCGGCGCCCGCTACGGCGACCGCGAGGTCGGGGCCACCGAGTCGGTCGACGGCGTCCGAGAGCGGGCCCGGCTTGCGTGCGGTGATGCACACCCGGGCGCCCTCTGCGACCAGCCGCTCGGCGACCGCCAGGCCGATGCCGCGGCTCGCGCCCGTGACCACAGCGACCCGACCGGTGAAGCGGTGTCCGAGATCCGGAGACGTCATGCGCCGGACCCTATCCGGCCGCGCGCAGCGCCGTGATCACCCGCTCCGGGTGCCGGCTGCTCACCACCCAGTACGGAGTCGGGTCCTCGGGGTCGTCGAGCCAGAGCTGAACTCCCGGACCGATCCACGGCCGAATCGACACGAACGCGGCCGGATCACCCTCGCGCCCAACCACCCGGCGCAGCGTGCGGGTGTCGAGCGACACCGAGCCGCTCACGTACTCGACGGGCAGGTGCGCTCCACGGACCCGCACCTCTCCGCCGCTGATCTCGAGCCGGCTGCGGCCCAGCCACCAGACGATGACGACCGAGAGCGGCAGCAGCGTGCCGAACGGGATCCAGTCGGTCAGGTGGAACCCGGCGACGTGGAACTCACCGGCAAGCAGCGATGCGACGACCAGGCCGACGATGTACCACCACCAGGGCGTCCTGAGGACCTCGCGATAGACACGCGGATGAGTGGCCGAGCCGGCACCCTGCCGCTCTGCACTCTCACTGCGGCGGCTCACAGTGCCGAGGGTAGCGTTCGGCGCTGTGACGACACCCGAGCCGAACGGCTCGCAACCCCTGCGCGTGCTGGTACAGCGCCTCGACGGCGGGGTCGCGCTACCCGCTTACGCCCTGCCCGGCGACGCCGGTGCCGACATCGTCGCCGCTCAGGACGTCATCGTGGAGCCGGGCGAGCGGGCCGTGCTGCCGACCGGCATCGCGCTCGCCGTGCCCGACGGGTTCGCCGCGTTCGTCCACCCGCGGTCCGGGCTGGCCGCTCGCGCCGGGCTCGGCCTGGTGAACGCCCCCGGAACGATCGACTCCGGGTACCGCGGTGAGCTGAAGGTGATCGTGATCAATCACGACCCGCGAGAACGTCTCGAGCTGCGCCGCGGGGAACGGATCGCCCAGTTGGTGTTCCAGCGGGTCGAGCGAGCACAGTTCATCGAGGTAACCGAGCTTCCGGCGTCCGTGCGTGCGGGCGGCGGGCACGGCTCGACGGGCGGCGCGGCCGCCCTGCTGTCCACCAGCGGACGAGGAGAAGAGCAGTAGTGGCGTCGCGACGCAAGGAGAAGCGGACCGAGCGGTCGAAACTGGATGCGACTCCCCCGTGGGAGACCCGGGTGCGGACGGAACATGCGCCGACGACCGGACCGTACGACGAGCGGGACGCTCCCGACGACGAGCTGGCCCGGGTGGACCTCGGCGCGCTCCGGGTCCCGGTCGGCCCGGGCATGGACGTCCGGCTGGACGTGAACGATGTGCAGCAGGTCATCGGCGTGACGCTCGCCGGCTCCGACGGTCATATGCAGCTCGGGGTGTTCGCGGCGCCACGTAACGAGGGCATCTGGGACGAGGTGCGGGGCGAGATAGCCGCATCCATCGACGGCCAGAAGGGCACGCCGAAGGAGCGGCCCGACGGTCCGTTCGGCACCGAGGTCCACGGCACGCTTCCCGGTGATAACAAGGCCCGGGTACCAGTGCGCTTCGTCGGCGTGGACGGGCCGCGGTGGTTCCTTCGGGCGATGATGGTCGGCGCTATCGCTCAGGACCGGTCCAAGGCCGCTCGGTTCGAGGAGGCGCTGCGCAACGTCGTGGTCGTCCGCGGCAACGACCCGCTTCCGGTGCGCGACCCCGTGCCGTTGCAGCTGCCCAAGGAGATCGTGGCCGCCGAGGGTGGCGCCCCTGATGCCGAGGACCCCGACGGCGACGAAGACAACGCGGCGGAGTAGCCGCCCGGAGGCGCGGCGCGACTACCCTAGTCAGCGTGGGAAGCCGACCGTCGCTGCTGCGCCGCCTCACCGCGAGCGCGCAGCATCTCGATGCCGCCGAACTGCGTGACGAGGTCGAGCGGCAGTCCTGCACCCCGTTGGGCGTTGTGGGCCGCGGCTCGATGGTGACGGTCACCGGCCGCCTGCGCGCGGTCGTCTACACACCCGCTGAGACCGTCCCGACGCTCGAGGCCGAGCTGTTCGACGGCACCGCCGCCATCGAGCTGGTCTGGCTCGGTCGCCGGCGCATCGCGGGGATCGAGCCCGGCCGCCGGATCAAGGCAACCGGTCGGGTCGGCGTGCACGACGGACGGCTGGCGATCTACAACCCGTGGTACCAGTTGCTGCCCGCGCCGGGTGAGGCCGCGTGACCGACGAGGCCCACGAGGTCGTGGCCCCGAACGCTGAGCCGGTCGCGGAGCGTCCGGCCGATGCGCAGCACGACCTGCGCGAGACCTACCGCAGGCAGCTGCTCGACAGCATCGGCGGATGGACGGGCACGGTCATCACCGCGATCCCGCCGATCGTCTTCGTGGTGGTGAATGCGACTGCCGGCCTCCGCGCGGCCATCTACTCCGCCGTGGGCGCCGGCGTCGTCCTGGCTGTCTACCGGATGACGCGGCGGCAGTCGGTGCAGCAGGCGGTCACCGGCCTGGTCGGTGTCGTCGTCGCCGCCCTCATCGCCGCTCGCACGGGTCAGGCCCGCGGGTATTTCCTACTCGGGATCTGGAGCAGCTTCGTGTACGGGGCGGTGTTCGCCGGCTCGATGCTCGTCCGGCGGCCACTCGTCGGCGCGCTCTGGGAGTTCCTCGAACCGTCACCGGGCTCCGACGAGCTGCCCTGGTACCGGCGAGCGCCGCTGCTGCGGGCCTACATCTGGGCGACCGCCGTCGCCACTGCAGTCTTCCTGATGCGTGGGATCGTGCAGCTGACGCTGTACCGGCACAACGCGACCGGCTGGCTGGCGTTCGCCCGGGTTGCGATGGGCTACCCGCTGTGGATCCTCGCCGTCGGGTTCGGGTATTGGGTGGTGCGGCGCGCCCGCGCCCCGCTGGCGCAGCGCTGAACTCAGGGACCGAGCACGCTCGCGCGCAGGGCGTCCTCGGCCTCGGGGAGCGCGACGAACAGCAGCTCGTCGCCGGCCTCGAGCGGCTCCTCCGGGCTGGGCGTGATGACCCGGCTGCCGCGGATGATCGCGACGAGCGCGGCGTCCTTCGGCAGTCGCAGCTCGCGGACCGCACAGCCGGCGCACGGCGCCCGCTCGGGCAACGTCACCTCGACAAGATTTGCCTGGCCCTCACGTAAGCCGAACAGCCGCACGATGTCGCCGACCTCGACCGCCTCTTCGACCAGCGCCGCGAGCACCCGCGGCGTCGACACGGCAACGTCCACGCCCCAGGCCTCGGTGAACAGCCACTCGTTGGCGGGGTGGTTGATCCGGGCGACGACCCGGCGCACCGAGAACTCCGTCTTGGCGAGCAGTGCGACCACGAGGTTCACCTTGTCGTCGCCGGTGGCCCCGATCACGACCTCGTAATCCTCGAGGTGCGCGTTCTCGAGATTCGCCACCTCGCACGCGTCTCCGAGCAGCCACTCCGCGCCGCGGATGCGATCCGGTTCGACCTTGCCCGGGTCCTTGTCGATGAGCAGCACGTCGTGGTCGTTCGCGACCAGCTCGCGGGCGATCGAACGGCCTACGGCGCCCGCCCCGGCGATGGCTACCTTCATCGGGCGGCCCCCTCGGGCGGTGCGGCGACGAGCGCCCGGACGGTCTCGGCCAGCGTATTCGAGACGAATACGTGGAGGGAGTCCCCGGACTGGATGAGCGTCGAGGCCACCGGCAGTTCACCGAGACCGAATCGGGTGATCATGCCGACCCGGGTGCCGGTCTTGGCCTCGAACTCGGCGAGCGAGTGCCCGATCCAGCCCTCGTGCGGCACGACGCTCAACAGGCTGACCTTCCCGGACGGGTCGCGCCAGGCCTCGGCGCTGGCCTCGCCGAGCACGGACTTGAGCAGCCGGCTCGCGGTCCAGGGAACGGTCGCCACCGTCGGGATCCCCAGGCGCTCGTACACCTCGGCGCGCTTGGCGTCGTAGATCCGGGCGACGACACGGTGCACACCGAAGGTCTCGCGGGCGACGCGTGCCGCGATGATGTTGGAGTTGTCGCCGCTGCTGACCGCCGCAAAGGCATCGGCCTGCTCGATGTCGGCGCTGATGAGCGTCTCGCGGTCGAAGCCCATGCCGGTGATCTGCTTCGCTCCGAAGTTCTCGCCGAGGCGGCGGAACGCGAGACGGTCCTGGTCGATGATGGCCACGCTGTGCTCCAGCCGGACCAGGCTGTGCGCAAGGGCGGCGCCGACGCGCCCACACCCCATGATCACGACGTGCACCGCGCGCACATCTCCTTCCGAGCTGCTCGGGTCCACTGACGAGGATCCCGGCGGGGACGCTACACAATCCCACCGCACGCGCCGGTAGGCGTCAGCGGGGCGGTGCGCCGGGCGTGCCTGCTCGCCGTATTGTGCGTGGTCGTGGCGGTATTGCCCCGCATCCTCAAGCGGCTGATCATCGGCAGCCCGGTCCGATCCGAGCAGGTCGGGCACTCCACGCTGCCCAAGCGCCTGGCCCTGCCCATCTTCGCCAGCGACGCCCTGTCGAGCGTGGCGTACGCGACGCAGGAGATTCTGCTCGTCCTGACCTTGGGGGGCACCGCCTACCTCTACCTGGCGCCGTGGGTCGCCGCGGCCGTCGTCGTTCTGATGGCAGCCGTCGTCGCGTCCTACCGGCAACTCGTCCGCGCGTACCCCACAGGTGGGGGCGACTACGAGGTGGCCAGCAAGAACATCGGCAAGTCCGCTGGTGTGATCGTCGCCAGCGCGCTGCTGGTCGACTACGTCATGACCGTCGCAGTGTCGGTCTCAGCGGGTGTCGACAACATCATCTCCGCGGCGCCGTCCCTGCATCACCAACGGGTGACGATGGCACTGGTGTTCGTCGCCGTGCTCGCGGCAATCAACCTGCGTGGCCTCCGCGAGGCCGGCACGGCATTCGCCGCACCGACATACCTCTTCGCGACCGGCGTGTTCATCATGATCGGGACGGGGCTGTTCCGCATGATCGCCGGTGATGCGCCGGTCGCCGAGAGCGCCAAGTACGGCGTCTCCGTCCATCAGGGGTACGGCTCATTGAGCTTCCTGGCCCTCATGTTCTTCACCCTGCGGGCGTTCTCGTCCGGTTGCACCGCGCTCACCGGCGTCGAGGCGATTGCCAACGGTGTCCCTGCCTTCAAACCCCCGAAGGCGAAGAACGCGCAGATCACGCTCGTTGCCATGGGCGCGATCGCGGTGTCGATGTTCGTCGGGATCACTGCACTCGCATTGATCGCGAAGGTGCACATCACCGAGCCGACGACCAGCAGTTGCGAACTCATCGGCGCGCCGGACTGCGCTCACACGCCGCAGCGCACGGTGATCGCCCAGGTCGCGAGCGCCGTGTTCGGCGGCCCTCATTCCATCGGGTTCTTCTTCGTGCAGGCGACGACCGCACTCATCCTCGTGCTGGCGGCGAATACCGCGTTCAACGGGTTCCCGCTGCTCGGGGCCATCCTCGCGCGCGACAAGAACCTCCCCACGCAGCTGAACACGCGTGGCGACCGGCTCGCCTACAGCAACGGGATCATGGCGCTGGCGATCGTCGCCGGGCTGCTGATCTTCGTGTACAAGGCTGATGTCACCAGGCTGATTCAGCTCTACATCATCGGTGTCTTCACCTCGTTCACGCTCGGCCAGTCCGGCATGGTGCGGCACTGGAACCGGGCTCTTCGCACCGAGCGTGAGCCGGCCGAGCGCCGGCGGATCGTCCGCTCGCGCGCGATCAACGCGTTCGGGGCGAGCTTCGCCGGGGTCGTGCTCGTGATCGTGATCCTCACGAAGTTCACCAAGGGCGCGTACCTGGTGCTCATCGCGATGCCGATCCTGTACGCGATCATGCGTGGGATCAACAAGCACTACACCCGGGTGGCGCAGGAGCTGTCCACCGAGGAGATCGGGCTGGTACTGCCGGCCCGCAATCACGTCGTCGTGCTGGTTTCCAAGGTGCACAAGCCGACGCTTCGAGCACTGGCCTTCGCCAAGGCGACCCGTCCCGACACGCTGACCGCGCTGACGGTCAACGTGGACGACGAGACGACCCGCTTCCTGCTCGCCGAATGGGAGCGGCACGACCTGCCGGTGCCGCTCACCGTCCTGGAGTCGCCGTACCGCGAGGTGACCCGGCCGATCATCGGCTACATCAAGCAGGTCCGAGCCGACCGTCCACGCGACGTCGTCAGCGTCTTCATCCCGGAGTACGTCGTCGGGCACTGGTGGGAGCAGCTGCTGCACAACCAGTCGGCCCTGCGGCTCAAGGGGCGACTGCTGTTCCAGCAGGGCGTGATGGTGACGAGCGTGCCCTGGCAACTCGACTCGACGGCGAGCCGCACCGAGGGCGAGAGCCCGATCCGGGTGGTCGCACGCGAGGTCGAGGAGGCTGCCGCCGAGGCGGTTGCGTCGTCCCGCCGTGCCTGAGCGCCGGGCCACGCGGGACGGACGGCTGGTCGGAGCGGAGGTCGTCCTGGACGTCGGGGGAGCCGTGCACGGAGGCGCCTGCCTGGCGCGGTACGACGGCCGGATCGTCTTCGTACGGCATACGTTGCCTGCCGAACGAGTCCGCGCGCGCGTGACCGAGGACAAGGACGGGTCCTTCCTGCGGGCGGACGCCGTCGAGATCCTCGAGTCATCGCCGGACCGCGTGGCGCAACCGTGCCCCCACGCAGGGCCGGGGCGCTGCGGGGGCTGCGACTGGCAGCACGCGACCGGGGAGCGGCAGCGTGCCTTGAAGGCCGACGTCGTTCGCGACCAGTTCCGGCGGCTCGCCCACCTCGAACTGGGTGACACTTTCACGGGTGTCGAGGAGCTGCCCGGAGATCTGCTGGGCTGGCGGACCCGGATCACCTACGCGGCGGGGCCGGGCGGGCGCCTCGGGCTGCATCGGCACCGCTCCGACGAGATCGAGGTGATCGAGGCCTGCCCGCTGGGGATGCCGGGAGTCGGCGACTCCGAGGTGCTGGCGCGGCGCTGGCCGGCCGTGACGGGTGTCGAGGTCATCCGCGGCGATCATGGCGAGGTGGCCGTCCTCGAGCACCGGCCCGGGCCTGGTCGGCAGGCGCGCGGGCGACGGCCCCCCGACCGGGTCGA
>JAVHVN010000050.1:0-35891 GCA_032160545.1 Pseudonocardiales bacterium | reverse complement strand
CGGCCGTGAAGACCGAGGGGTGTTCGAGGAGCAGCACGGTGTCGGGTTGCGTTCCGGCGACGACGGCGGCGTGCAGCTCGCGCTGCCGGTGCCAGGCCTGCTCGTAGGGGACGAGCCCGGCGTTGAGCGTGCGCAACTCAGTCACCCGTCTCAGATTACGCGGGGGCTCACCTGGGCAGCCCTCCACGCCCGAGGGACTCACAGCCGCCGAGGTGCCAGGTGGGTTGCGATCACTCTGCGCCGGCGGGCCGCGTCGTAGAGGTTGCTCAGGACCGCTGGTGAGTCGCCCACCCCGTGGCCACCGCGCAGACTCGCGGCGCCCGGCCGTCGACACCTGATTCGCGTTCACTGTGGACAACGCGGGCCAGTTCGGACCGGGCCTTAGGCTCATCCGCGTGAGCGGGGCGGACTGGACGGTGCGGGGGTACACCGTCGAACATCTCGTGGGCCAGGGGGCTTCAAGCGAGGTCTGGCGTGCGCGGGTCACGGCGACCGGCGAGCCGGTGGCACTGAAGCGAATCATGCTCGGTCCGTCCGCAAGCGCGGGCGAGGCGCGTACCGAGGCCTCGGTGCTCATCGCGCTCGAGCACCCTCACCTGGTCCGGCTGCACGAGGTGCTGCCGGGTCGCGGCGAGGTCGTGCTCGTTCTCGATCTCGCCGGCGGCGGGTCGATGGCCGAGCTGCTCGAGCGACGCGGCAGGCTCGCGCCCGGCGAGGTGGTCACGACGTTGTGCCCGATCGCGGCGGCGCTCTCGTACGTCCACACCGCGAGGGTCGTCCACGGCGATGTCACGCCGGCGAACATCCTGTTCACCGAGCGCGGCCTGCCGCTGCTGGCCGACCTCGGCGTCGCCCGTCTCGCCCGCGTCACCGGCCAGGTCCGGGACGTCCGCAGCACTCCGGCCTACACCGACCCGGCCGTCGCCGCCGGTGCGGTCCCGGGCACCCCGTCGGATGTCTTCATGCTGGCGGCCACCGCGTTACGCGCGCTCACCGGGCGCACCGTGTGGCCGAGCGGCACGGCCGACGAGGCGCTCGCCGCCGCCGCCCGCGGCCGCAAGATCGACGTGCGAGCGGCGCTCGCCGAGGCCAACGTCCCGGACGAGATGGCCGCCGTCGTCGACCGCGGGCTGTCGCTCTCGCCGGGGTATCGCGGCAGTGCCGCCGAGTTCGCGCTCGACCTGCGGCACACCGCCGAGCCGACCGCGGTCGAACTCGCCGCCGGCCGGTCGCGCAGCGTGCACCAAGCCGTGCCGGCCGCGCCTGCCGTACCTGCGGCGTCTGCCGTGCGGGCCCATCAGGACGAACAGGCCGTGGCGAAGCCGGCCCAGGGGGTCGCCGCTGAGCTGCCGCCGGCCGTGCCGGGAGCCGAATCCGCGCCGGTCGCTCGCCTCACGGGTGGTGGCCGGCACGCGGCGCGACCGGCCCGGCGCCGCGTCGAGCGCCCCAGGCGCCTGAAGGCGAGCGCGACCATCGATGTGGCGGTCCCGAATCAGGTAGCCGGCTCCGTTCCCCAGCGAGGGGACTCGGGCGACTCGGGCGACTCCGGCGGCTTCGCCGCGCCCGCGAGGGTCCAGGCCGTCGCCGGCGCGCCCGGCTCGTCCGCACTGCTGACCCGCATGGTCGGGCCGCGGCCGCGCCCCGCCACACCAGCGGCGCGCCGAACGCTTGCCGACCGCCTGCCGGCGGGGCGCAGGCCCTGGCTGATCGCCGGCGCGGTCGCACTCGTCGTCATCGGCGGCACCGGCATCGGCTGGGCCGCCGTGGGCGGTGGCCAGGACGCGGCAACGGGAGGCAGCTCAGCGACGCCGTCCGGCTCGATCACGATGACGACCGGCGGCGGCGCACCGGCGGCCGAGACCGGCGCGACCCGCACGCCCGTGACCGACCAGGTGTCGGGCGGCACGACGATCGCTCCGGTGCAGCTCGACGGGACGACGGCCGCCGGCGTGCTGGCCGATCTCGATGCCTTGCGAGAGCGGGCGTTCGCGACCCGCTCCGAGGTGCTGCTGACCGGCGTCTACCCGTCGGGTGCGTTGCTCACCCAGGACACCACGCTGCTCGAGAAGCTCGTGCCGACCGGATGCGGGCTGCAGGGCGTGAAGACGACCTACAGCGACGTGACGGTCGCCAGCAGGTCGCCCGAGTCCGTGGTTGTCGCGGCGACGGCCACGCTTGCCCAGTCGGTTCTCGTCTGCGACGGTGCCGCCACCGCCAGGGCGCCGGGTGCCGGGCCGTCGCCGCTGCACATCACACTGTCGTGGCGTAAGTCCGGCTACCTGATCTCCGGAATCGCCGGCTGACGCATCACCGGGCGAGCGCCCAGGTGAGCGCCGTGACGAGGTCGGCGTGCTCGTGCCGGAATCCGGCGGCGGTCAGCTTCGACGGAACCGCCCGCTGACCGCCGAGGACCTCTGACGCGAATTCGCCCAGGGTGACGCGCAGCGCGAAGGCGGGAGCGGGGACGAGCGCCGGCCGGTGCAGCAGCCCGGCCAGGACCGTGACGAACTCGGCGTTCCGCACCGGATGCGGGCCGGTCAGATTCACCGGTCCGGTGAGTTCGCTCTCGAGCACGAAGCGGATCGCGCGCACCTCGTCGGCCAGCGAGATCCACGGCATGAACTGCCGGCCCGTGCCGAGCCGACCGCCGGCGCCGGCGAGCACGATCGGCCGCAACCGGCCGAGCAGCCCGCCGCTGCGTTCGAGCACCAGCCCGGAGCGCAGGTGGGCCACGCGGAGGCCCGCCAGCTCGGCGGGCTGCGTCGCGGCCTCCCACCGGACGCAGAGATCGGCGAGGAAGCCCCGGCCGGGACCGGACCGCTCGTCGACCTCCCGATCGCCGGTATCGCCGTAGTAACCCACTGCCGACGCGGAGACGAAGGTGGTGCGTCCGTCCACCTTGGCGAGGGTGCGGGCGAGTGTCCCCACGGTGTCGATCCGGCTGCGCAGCAGCGTGTCCTTGTACGAATCGGTCCAGCGATGGTCGCCCACGCCCGCGCCCGAGAGGCACACGACGGCGTCGGCGCCGGTGAGTGTCTCCGCGTCGAGCTGACCCGCCTCGGGACGCCACCGCGCCTCGTCCGGCCCGGACGGTGCGCGGCGCACCAGAGCGAGCACGGCATGACCGTCCGAGCGCAGCGACTGCGTCAGCGCCCTCCCGATCAGCCCGGAAGCGCCGGCCAGGACGACCCGCATGGCGTTACGACGAGAGCCCGAGCGCGCGCTCGAACGCCCCGGCCTCGAGCCGCTGCTTCATCGTCGCGAGGAAGCGAGCGGCGTCGGCACCGTCGACGATTCGGTGGTCATAGGACAGCGCGAGGTACACCATCGAGCGCACGGCGATCGTCTCGCCGAGGTTGTCGTCGGTGACGACCACGGGCCGCTTGACGACGGCTCCGGTGCCGAGGATCGCGACCTGCGGCTGATTGATGATCGGTGTGTCGAACAGAGCGCCGCGGCTGCCCGTGTTCGTGATCGTGAAGGTGCCGCCGCCGAGCTCGTCCGGGCCGATGCGGTTGCTGCGGGTGCGCTCGGCGAGGTCGGCGATCTTGCGGGCCAGGCCACCCAGGTTGAGATCACCGGCGTCGTGGATGACCGGAACGAGCAGCCCGCGCTCGGTGTCGACGGCGATGCCGAGGTGCTCGGCGTCGTGGTAGGTGACCGTCTTGGCCTCCAGGTCGATGGAGGAGTTGACGACGGGGTGTGCCTTCAGCGCCTCGATGGCGGCGACGGCGAAGAACGGCAGGAAGCTCAGCTTCACGCCCTCGCGGGCCTCGAAGTCGCGCTTGGCCTGGTCGCGAAGCCGGGCGATCCGGGTGATGTCAACCTCGACGACGGTCGTGAGCTGTGCGGACGTCTGCAATGACTCGACCATCCGCGCTGCGATCAACTGGCGCATGCGCGACAGCGGCTCGACGCGACCCCGCTGGGTCGCGGCGGCAGCGGCTCCCGCAGGGGAAGCAGTGCGCGCCTCGGGAGCGGCGGGAGCAGCGGCCGCAGCCGGAGCGGCGTGCTGGGCGGCACGAGCGGGCGCGGGGGCGGGGGCCGCGGCCGGTGCGGGAGCCGCCGCAGGCGCGGCCTGGGCCGGCGGTGCGGCGCTGGCTGCGGACAGCACGTCGGACTTGCGGATCCGTCCGCCGACGCCGGTGCCGTGGATGCTCGACAGGTCGACGCCGTGCTCGCTCGCCAGCTTGCGGACCAAGGGCGTCACATAGGCGCCGGCCACCTCGTCGTCGTCCTCACTCGTGGTGGCTGCGGGCGCTGCTGCCGGTGGGGCGGACGTCGGTGCGGGTTCGGGCGCGGGGATCGGTGCTGCGGGTAGGGCTTGGTGCGCGTCGGCGGTGGCGGCAGCCGCCGTCTGCCCGCCCTGCGCGGCGGCGGGTGCAGGGGCCGGCGCCCGGGTCTGCTCGGGCGCGACCTGCTCGGCGGCCTGCACCGGGGCCGGTTCCGCGGCCGGCTGCTGCTCAGCTGCCGTGTCGGCCGCACCCTCGCCGGCATCGCCGATGACGGCGAGCTCGACGCCGATGTCGACCGTCTCGTCCTCCTGGACCTTGATCGACAGCACCGTGCCGCTCGCGGGTGACGGCACCTCGGTGTCGACCTTGTCGGTCGACACCTCGAGCAGCGGTTCGTCGGCCTCGACGTGATCGCCCTCGCTCTTGAGCCAGCGGGTCACGGTTCCTTCGGTGACACTCTCACCGAGGCGGGGCATGGTCACGGAGACCGGCATGGTCCAACGACTCCTTCAGTGGGGGATGGCGGAAACGTCAGTCGTGCACGTGCAGCGGCTTGCCGGCCAGCGCCAGGTGCGCCTCGCCGATCGCCTCGGACTGGGTGGGGTGCGGGTGGATCAGCGCCGCGACCTCGCCGGGCAGCGCCTCCCAGTTGTAGATCAGCTGCGCCTCGGCGATCAGCTCGCCGACGCGGTCACCCACGATGTGCACGCCGAGCACGGGGCCGTCGACCTCGGCGACCAGCTTGACGGCCCCCTTGGTGTTGAGAATCGCGCTGCGGCCGTTGCCGGACAGGTCGTAGGTCAGCGTCTTGACGCGGTCGGCGCCGTACTTGGCGACGGCCTGCGGCTCGGTGAGCCCGACCGAGGCGACCTCGGGGGAGGAGTAGGTGATGCGCGGGACGCCCGCGTAGTCGATCGGCGCGACCGGCAGGCCTGCGATGTGCTCGGCAACCAGGATGCCTTCGGCGAACCCCGCGTGGGCCAACTGCAAGGTCGGGATCAGATCGCCGACCGCGTACACGCCCTCGACGGATGTCCGGCAGTAGTCGTCCACGGTGACGAACCCGCGTTCCATGGCGATGCCCTGGTCCTCGTAGCCGAGGTTCGCCGACGTCGGGCCGCGCCCGACCGCGACGAGCAGCAGCTCGGCCTCGAGGCTCTCGCCGCCTTCGAGGAAGACCCGCACTCCGGTGTCGGTGTGCTCGACGCGTTCGAAGCGCGCGCTCACCTTGAAGCCGATATTGCGGCGCCGGAAGGCGCGCTCGAGCAACTTGGAGTTCGCCTCGTCCTCGAGCGGAACGAGGTGCGGCAGGGCTTCGACGATCGTCACCTCGGCGCCGAACGACTTCCAGGCGCTCGCGAACTCGACTCCGATGACGCCGCCGCCGAGGACGATCGCCGAGGCGGGCACGTGCTCGAGCTGCAGGGCGTGCTCGCTGGCGATGACCCGGCGGCCGTCCAGTTCGAGGCCCGGAAGGGTGCGGGAGTAGGAACCGGTGGCAAGGACAAGGTTGCTGCCGGTGTACGTGTCCCCGTTGACCGTGACGGTGTGTGGGCCGGTCAGCCGCCCCTCACCCTCGACGATCTCGATCCCGCGGCTCTTCACCAAGCCGACGAGCCCCTTGTGGTTCTTGCTGACGACGCCGTCCTTGTACTTGTGGACGCCCGCCATGTCGATGCCCTCGAAGCTGGCGTTGACCCCGAACTGCGCGCTCTCGCGGGCGGCATCGGCGATCTCGCCGGCGTGCAGGAGGGCCTTGGTCGGGATGCAGCCCCGGTGCAGGCAGGTGCCCCCGACCTTGTCCTTCTCGATGAGGACCACGGACCTGCCCAGCTCCGCGGCCCGGAGGGCTGCGGCATACCCGCCGCTGCCGCCTCCGAGGATGACGAGGTCGGACTGGTTGTCGGCCACCGCTGCTCCTGCTTCGTCGAGGGTTTGCTCCCATCCTTCCACTCCGTCACACACAGCCGGCCGTGGGACCATGCCTGTGGGTGCGCGAGGCGTGATGGGTGTGTCCCGCAATGAAACCAGGGGTGTCGAAGAACGGAGTCCGCTGTCGTGGGAAGGCTCTGGCGAAGGAAAGCACCGCCCGGCACGCTGCGCGCCGCCGACTCCGCCGACACACTGCACCTCGCCGAGTTCGTCCGGACGCGGGCAGGTGTCGAGGCGTTTCTCGAGCCGCGCACAGCTGTCACCGAGACCACGGTGGTCCTGGTGGCACGTACCGGGGAGTGGACGCGCCGCCGCGTCCAGGGACCCGACGCGGCGCGGGGCTTCGCGGGCAAGCATTCGATCCCGCTCTACGACGTCGCCGTCGTCGGCTACCCCCAGCGGATGCGGGACTGGACGGCGCAGCGCAAGGCCGCCGGCGAGACCGGGCCGCCGCGAGGGGTTTCATGACCATCGACCATGAGGCGCCCGGCGAGCAGCCCGTGGCGGGTCACGCCCGCGCGAACGCCGCTGACGACCACGCCGACGCTCCGGGACATCCCGTCGCCGCCGAGCTGCCGTCCGGGTCGCCGATCGAGGCCATGCAAGCAGCGCTGAATCTCATCCCGCCCAAGCAGCAACTGCCGCTGCCGCGCTGGCTCGCGCCGCTCGCGCTGTCCTGCTTCCTCGGCATCATCCCCTGGATCGTCTACCTGGCGCTGACCCTGCCGGCCGACCAGCGCACGGACGACTACGACGTCGCCTGGGTCGGCTTCGACTGCATGATGTGCCTGGTGCTCGCGTTCCTCGCCTATTGCGCGCTGAGACGCAAGCCCGCCACCGAACTGGTCGCGGCGGTGGCGGCCACGATGCTCGTGATCGACGCCTGGTTCGACGTCGTGACGACGCGGCCCGGCACGCAGCTGATGTTCGCGGTGTTCTCGGCGGTCTTCGCCGAGATCCCCCTGGCGATCATCTGCGGCTGGGTGGCGGTGAACGCCGAGCGGGTACGAGCCCGCGCGTACCGGCGGCTGCGACTGCGCTGGGAGCGCGCGGTCGAGATGGCCCGGACGGCGAGCGACGAGCCCGACGCCGCCGCGGGCACCGCCGGCTAGGCCTCGCGCTGCGCCAGCCTGCCCAGCGTGGCAACGATCGTCCGCACCGCCGCGCCGGTGCCGCCCTTCGGGGTGTAGTCGCGCGGGCCGCCCATGTTCCAGGCCGGGCCGGCGATGTCGAGGTGCACCCACGGCACGTCGTCCGACATGAATTCCTTCAGGAACATCCCGGCCACCAGCATCGAACCCCACCGGTCCTCGGGCAGGTTGCTGAGGTCAGCGACCGGCGAGTCCAGGCCGGGCCGCAGGTCGTCGGGCAGCGGCATGGCCCAGACCGACTCGCCCGCGGCTGTCCCGGTCTCGGCGACGAGGTCGCGGAACGCCGGTTCGCCCATCGCGCCGATGACCCGAGTTCCCAGCGCGACGAGCTGGCCGCCGGTGAGGGTGGAGGCCTCGATCAGCCGATCGGGCTCGTCCTCGAGGGCCCGGCTGATGGCGTCGCCCAGGATGAGCCGCCCTTCGGCGTCGGTGTCGGCAACCTCGACCGTCTTGCCGTTGCGCATCGTGAGGATGTCAGAGGGCCGGTACGCCGAGCCCGACGGCATGTTCTCGACCATCGGCACCGTGGCCGTGACCTCGACCGGCAGCCGCAGCGCCGCGGCCGCGACGGTGCTCGCGACAACGGCCGCCCCGCCACCCATGTCGGACTTCATCCAGGTGAGGTGCGCTGTCTTGAGGTTCAGACCGCCGGAGTCGAAGGTGACGCCCTTGCCCACGAGCGCCACGCGGGCAACCGGGCGCGCCGGCCGGTAGGTCACACGGACCAGCCGCGGCGGCCGCGCGGACCCGCTGCCGACCGCCACGATGCCGCCGAAACCACCTCGTGCCAACTCGCGCGGGCCCAGCACCTCGACATCGAGCCGCTGCGTCGCGGCGAGGTCGGAGACGCGCGCGGCGAACGTCTCCGGGTAGAGGTCGTTGGGTGGGGTGTTGACGAGATCTCTCGTGACATTGACCGCCTCGCCCAGCACGCGGGACCGCCTGAGTTCGGCCCGGCCGCTCGCGTCGGCCATCGCCGGGACGGTCACGCGGCGCAGGGTCCGCTTGGCCGGGAACGACTTGTACGCAGTGAACGCGTAGTTGCCGAGAAGCACGCCGTCGGTCACGGCGCCGATCGCGCCCTCGATGGCGACGTGCACGGTCCGCGCCTCGCCGACTGATCGGATCGCAGCACCGACCGCCCGGCGGATCGACTCGGCGCTGTCATCGGCTCCGAGGCCGGTGGTGACGATCAGCGGGAACGGAGCCAACCCGAGAGTGGGGATGCGCAGAACCTCGCCCGCCTTGCCCTTCGCTCCCAGCGCGTCGAGCGCAGCTGCGAGCCGCCCGCCGAAGGCGGCGTCGATCGCTGCGCCCCCGTTCGCAAACCGGCGGCGCCCCGAGCCCGGGCGCACCCCGACGACGACCGCATCGGCCGCCACGGGGTCGGCGGGGTCGACGAACGAGACGGCAGGCGAAGGTGCGGCACCGGCGGGCATGGTCGCGATGGTAGGTGCCAGAGCGGCCGCGGCGAGCGGACGGGTCCGCGCGGCCTCGGTAGGTTGTCGCGCATGCCCGGACTGCTGCGTTCACCTCTGTACGACCGCCACGTCGAACGCGGCGCGAAGCTGGCGGACTTCGGTGGCTGGGAGATGCCCATCGAGTACGCGAGCAGCGGTGGTGGGGTGTTGAAGGAGCACGCGGCCGTCCGCGACGCGGTGGGGGTGTTCGACGTATCCCACCTGGGGAAGGCGACCGTACGAGGCCCCGCCGCGCGCGAGTTCGTCGACCGGTGCCTGACCAACGATCTTGGGCGCATCGCCGCGGGACAGGCCCAGTACACCTTGTGCTGCAACTCGAGCGGCGGCGTCGTCGACGATCTGATCGCCTATCTGGTCAGCGACGAGGAGGTGTTCCTCGTGCCGAACGCTGCCAACACCGCGGAGGTGGTCCGCCGGCTCACGGCGGCGGCACCGGACGGGATCGAGGTGATCGGTCAGCACGACCGGTTCGCCGTGCTGGCCGTGCAGGGCCCGCGGTCCGCCGACGTGCTCGGCCGCCTCGGGCTGCCCGCGCAGCAGGACTACATGGCGTGGGCGGACGCCGACTATGAGGGGCGACCGGTTCGGATCTGCCGCACCGGTTACACCGGCGAGCACGGCTATGAACTGCTTCCCGCCTGGGACGACGCGCCGGCGCTGTGGGACGCCCTTGTCGAGGTCGTCGATGAGTTCGGCGGGATGCCGGCCGGGCTCGGCGCCCGGGACACCCTGCGCACCGAGATGGGTTACCCGCTGCACGGCCAGGACCTCTCCCTCGACATCTCTCCTGTGCAGGCCCGCTCGGGTTGGGCGGTCGGCTGGAAGAAGCCCGCCTTCTGGGGCCGGGAGGCCCTGGTTGCGGAGAAGGAGAACGGCCCGCGTCGCACGTTGTGGGGTCTCGAGGCCCTCGACCGGGGCATCCCGCGTCCACACATGACGGTGCTCGACGCCGCCGGTCAGCCGATCGGAGAGGTCACGAGCGGGACGTTCGCTCCGACACTGAAGAGGGGCATCGGGCTGGCGCTGCTCGACACCGCCGCCGGCGTCAATGCGGGCGACGAGATCGCCATCGACGTGCGCGGCAGGCGCAGCAGCGTGCGAGTCGTGCGCCCCCCGTTCGTGCCCTCGCACGTGCGCTAGGTCCGCGTGCCGCCCGGCGTCGCGTCCGGCGGCGCGTTCGCCTCCCCAGCGTCGTTCTCGACGATCTGGTCCTGTCGGTCGGACGGCAGTGCGCCATCGGGCAGCGGTGCGCGAAGAGCATGGGTCGTCGTGTTGATGAACGCGACCAGCGGGACCGCGATGAGCGCGCCGGGAATTCCGGCGAGGATCGTTCCGGTCACCACGACGAGCGCGATGGCGAGGGGGTGCAACTCGACGCTGCGGCTCATGATGATCGGCTGCAGCAGATGCGCTTCGAGCTGGAACAACACGACGATCGAGATGGCGACGACGATGCCGGCGGTGATCCCGTGCTCGAGCAGCGCGATGGCGACCGCCAGCGCGCCGGTGACCGTGAGGCCGATGAGCGGGATGAACGAGCCCAGGAAGATGAGCACACCCAGCGCCGCCGCGAGCGGCACCCGCAGGATGACCAACAGGATCGTGACCGAGACGCCGTGGAACAAGGCGATGATCAACTGGCCGCGCATGTAGCCGCCGAAGGTCTTCCAACCGACCCGGCCGGCGACGTCCACACGACGGCGCGCGCGTGCGGGGAACAGCCCCAGCACCCAGCCCCAGACCTGCGCCCCGTCGCGAAGCAGGAAGAACGTCGACAGCAAGATGAGCAGCAGCGCGCCGAGGGCTTCGACCACGGTGCGCACGGTCTGGATCGCGCCGCTGATCAACTGTCCCTGGTTGTTCTTGATCGCGTTGGTGATCTGGGTGCTGATCTTGTCCAGATCGGTGGACTTCAGATGCAACGGCCCGGTGCGCAGCCAGTTGCGCGTCTTGTCGACGAACTGGGTCAACTGGTTGGCGAGCTCACCGGAATGCGTGCTGATCTGCCAGCTGACGAACCACCCGATGCCGGCGAGCGCGGCGACCCCGACCAGCAGCGCGAGCGCGGCGGGCAGCGACTTCGGCCCCGGCAGCCACTGCCGCAGCCGCTTCTCGATGGGGTGCAGGACCGCCGTGAGGAACAGCGCCAGCACGAACGAGAACGCGACAAGTTCGATGCGCTGGAAGATCCTGCCCAGGACATACACACCGAGCCCGATAAGGAGCAGCCGCCACGTCCAGGCGGCGGCGACGCGCACCCCCCACGTGACCGCCTCGATGGCGTCGCGCCGGGTGTCCGACAGCACCGGGGTACCCGGTTGGGGTGCTGCCTCCGGCGGCGGATCGGTCACGACGGTTCCTGTCGCTCGACGGGGCTTGGGCCGACCATTGTGGTCGGCCGCAGACACTCCGGGAACACGACCGTCGCCGCCTGGACGACCGCGGCTGCGAGCAGCCCCGCGGTGGCGTCGTCGAGGGACGTTCCCAGCGGCAGGACCGGCCGCTGCCCGAGCGCGGTCGCCGCGAGCTCGTGCGCGGGGTGTCCGCTGAGATCGGCGAGGCGCCACCACCGGGCCGACCGCGGCTGCACCTCGAAGCCGACGAGCGCCGCGGCCGCAGCGGCGAGCCCGTCGACGAGCACCGGCGTCCGTCGCGCGGCGGCCCGCATCAGCACGCCGGTGGCAGTGGCGAGCGTGCCGGCACCGAGACCGACGAGTACCTCGAAGGGCTCGGCGCGCAGCGGGAACAGGCGCCGACGGCCGTCGCGGACCGCGATCGCGTCCGCCACCCAACGTTCGGGTGAGATCCCGGCGCCGCGGGGAAGCACCTTGACCGGCTCGGTGTTCGTGAGCACCGCGACGAGCACGGCGGCGGCGGTGGGTTCGCCGCGCGTGGCGAGGACGAGCAGGTCCGCCCCACGGTCGATCTCGTCGTCGGCCAGTCGCGCGCCGGCGCGGATCGCCTCGGCCGTCGCCTCGGTCCCGACGGCGGGTGGGCACTCGACGTCGCGCGGGTCGGTGTCGCCGGAGGTCGCGGGATTACCAGGCCTCGACCCGGGGTCGAACAGGCGCACCACCCGCGTTCGCGTGAACGGTCGCGGCGGGCAGGCGGCCTGCACGGCCGCGGCCCATTCGACGAGCGGGCCGAGGCTGCCGAGCCGGGTGTCGCCCGAGAGCGCGGCGCGGACCTGATCGGACGCGTCGTTGTCCGGCCACTCGACGTCAGCGCCGAGGTCGACGAGCACGTTCACGCGGGCCGCCTATCCGTCGGGGGTCGGAGGCCAGTATGCCCAGCCCGGCGCGCGGATCCTCTGCAAGTAGGGTCGGCACCGCAGTCACCGGGCGACGGGAGCGGGCATGGGCTGGATCTGGCGGATGGAGGCGGCCGACGGCGGCGTGCTGGCGGAGGTACCGTCGCCGACGCACCCCAACCAGTCCGATGCCGAGAGCTGGCTGGGCGAGAACTGGCGCGACCTCGCCGACAACGGCGTGGCACGCGTGACCCTGCTGGACGACGATCGCGTGGTCTACGGGCCGATGTCGCTCGCGGCCGAGTAGGTCGCGGCCGGGTAGGTCGCGGAGCCGGTCGCGAGCCTCAGATCTCGTCGCCGTGCGAGACCTGCGGGGCAGGCATGCGCCAGCGCCGGGGCAGGTAGGCGCGGCTGCCCGCGTAGAAGCCGATCGAGAAGGCGCCGCCTTCAGCCGCCCCGAACCGTTCGATCGCCAGCTTTCGGATGCGACGGCCGGCGAGGTTCCACTCGACGATCAGGATGACGAGCGCGGCGAGAACGATGAACTGCAGCCCGGGGATGAGATAGCTGACGATCATGATCGGGAAGAGCACCAGCAGGAAGTTGCTCAGCATGCGGTGCGAGTCGACGTAGTCGCGGGCGAGCTTGCGGGTTCGGCCCTGGTCACGCCGGGGGAGCAACGCCGGATCGCCCGAACGCAGCGCCTGACGGCGCTGCTGGGCGGTCACGGGGGCGCCAGCCGTGCCCGAACGCCCCGCCGCCCGGGCAGCCTTGGCCGCCTTGGTCTGCTCGCGCTGGCGCGCGACGGCCTCCTTGCGGGTCTTGGGCGGTGTCACCGGCCCCCGCTGTACCGTCGATTCGCGGCGCTTGGGTGTCGGCCGGCCCTTGCCTGCCGAGGCCGGCGCGGAGTCGTCGGCGGGCTCGCCGGCAACCGGCTCGGGGTTGCGTCGCGGAAGCAGCTTCACGACATCGAGGGTAATGCCGGACGCCCGCGCCGTCGCCCGCGCCTCAGCGCGCCTAGGGCAGGGCGAGCATCCGGTCGAGTGCGAGCCGGGCGTTCGCCGCGACGGTCGGCTCGACGGTGATGCGGTTGACAACGTTGCCGCGGGCGAGGGACTCGAGTGAGCGCACCAGGTGCGGCAGGTCGATGCGGTTCATGGTCGAGCAGTAACAGACGGTCTTCTCGAGGAACACGATTCGCTTGTCGGGGTGGGCGTCGGCCAGGCGGCGGACCAAATTCAACTCGGTGCCGATCGCCCATGCGCTGCCGGGCTCGGCGGCCTCGATCGTCCTGATGATGTACTCCGTCGAGCCGACCAGGTCGCTGGCGAGAACGACCTCGTGCCGGCACTCCGGGTGTACCAGGACATTGACGCCCGGAATGCGCGCGCGCACGTCAGCGACGTTCTCGGCCGTGAACCGTCCGTGCACGGAGCAGTGCCCTCGCCACAGGACGATCCGGGCATCGCGCAGTTGCTGCGGTGTCAGGCCGCCGCCCGGCTTGTGGGGGTCGAACAGCACGCACTCGTCGAGCGGGATGCCGAGCTGCAGGACGGCGGTGTTGCGGCCCAGGTGCTGGTCGGGCAGGAACAGGACCTTCTCGCCGCGCTCGAACGACCAGCGCAGCGCGCGCTCGGCGTTCGACGACGTGCACACCGTGCCGCCGTGCTCGCCGGTGAATCCCTTGATCGCGGCGGAGGAGTTCATGTACGTGACCGGCACGGTCACATCGGCGACGCCGGCGTCGACGAGTACGTCCCACGCCTCGACCACCTGCTGGCCGGTGGCCATGTCGGCCATCGAGCAGCCGGCCGCGAGGTCGGGAAGGATGACCTGCTGCGCCGGTGAGGTGAGGATGTCGGCCGACTCAGCCATGAAATGCACGCCGCAGAAGACGATGTACTCGGCGGCCGGACGGGCCGCCGCCTCCCGGGCGAGCTTGAATGAGTCGCCGGTGACGTCGGCGAACTGGATGACCTCGTCGCGCTGGTAGTGGTGGCCCAGGACGAACACCCGCTCGCCGAGGGTCTCCTTGGCTGCTCGGGCCCGGGCCACGAGCTCGGGGTCGGACGACGGGGGCAGCTCGCCCGGGCAGTCGACGCCGCGCTCCGAGGCAGGATCGGAGCCCTGGCCCAGCAGCAGGAGCGCCAGCGCGGTGGGCGCCGGCTCGGTGAACGTCACACCGGAAGCCTAGCCGCGGAGTGCGTCCGTACCTGCGTCCCGCCGCTGTGGCGGTTACCATGGAACAGCAGCGACCGATGTCCGGTTCGCCCTGGTGCTACAGGGTGTGCCGTGCCGAAGGCCCGCAGACCGTCCGACCACCTCAGGGAGCAGCATGACCGCCACCGACAGCACCTCGATCGAGCTCACCGCGGCGCCGGCCGTGGCGCCTACCGGCACCCTCTCGCTCACGGCCACCGCTGCCACCAAGGTGCGCGACCTGCTCAATCAAGAGGGCCGCGACGATCTCCGCCTGCGTGTCGCCGTACAGCCGGGTGGCTGCTCCGGTCTGCAGTACCAGCTGTTCTTCGACGAGCGCAGCCTCGACGGCGACAACGAACTCGACGTCAGCGGCGTGCCGCTGGTCGTCGACCGCATGAGCGCGCCGCATCTCGGTGGCGCCACCATCGACTTCACCGACACCATCGAGCAGCAGGGCTTCACGATCGACAATCCCAATGCTTCGGGCGGCTGCGCGTGCGGCAACTCGTTCTGCGGCTGAGCAACTCCTTCGTCCCGACGGCCGGGCCCGCGTCCTGCGACGCGCGGCCCGGCCGTTGTTCGTGAACCCGGACATGACCGGGCCCGGCATCCTCACGCCGTCCCGGCAGGCCACAACCGCTCGTGTTAGGTAGCGTGCCCGCCATGCCAGTCCTCGTCGCCGGCTCCATCGCCACCGACCACCTGATGCATTTCCCCGGCAAGTTCAGCGAACAGCTGCTCGCCGAGCACCTGCACAAGGTCTCGCTGTCGTTCCTGGTCGACGAGCTCGTCGTCCGTCGCGGAGGCGTCGCCCCGAACATCTGTTACGGCATGGCTCAGCTGGGTGGGTTCCCGGTGCTCATAGGCGCAGTCGGTGACGACTTCGACGACTACCGCGGCTGGCTCGAGCGGCACAACGTCGACTGCCGGTTCGTCCACGTCTCGCCGGTGCACCACACGGCCCGTTTCGTCTGCACGACCGACCAGGACATGTGTCAGATCGGGTCGTTCTACGCAGGGGCAATGGGTGAGGCGCGCCAGATCGAGCTCAAGCACGCGTGGGACGCCACCGGTGCCGACCTGGCCGTGATCAGCGCCTACGACCCGGCCGCGATGGTGCAGCACAGCGCCGAATGCCGCGAGCGCGGCTACCGCTTCGTGGCCGACCCGTCGCAGCAGATCGCTCGCATGGACGGAGCGGAGTTGCGCGCCCTTATCGAGGGCGCCGAGCTGCTGTTCACCAACGACTACGAGAAGCAGCTGCTTGAGTCGAAGACCGGCCTGTCCGAGGCGCAGGTGCTCGAGCTCGTCGACGTCCGCATCACGACGCTGGGCTCGAAGGGTGTGCAGATCGCCGGGCGCGAGCTCGAGCCGGTGCACGTCCCAGTGGCGAAGGAGCGCGGCAAGGCCGACCCCACCGGTGTCGGTGACGCCTTCCGCGCCGGGCTGCTGACGGCGCGCGGCTGGGGGCTGTCGTGGGAGCGATCGGCGCAGGTGGGCAGCCTGCTCGCCACGCTTGTGCTCGAGACCGTCGGCACCCAGGAATACACGGTCAAGCCGATCGAGTTCGGCGAGCGGCTCGCCGAGTCGTACGGGGACCAGTGCGCCGCCGAGGTGCTGCCGCACCTTGCTGCCTGAGCGCCGGTCGTCCGGCCCCACCCGGGCCGACCGTCGGGCGTCCTAGAGGCGGACGGGGTAGACGGGTTCGGGCACGTCCGGGTGGATCCGCTCCTCGACGAAGATGCCGTGCCAGGTCATGAAGACCAGCAGTGTCCAGATCTTGCGCGAGTAGTCGTGCGGGCCGTCGCGGTGCTCGTCGAGCAGTCGCAAGGCCGCGGCGCGGTCGATCAGGTGCTCGGTCTGTGACTCGGTGATGATGCCGCGGGCCCAGTCGTACATGACGTCTTTGAGCCAGTGCCGGATCGGCACCGGGAACCCGAGCTTCGCCCGCTCGAGCACGTGCGGTGGCACGATCTCGGCGAGCGCGCGCCGCAGCGCGTACTTCGTGGTCTCCTTGGTGATCTTCTGGTCGGTGGGGATCGAGGACCCGACCGCGAACACCTCGGTGTCCAGGAACGGCACGCGCAACTCGAGCGAGTTGGCCATCGTCATCTTGTCCGCCTTGACGAGGATGTCGCCCCGCAGCCAGGTGAACAGGTCGACGTACTGCATGCGGGTCGAGCCGTCGAGGTGCGCCGTCGCGTCGTAGAGCGGCCCGGTGACGTCCATGTAGGACACCGACGGGTCGAACTTCTTGTACAGGTCCATCTCGTCGGGCCGGAAGATCCGCGCGTTGCCGTAATAGCGCTCCTCGATGCCGATCGCACCGCGGCGCAGCAGGTCCTTGCCGCGAGTGCCCTCGGGGATGCGCGCCGAGAGGGCGCCCAGGCCGCGGCGCACCCCGCGGGGCAGGCGCTCGAAGCCACGCAGCGAGATCGGCTCGCGGTAGATCGTGTAACCGCCGAATAGCTCGTCGGCACCCTCGCCCGACAGCACGACCTTGACGTGCTTGCGCGCCTCGCGCGCGATGAAATAGAGGGGGACGAGCGCGGGGTCGGCGACCGGGTCGTCGAGGTACCAGACGATGAGCGGCAGCGACTGCATCATCTCCTCGGCGCTGACGACCTTGACGATGTGCTCGACGCCGATCGCCGCTGCTGACTCGGCCGCGACGTCGACCTCGCTGTAGCCGGTGCGCTCGAAGCCGGCGGTGAAGGTCAGCAGGTTGGGGTTGTGCCGTTTGGCGAGGGCAGCCACCGCCGTGGAGTCGATACCGCCGGAGAGGAAAGACCCGACCGTAACGTCGGCGCGCATGTGTTTCTCGACCGAGTCCTCGAGAGCCTCGGCGATCTGCCGGTAGAGCTTCTCCGGCTCGGGCACCGGCTTGATCGCGAAGTCCGGATGGAAGTAACGCCGGGTGCGCACGCCTTCGCCGGGCCGCAGGGTGAAGTACGTGCCGGATTCGACGCGGCGGATCGCGCGATGCATCGACGCGGGTTCGGGGACGTACTGCAGGCTGAGGTAGTGTTGCAGCGCCGTCTCGTCCAGGTCGGTGTGCACCTCCGGCCCGGCGACATCGAGCAGCGCCTTCTTCTCGCTCGCGAAGAACGAGCCGCGCTCGTCGGTGTAGGTGAACAGAGGCTTGATGCCGAACCAGTCGCGCGCGCCGAAGAGAACCCTCTCCTGGGCGTCCCAGATCAGGAAGGCGAACATGCCGCGCAGTTCGCGCACGACCTTCTCGCCGAGGTAGTGGTAGCCGGCGACGATCGCCTCGCTGTCACCGTCGGTCTCGAACGTCGCGCCGAAGTCCCTGGCCAGCCGCTCCCGCAACTCGAGATAGTTGTAGATCTCGCCGTTGAAGATGAGGTGGTAGCGGCCGCCCAGCCACGGCAGCGGCTGGTGCGAATGATCGATGTCGATGATCGACAGCCGGCGGAAGCCGATCGCCACGTCGTCGTCGGTCCACACGCCGCCCTCGTCCGGGCCGCGGTGGCGCATGTCGCGCAGGGATCCGTGGATCCCGGCGGCCAGCGCGCCAGCATTGCCGTCAGCCGACAGGAATCCGATCAGTCCGCACACCCGTTCAGTATCCCGGGCGGGTGCTCAATGCTCGCGGCGGACGGTGAAACCGGGCGTGCCGTCCGGCGCGGGCGCCTCTCCGACGTACGTGTGACCGCGCATCCGGCACCACGCCTGCACGTCCGGACGGGCGGCCGGGTCGTCGGCTTCGACGACGACGGTGTCGCCGACGTCCACGTCGGCGATGTGCCGCGCCAGCTCGAGGATCGGCAATGGGCAGCGACGGCCCCGGCAGTCGAGGGTGATCACAGCCCGTCCGCACCGAGCCGCGCACGTACCTCCGCGACCGCCCCGGGCAGCACGGTGAGGAACTCGTCGACGTCCGCGGAGCCCACGCCGTGATGCAGAGAGACCCGGATGTTCCCCGAGGTGAGGGCACCCATCGCGACGAGGACGTGCGACGGCTCGAGCGTCGAGGATGTGCACGACGACCCTGACGACACAGCGAATCCGCGCCGGTCGAGTGCGCCGAGCAGAGCCTCGCCATCGACGTAGAGGCAGGAGAACGTCACCAGGTGGGGGAGCCGGTCGACGGGGTCGCCGAGCACCTCGACGTCGGGCACCGTCCGCTGCACCTCGGCCCGGATGCGGTCGACGAGCTGCGCGCAGCGCACCGCCTCGACATCGCGCCCGACCTCGACCGCGCGCAGGGCTGCGGCGGCGCCGACGATCGCCGGCAGGTTCGGCACCCCGGGGATGCGGCCCGCCTCGCGGTCGTCGGCGGGGTACGGCGAGCGCCACCGGGTGCCCGTCCGCACGGCGAGCACGCCCACTGTGGGACCGCCCCAGGTCCGCGCGTCCGCCGCCAGCACGGACCAGGGTCCGGGCACGGCGTCATGGGCGAGCGTCTGGGTGGCGTCGACGACCAGCGGCACGCCGGGCATCGCCGCGGCCGCGGCATCCAACGGCTGCCGGGTGCCGACCTCGTGGTTCGCGGCCTGCAGGGCGGCCACCGCCGGCCCGGCCGCGGCCGCGACCGCGGCGGCGAACGCCTCGACGTCCACCCGCGCGAGGGCGTCGACCCCGACAGCGGACACGGCACCGCCGGAGGCGGCGTGCGCCTGCGCTGCGTGCAGAACCGCCGAGTGCTCGACCGTGCTGTGCACCAGGTGCGCTGCGCTGCCGCGGTTGCCGGCCACGGTGCCGAGGACGGCGGCGTGCAGTGCCTGCGTCCCGTTCGCCGCGAAGCTGACCTCATCGGGCCGCGCCCCGATGACCTCGGCGACGGCAGAGCGGGCCGCGTCCAGCAGGACGCGCGCCCTGCGGGCGGAGCCGTAGAGCCGGTCCGGATCAGCCCAGCCGTCGTCGTACGCGGCGAGCATGGCCTCGCGCGCGATCGGGTGCAGTGCGACCCCCGATGCGGCGTCCAGATGCGCGCCCATCCGGGAACCGTAACCACTGCTGTTCGGCCGCACCCCGCCAGGGGAAGGGCTATGAGGTCCAGTAGGCTTCGGAAGGTTCCAGGACGAGTCCGAAGAGGGGTTACAGGTGCGTCGTAGTCGATGGACCCGCAGCGGCCGGCTCGCCCTCCTGGTCGGTGCACTCGCACTGGTTCTGACGGGGTGTTCGGCTCACGACGTCGAGCGCAATCTCCGCTTCGGCTGGCCCACCGGCGTCACCCGGCAGGGCGAGAAGATGCGGGTGCTCTGGACCTGGTCCGGGGTCACCGCTCTGATCGTCGGCGTCATAGTGTGGGGCCTGATCTTCTGGTGCTGCGTCCGGTACCGCAAACGCAGCGACGACCTGCCGCGACAGACGAAGTACAACCTGCCGCTCGAGATCGCGTACTCGATCTTCCCCTTCCTGATCATCGCCGGATTGTTCTGGCGCACCGTCGTCGTCGAGAACTACGTCGACACGCTGAGCGCGAACCCCGACGTCGTCGTGCAGGTCGATGCGTTCAAGTGGAACTGGCAGTTCGAGTACCACGGCGCACGCGATGCCGCGGGGGGCCTGGTGCAGACGGTGTATCCGGGTCGCACCGACCTCGCCAACCAGGCGGGCACCGCCGCGGACAAGCAGTCCGGCAGCCAGGGCCAGGTCGGTTGCGACGAAGCCTCGAGCAACCAGTCGTACTCGTGCAAGGCGCCGGGTCAGCCGACCAGTACTGCGAACTCGCCGCTCTACCTGTCGACGGTCGGCTCAGACAACGAGATACCGGTGCTCGTCATCCCGGTCGACAAGAAGGTCCGCTTCGTCGAGCACTCCGAGGACGTCATCCACTCGTTCTGGGTGCCCGAGTTCCTCTTCAAGCGGGACGTCATCCCGTACGGCACGACGTCCACCGCGCGCGACAACCAGTTCGAGATCACCCCGACCTCGACGGGCAGCTTCGTCGGCAGGTGTGCCGAGCTGTGCGGCACCTACCACTCGCAGATGAACTTCGAGGTGCGAGTCGTCGCCCAGGACACCTTCCAGAAGTACCTGGACGCGCTGCGGACCATCGGCCCGGACGACCCGGCCCGGCAGTCCAAGGCGCTTGCGCAGGCAGGGCTGCCGGCGTACGCCACGACCACCCACCCGTTCAACACGAGTCGTACGAACTCCGACACGAGCAAGCAGACCGAGCAGCCGGGGGCGAGCTGACATGCGGACCGAGTCGCGTCTGTTCCTGGGCATTGCCGTCTTCTGCTGGGGCGCGTCGATCGCCTACGGCATCTGGACGAAGCTGAGCCAGGGGCATGTCGAGGTTGCGGGCCTCGCCGCGCTGATCCTCTCCGGGGGCCTGCTGTTCATCTCCGGATCGTTCTTCTGGTTCGTCGCCCGCCGCATCGACGCGCGCCCCGAGGACCGCGAGGACGGCGAGATCGCCGAGGCCGCCGGTGAGCTCGGTTTCTTCAGCCCCGGCAGCTACTGGCCCCTCGGCATCGCGGGCGCCGCGACGGTGGCCGGTCTCGGTCTGGCCTTCTTCCAGATCTGGCTGACCATCGTGGGCGTGCTCGGCATCCTGTTCACCGTCGGCGGGTTGCTGTTCGAGTACTACGTCGGTGGCCGCCGGCCGCTGAGCGGCTCGGCCGCCTCGACCCCCAGGAACTGAACGCACCTGTCACTGCGCCGGGCGTACGCCCGTCGCCGCGAGCCACTGCTTGATCGGGTCCATGCCCTCCATCGCGGGGTCGACCACGGTGGCCGAGTCGCGCAGCCGCCCGCTCGCCGCGCCGCTCACCACCAGCACCGGCCCGGCATGGCGTGCGGCGAGCAGCCCGAAGTCGCCGTCGCCGGTGATGAGGACGAGCGGGTCGCGGTCCGGGCGGTAGGCAGTGGCCAGCGCCAGGTCCGCACGCTGCCAGCCCTCGTGTTCGAGCAGTGTGCTGCCGGGCGGCCAGGTCAGGCCGGCGAGCGCCCGGCGGCGCCCACTGGCAACCACCCGCCGGTCGTCGACGGAGTCCAACAGATCGAGGACGGGCTGCAGGCGCGGCGGCGCGACGTTGTCGGCGTCGACCAGCACCTGCAGCACGCCTGCGATCGTGTCACCTACGCCGTACGGTGCTCCGACCGGCCGTGGTGCTCGAGTTCGATCTCGTCGGCCGACGAGACACCGGGTGGCAGGTCGATGGTCATCTTCGGGCCGGTGAACCACTTCTTCGCCGACAGGTGCCAGCCGAGCCAGAGCAGTAGCAGCATGCCGCCGACGACGATCGGCGTGTAGTTCACGAATTTCAGGTTGGCCCAGCCGAAGCCCTTGTACCAAGGCGCTCCGGCCGCCGACGTCGGCAGGATCGCGATGAACGAGGTGATCGCGATCTCGGCCACCGCTACGACACACATCCATCGATACTTCCTGCCGAGCGTCCACCCGCCCGGCGTGAAATTGCTGCCCGCGCGCCAGCGCAGGAAGATCGGGATCGCGAACGCCACATAGAGGCCGACCACACCGATGCTGACCACGGCGAAGAACGCGACGGGCGAGGGCACGAATTCGTTGCCGACCGGGATGTTGACGGTCACGATGGCCGGCAGCGTGATCAGGATCGCGACCACGACCGACAGCATGACGCCGTACACCGGGACCCGGTTCCTGCTCAGCCGAGACCAGTATTTCGATCCCGGCACCGCGCCGTCCCGGCTGAACGCGAAGAGCATGCGGGTCGTGCTCGTCATGCACGCCACGGTGCAGAAGAACTGGCCCACGGTCGAGATGAGCAGGACCAGGCTCGCCCAGTTCACCGTCAAAGCCTGGTTGAAGATGATCGCGACGCTGCCGCCGGTGTAGCCGCCGCCACCCGCGGTGACCCCGGTCTCGTCGCGGACGGCGAAGAGGAACGCCAGCAGCAGGATCCAGCCGCCGATGGCGGAGTAGAAGATCGAGCGCCAGATTCCCTTCGCGGCCGAGTCGGCCGCCTGGTGTGTCTCCTCGGACAGGTGGGCCGACGCGTCGTAGCCCGTGATCGTGTACTGCGTCAGGATGACCGACAGCGGCAGCACGCCCAGGAAGAACGCGAGGCCGCCGGTGTGCCCGCCGAAGAACCCGGTGTTGTTCACCGTGTGCGTGAAGACCGACTTGACCGAGGCATGGTGGCTCGGTGCGAAGATCAGGATTCCGACGATGAGGCTGGCGCCGGCGACGTGCCACCAGACCGAGACATTGTTCAGGATTGCGAGCAACTGGCTGGAGAAAATGTTCACCACTGCGGCCAGCAGGAGCACGATCACGAAGATGACGAAGACCCGCGTCAGACTGTAGTGGGACGCCCAGGACTTGCTGTAGGTGTCGAGCGTGAGGTCGAAGAACGTCGCGCAGCCGTAGGCCACCGAGGCGTCGATGGCGAGCAGCCCGATGAGGTTGAGCCAGCCGGTGTAGTAGCCGGCCTTGGCGCCGCCGAGCTTCGAGGCCCACCAGTAGATGCCGCCTGACGTCGGGAACGCCGACACCAGTTCCGACATGCACAGCCCGATGACCAGGATGAACGCAGCGACGATCGGCCAGCCCCACGCGATCGCTGCCGGACCGCCGTTGTTCCAGCCGACGCCGAACGTCGTGAAGCAACCGGCGAGGATCGAGATGATCGAGAACGAGATGGCGAAGTTCGAGAACCCGGACCAGCTGCGGTTCAGCTCCTGCTTGTAGCCGAGTTCGGCTAGTCGTTGTTCGTCGTCGCCGATCGGGGTGGTTGTGGACACGGTGATGCTCCCTCGGTCTCAGGCCGGTTGCCGGACGTCACTGATGAGCTGCGGGAATTCCGGTCCGCTGAATTCGGCGACCGCCCGCTCGTATTTCTCCATGCCCCAGGACCAGAAATCGAAGTGCACCTCGCTGACCGCGTCCTGGATTGCGGCCCACAGGGTCCAGCCGTACTTGGACATCAGCCCGAGCAGGCGTGCTCGGGCCACTCGGTTCGGTCGCTGCCGGCCGTAGTAGGCCGTCACGAGGTGCTCGAGCCGGTCCGGCTCGAGCGCGGCCTCGCTCCAGATGTTGCCGAGTTCGAAGCACGGGTCGTTGTTGCCGGCGTACTCGTAGTCGATCAGCCACAGCCGGTTGCCGTCGTCGATGATGTTGGCCGCGAGCAGGTCGTTGTGGCAGGGCCGCGTCGACACCGGGTTGGTCGAGAGCGCGGCGGCGATCTGTTCGACCTGCGGCGCGAAGTCGAGATAACGCTCGGGGAGCCGGAAGCCACGATCGAGTACCACGGCCAGGTAGTTGCGTTGCACCCTCAGCATGTCGAAGTCGCCCACGAAGCGCGGGCCTGCGTGCAGGGTGCGACAGGCGGACGCGATCCGCTCGAGCATGCTCGGGTCGTCGAGATCGTGCGGTGCGAGCGTCCGACCGGCGCGCCACTGCACGACGCTCCTCCCGGCGGCCGGATCGCAGTGCAGGACGGCCGGTGCAACCCCCGCCGCGGCCGCGGCCGCCGCATTGGCGCACTCCGCGTGCCGGTCGATCGCGAGCAGCTCGCTCTTGCCGCCGGCCAGTCGGACGACCACTGCCTCACCCGCGTGCGAGACCGCGCGATAGCTGCGGTTCGTGAGGCCGCCGTCGAGCCGGCCGATGTTTGCGCCGGACTCGAAGGACGGTATGTGCTGCAGCGCATCGCGCACGGCAGCGAGGTCCCGCATGTCCTCGGACTCCTCGGCGTCCTTCGTGTCCGCCGGCTCGTCGCCGTCGCCCGGATCGTCCACGAGATGCGTCGACGCGCCGGTCACGAGCATCGGCGAAGCGGTCATCTGTCCTCCTCCCGATCGTCGATCGGTGGCGCGGCACATGCTGCTGGTCGGCCGGGGCTCCTGGCGTCCAGTGTCGGGATGGTAGGACGCACGACGCGTAAGGGTCTAGTCCCCAGACCATTGAACGGCGCGGCGCTTGTCGACGGCGGTCCCCGGTCAGCAAGATGGGCAGCCGTGACGACTGCGCGAGAACTCCCGACATCGGCCCGGATTGTGGTGATCGGTGGGGGAGTGGGCGGCGCCAGCGTCGCCTACCACCTCGCGGCGGAGGGCGAGCGGGACGTGGTACTCGTCGAGCGGGCCGAGCTGACGAGCGGGTCGACGTTCCATTCGGCCGGGCTGGTCGGGCAGTTGCGCGCCGACCCGACACTCACCCGGATGAACATGTATTCGGTCGAGCTCTACCGCCGGCTGCAGGGCGAGGGACATCTGACCTATACCGAGAGCGGCGGCATCAAGCTGGCGTCGAGCGCAGAGCGGCTCGAGGAGATCCGCCGCCAGATCAGCTGGGCGCACACCTACGACCTGCCGCTGCACGAGATCTCCGCGGCCGAGGCGGCCGAGCGCTTCCCGTTGCTCGACACCGCGGGCGTGATCGGCGCCGCTTACCTCGATTCGGACGGCTACCTCGACCCGTCCCAGCTGTGCTACGCGCTCGCCGGCGGAGCGCGAGCCGGCGGCGTGCACATCGCCGAGCGAACCCGCGTGCTCTCGTTCGACGTCCGCGGCGAGGGCCGACAGCGTCGGATCCGAGCGGTGCGCACCGACCGAGGTGACATCGAGTGTGAACTCGTGGTTCTGTGCGGCGGAATGTTCGCCGCCGAACTCGGCCGACTGGCGGGTGTGCGCATCCCGGTCGTCCCGGTGTCGCATCAGTACGTCATCACCGAGGCGTTCCTGCCGCGGAGCGAGCGGCCGCTGCCGACCCTGCGCGACCCGGACCTGCTCGTGTACTTCCGCCAGGAGGTCGACGGGTTGCTGATGGGCGGGTACGAGCGCAACCCTGCGGCATGGACGGCGACCGAGACGACGTACGACCGCGTGCCCGGCGACTTCAACGGCCGGCTGTTGCCCGAGGACTGGAGCCGGCTCGAGCAGATCGCGGCCAACGCCCAGCTCCGCGTGCCGGCGCTGGGCGACGTCGGCGTGCGGACCGTGATCAACGGCCCGGAGGCGTTCACCCCGGACAACGAGTTCTGCCTGGGCGAGACGGCTGTGTCGGGACTCTTCGCCGCTGCCGGGTTCTGCGCGCACGGCATCGCGGGTGCCGGCGGCATCGGGCGGGTGATGGCCGAGTGGCTGCTCGCCGGCGAACCGTCGTTCGACGTCTCGCACATGGACGTCTCGCGCTTCGGCAGCCAGTACCGCTCGCCGCGCTACACGCTCGCGCGGACACTCGAGACGTACCGCACGTACTACGACATCCCGTTCCCCGGGGTGCAGCGCCGGTCGGGACGGCCGCTTCGGACATCACCCGCGTACGAGTGGCACGCCCGCCACGGCGCGCAGTTCGGTGAGAAGGCCGGTTGGGAGCGGGTGGACTGGTACGAGCCGAACGGGCCGGATGCCCCCGTCGAGGTGAGGGCTCCGGACGGCTGGGCGAGCCGGTACTGGTCGCCGGCGATCGCTGCCGAGCACCTCGCCACGCGCGAGCGGGCCGGGCTGTTCGACGAGACGTCGTTCGCGAAGATCGAGGTGACCGGCCCCGCGGCGGCGTCGTTCCTGCAGTGGGTGTGCGACAACGACGTGGCGCGTGACGTCGGCGGGGTGACGTACACGCAGGCGCTCAACCGGCGCGGCGGCATCGAGTGCGACTTCACGGTCACCCGTACCGGGGCCGAGGAGTTCCTGATCGTCACCGGCACCGCGTTCGGCAGCAACGACCTGGCCTGGCTGCGCAGGCAGGCGGTGCGCCGCGGCATCGATGCCGGGCTGCGAATCGAGGACGTGACCGGTCGTTACACGTGCTTCGCGCTGTGGGGCCCGCGCTCGCGCGAGATCATCACCGGGCTCACGCCGGCCGACATGGGTGCCGCTGCCTTTCCGTTCATGACCGCCCAGGAACTCACCGTCGCCGACGTTCCAGTCAGGGCGCTGCGCGTGACGTTCGTCGGTGAGCTGGGGTGGGAGCTGTACGCGTCCACCGAGTACGGGGCAGCTCTGTGGTCGGCGCTCCTGGAAGCCGGCCGCCCGCACGGTCTCGTCGCCGCCGGCTACCGGGCGATCGACAGCATGCGGGTGGAGAAGGGCTACCGGGTGTGGGGCACCGACCTGACGTCGGAGACCGATCCGTACGAGGCCGGCCTCGGCTTCGCCGTGAAGCTGGGCAAGCCCGGCGGGTTCTGCGGTTCCGACGCCCTCGCGGCTGCGAAGGCGGCCGGGCCGCGCCGGCGGCTGCGTCCGCTCGTGCTCGACGACCCGTCGGCGGTGGTACTCGGTAGCGAGCCGGTGCGCGTCGACGGCTCGGTGGTGGGCCGCGTGACCTCGGGTGCCTTCGGGTACTCCCTCGGCCGCTCGATCGCGTTCGCCTATCTGCCGAGCGAGTTCGCGATCGAGGGCGTCGCCGCCGAGATCGACTGCTTCGGCCGACGGGTCGGAGCGCGGGTCGCACGCGACCCGCTGTTCGACCCGGCAGGGGCCCGTGTCCACAGCTGAGATCGCCCGGTGACCAGAAGGGTCGGCGGACGTACCATTCGCCGGTGAACGCGACCGCCGCCCGTCCGCGCATCGGGGTGACGGCCTACCGCGAGCCGGCGGTGTGGGGAGTTTGGGACGAACCCGCCGACCTGCTGCCGGCCACCTACGCTGACGCGGTCGCGGCGGCCGGCGGTGTGCCGATGCTGCTGCCGTGCGCACCGTTCGACGACGCGGCCGTGACGGCCGTGCTCGACGGTGTGGCCGGGCTCGTACTCGCCGGTGGCGCGGACGTCGACCCCGCGCGGTATGGCGCAGCCGCCGATCCGCACACCGGGCAGCCGCGCGCCGACCGCGACGCTTGGGAGTTCGCGCTCGTCCGGGCGGCACTCGACCGCGACCTGCCGCTGTTGGCCATCTGCCGCGGCATGCAGGTGCTCAACGTCGCGTTCGGTGGCGCGCTCGTGCAGCACCTGCCCGACACGGTGGGCAGCGACCTGCACTGCCCGACACCGGGCCGGCACGCTCGGCACGAGGTGCGCGTCGATGCTGCCAGCTGTCTCGGGGCGGTGCTCCCAGGACGCACCCTCGTGGCGACGCACCACCACCAGGCTGTGTCGCGGCTCGGCACGGGGCTCGCTGCGGTGGCGTGGTCCGACGACGGCACCGTCGAGGCGGTCGAGCTGGCCGACCGGGCCTGGGCGGTCGGCGTGCAGTGGCACCCTGAGGCCCACGACGGTGCGGCGGTGTTCGCGGCGTTCGTCGCGGCCTGCGCGCGCAGCGCAACCCGGTCGGCGGTGCGCGCGTGATGTCCGTCGGTAACGTCGAGGCGCTGTGGAAGCGCTCGGTGTTCGCCCCGGTGCCGGTCCGCAACGCCTTCGAGGTGACGGTCGAGCGTCTCGCCCAGAGCATCAAGCTCGGTGTCCTCGCCGACGGCACTCGGCTGCCGCCCGAGCGCGAGCTCGCTGAGACGTTCGGCGTGAGCAGGGTGACGCTGCGGGAGGCCATCAAGGCGCTGCGCGATGCCAGCCTGGTCGAGTCGAGGCGAGGGCGCGGCGGAGGCACCTTCGTCGTCTCGCCGGTTACGGTGCCCCCGCGCTCGGCCGCCACACTGAGTGCGAGCCGGCGGCATTCGATGGACGACGCGCTCGACGTGCGTCGCGTCGTCGAACCCGGTGCGGCGGCGCTCGCCGCGACCCGCACCCTCACGGCAGCAGACCGTGCGAGCCTGCGCCGGTATCTCGACGAGGCGACCGAGTGCGAGAAGGACGCCCGCCGGCTGGCCGATTCGCGGCTGCACCTCGCGATCGCCGCGCTGGGCGGCAGCGCATCCGTCACCGCGGTCGTCGCGGACGTGCAGCTCAAGCTGGACGAGCTGTTGCGCGCGATCCCGGTGCTGCCGGCGAACATCGCCCACTCGAACGCGCAGCACGCCGCGATAGTCGATGCCATCCTCGCCGGCCAACCCGACCTGGCCCGGGTCGAGATGGAAGAGCACGTCGACGGAACCGCGGCGCTGTTGCGTGGCCTCCTGGGCTGACGTTTCCGACCACCTACGAGGAGAAGGTATGTTCGGCAGACCTTCGCGGAAGAGGTAGCAAATGCCCGGTGCGCCGATGAGCTTGGAAGAGCTGCGAATGGCCGTCGACACCGACGAGATCGATACCGTGGTCGTGGCCATCGTGGACATGCAAGGACGCCTGCAGGGCAAGCGGATCGACGCACACCACTTTCTGGCTGACGTCCTCGAGCACGGGACCGAGGGCTGCAACTACCTGCTGGCGGTCGACGTCGAGATGAACACGGTCGGCGGCTATGCGATCTCGTCATGGGAACGTGGCTACGGCGATTTCGTCATGGCGCACGACGTCGCCACACTGCGCCGACTGCCCTGGCAACCTGGCACGGCGATGATGCTGGCCGACGTCCGGTGGCTCGACGGCACGCCGGTTGCCGAGTCACCGCGACAGATCCTGCAGCGCCAGATCGAGCGACTTTCCGAGCGAGGCTGGGTCGCCCACGTCGGCACCGAGCTCGAGTTCATCGCCTTCGAGGACAGCTACGAACAGGCCTGGAACAGGCGCTACACCGGGCTGGTGCCCGTCAATCAGTACAACGTGGACTACTCGATACTCGGCACGAGCCGCGTCGAGCCGCTACTGCGCGCGATCCGGCTCGGCATGCGCGGCGCCGGCATGCAGGTCGAGTCGGCCAAGGGCGAGTGCAACCCCGGCCAGCAGGAGATCGCGTTCCGCTACGCCGACGCGCTGACGACCTGTGACAACCACTCCGTCTACAAGACCGGCGCCAAGGAGATCGCAGCGCAGCAGCGCCATTCGCTCACGTTCATGGCGAAGTACAACGAGCGCGAGGGCAACAGCTGTCATATCCATCTGTCCCTGCGCACGCCTGACGGCAAGCCCGTCTTCGCGGGCAGCGGCCCGCAGGGCACGTCGCGGGTCTTCGAACAGTTCGTCGCGGGGCAGCTCGCCGCGCTGCGCGAGCTGAGCGTGTGCTTCGCGCCGAACATCAACTCCTACAAGCGCTACCAGGCCGGGTCCTTCGCGCCGACCGCGGTGAAGTGGGGGCTGGACAACCGCACGTGCGCCATCCGTGCGGTCGGGCACGGCACGAGCCTGCGCTTCGAGAATCGCGTGCCCGGCGGAGACGTGAACCCCTACCTCGCGGTCGCCGCGATGATCGCCGCTGGGCTGCACGGCGTCGAGAACGACCTCCCCGCCGTCGAGCCGTTCGAGGGCAACGCCTACGTAGCCGATGCCGAGCGGGTTCCCGCGACCCTGCGCGAGGCAGCGCAGCTGTGGGAGCAGAGTGCGATCGCACGGGCGGCCTTCGGCGAGGAGGTGGTCGCGCACTACGCCAATGCGGCCCGGGTCGAGGTTGCGGCGTTCGACGCCGCGGTCACCGACTGGGAACGAGTCCGAAACTTCGAGCGGCTGTAGAGGATCTGCATGACGGCCACGCACGACGTGATCAACCCGGCGACCGAGGCGTTCGTCACCACCGTGGAACTCGCCGACCAGGCGGCCACCGACGAGGCGGTCGCGCGCTCCCGGGCGGCCTTCACCGTCTGGCGAGCAGTGGCGCCGGGGGACCGGGCCCGCCTGTTGCGCCGCTTCGCCGAGGCCGTCGATGCCGACCGCGAGCACCTCGCCCGGCTCGAGGTCGAGAACTCCGGGCACACCATCGGCAACGCGCGGTGGGAGGCGGGCAACGTCCGCGACGTCATCGCCTACTACTCCGGTGCGCCCGAACGGCTGATCGGCCAGCAGATACCGGTCGCCGACGGCATCGACGTCACCTTCCACGAGCCGCTCGGGGTAGTCGGCGCCATCGTGCCCTGGAACTTCCCGATGCCGATCGCCTCGTGGGCATTCGCCCCTGCGCTCGCGGCCGGGAACACGGTGGTGCTCAAGCCCGCCGAACTGACGCCGCTCACGGCGATTCGCCTGGCCGAGCTGGCCCTCGAGGCAGGGCTGCCCGAGGACGTCCTGCAGGTGGTCCCCGGCAAGGGCAGCATCGTGGGGGAGCGTCTGGTCCGGCATCCGGACGTCGCGAAGATCGTCTTCACCGGATCGACCGAGGTCGGCCGGCGGGTCATGGCGGGCTGCGCCGAGCGGGTCAAGCCGGTGACGCTGGAACTCGGGGGCAAGAGCGCCAACGTGGTCTTCGCCGACGCCGACCTCGAACAGGCCGCCGCAGCGGCGCCGTATGCCGTCTTCGACAACGCCGGGCAGGACTGCTGCGCCCGCTCGCGCATCCTCGTCGAGCGCCGCGCGTACGACCGGTTCCTCGAGCTGTTCGAGTCGGCCGTCCGCAACGTCGTCGTCACGGATCCGGGCGAGGAGTCGGCCGAGATGGGGCCGCTGATCAGCGCCCAGCAGCGTGAGCGGGTCGCCGCGTACGTCCCCGACGACCGGCAGGTCGCGTTCCGCGGCAGCGCCCCGGACGGCCCGGGCTACTGGTTCCCGCCGACCGTCCTGATCCCGAGCCGCCGGGACGATCGGGTGCTGCACGAGGAGATCTTCGGCCCGGTCGTCGCGGTCGTCCCGTTCGAGGACGAGGCCGACGCGATCGGCCTCGCGAACGACAGTGACTTCGGCCTGTCGGGTTCGATCTGGACGACCGACGTCGGGCGCGCGCTGCGGGTCAGTCGCGGCATCGAGGCGGGCAATCTGTCGGTCAATTCGAACTCGTCGGTGCGCTACTGGACACCGTTCGGCGGCTTCAAATCGTCTGGGCTCGGCCGCGAGCTCGGTCCTGACGCACCGTTCGCGTTCACCGAGACCAAGAACGTCTTCATCTCGACGAAGGAGTCGTCATGACCGCACTTCCCGGGCGCCTTGCGAGCAAGGTCGCTGTCGTCACCGGCGCGGGCGGCGGCATCGGGCGCGCCACGGCACGGCGCTTCGCCGCCGAAGGTGCGACCGTCGTGTGCGCCGACATCGACACCGATGCGGGCGAGGCGGCCGCCAAGGAGGCGGGTGGAAGCTTCGTCCGTACCGACGTCACCTCCGAGGACGAGGTGCGCGCACTGTTCCAGCACGCGGCGGACGAGCACGGCGGCGTGCACATCGCGTTCAACAACGCCGGCATCTCGCCGCCGGACGACGACTCGATCCTCACCACCGGCATCGACGCGTGGCGCCGGGTGCAGGAGGTCAACCTCACGTCGGTCTACCTGTGCAGCAAGTACGCCATCGAGCACATGCGCGCCGGAGGCGGCGGCTCGATCATCAACACCGCCTCGTTCGTGGCAGTCATGGGCTCAGCGACCTCGCAGATCTCGTACACCGCCAGCAAGGGGGGCGTGCTGGCGATGAGCCGCGAGCTCGGGGTGCAGTTCGCACGCGAGGGCATCCGGGTCAACGCGCTGTGCCCGGGGCCGGTCAACACGCCGCTGCTGCGCGAGCTGTTCGCGAAGGACCCCGAGCGCGCGGCGCGGCGGCTCGTGCACGTCCCGATGGGTCGCTTCGCCGAGGCGGACGAGATCGCCGCCGCAGTCGCGTTCCTGGCCAGTGACGATGCCTCGTTCATCACCGGATCGACCTTCCTCGTCGACGGCGGCATCAGCGGCGCGTACGTCACGCCGCTCTGACCGATCCGCGCGCTCCTACCGTGGCCGGGGTGTCCCCGGATGTGAACTGCACCCGAGACTGCTTCTTCGCGGCCGGACGTGCGTAGCCGGCCGCCTCCACGATCAGTCGGTGAGTGTGTGCTCGCTGTCGTGCTGGTCGGCGCCGGCAGCCTCGAGCTCGTCGAGCTGAGCCTGGATCTCGGGCTTCTCCTTGATCGGGACGAAGAAGCCGCGCAGCTGCTTCAACGGCGACGCCGCGCCGAGCTGGTTCATGCGCTTCGGAACCGGGAACGCGGCGTACTCGAGCTGGACGTGCCCGTGCTCGTCGACCGGGCCGAGCGGCTGGTGCACCTCGATGAACTCGCCGCTGGGCAGCACCTTGATGATGCCGGTCTCGACGCCGTGCTCGAGAACCTCGCGGTCATGGCGTTGCAGGCCGAGGCAGATGCGGTAGGCCACGAGGTAGGCCAGTGGCGGCAGCGCGAGCAGCAGGATGCGTCCACCCCATGTCATGGCGTTGAGCGAGATGTCGAACGCCTTGGCGATGAGGTCGTTCGCTCCGGACAGCGTGAGCACGATGTAGAACGTGATCGCCATGGCGCCGAGCGACGTACGCACCGGAACGTCACGCGGTCGCTGCAGCAGGTTGTGGTGCGCCCGGTCGCCGGTGATCTTCGCCTCGATGAACGGATACGCGCCGGCCAGCGTGAAGAGGATGCCGGGTAGCACTACGGTCGGCCAGAACAAGGCAGGCAGCGTATGGCCCCATAGCCTGATCTCCCATGACGGGAACAGACGGGTCGATCCGTCGAGGAACATCATGTAATAGTCCGGCTGCGAGCCGGCCGACACCTGGGACGGCTTGTACGGGCCGAACAGCCACACCGGGTTGATCTGCGCGAGACCGCCGAGCGCCGAGAGCACCCCGAACACGATGAAGAAGAAGCCGCCGGCCTTCGCGGCGTACGTCGGGAAGACGCGCTCGCCGGTGACCGTCGCTTCGGTGCGTCCGGGTGCTGGGAACTCGGTGTGTTTTTGCCGCACGATCAGCGCGAGGTGCGTGCCGATCAACGCGGCGAGGATCGCCGGTATGAGCAACACGTGGACGATGTAGAACCGCCCGATGATCAGATCTCCGGGGAACTGCCCACCGAAGACGAGGAACGACACCCACGTGCCGATGACCGGGATCGACAGCATGATCGCGTCGGCGATGCGCAACCCCGTGCCGGAGAGCAGGTCGTCGGGAAGCGAGTACCCCGCGAAGCCTTCGATGATGGACAGGCCGATGAGGCTGAGACCGATGAGCCAGTTGAGCTCCCGCGGCTTGCGGAACGCTCCGGTGAAGAACACCCGGAACATGTGGATGAGCATCGCGGCGAGGAACAGGAGCGCGGCCCAGTGGTGGATCTGGCGGATGACCAGACCGCCGCGGACGTCGAAGCTGATGTTGAGCGTCGACTCGTAAGCCCTCGACATGGTGACGCCCTGCATCGGGACGTAGCGCCCGCTGTAGGTGGTCTCGGCCATCGAAGGGTCGAAGAAGAACGTGAGGTACGTGCCGGTGAGCAGCAGCACGATGAACGAGTAGAGCGCGATCTCGCCCATCATGAACGTCCAGTGGTCTGGGAAGACCTTGTTCAGCTGCTTGCGGATCGGTCCCGCGATGTTGAGCCGCTCGTCGACCCATTTCGCGGCCTTGCCCTGAGGTGTACGCGGACCACCGGAGCGGCGCTGGCTGGCTGTCATTTCGGACCCCCGCAGGTGGACGGCGACAGGGCGCCGGGCGCGGTCACGACCGCTCCCAGAATCCCGGGCCGATCGGCTCCGGGTAGTCACTGACGGCCACGAAGTACAGGCGGCCGTCCGAGCCGGTCTCGACGTCGAGCGGCAGCTTGGGCAGGCTGCGGGTGGCGGGGCCGAACACCGGCTTGGCGTCCTCGAGGACCTCGAACTGCGACTGATGGCACGGGCACAGCAGGCGGGTGGTCTGCTGCTCGTACAGCGAGGCCGGGCAGCCCGCGTGGGTGCAGATCTTGGAGAAGGCGACGTACTCGGGGTTCTGCTTGGGCCAGCCGAAGCCGGCCTGGCCCTTGCGCGCCTTGATCTGCTGCCCGGGGCGCAGCCGGATGACGAGGGTCGGCGAGCTCGCGGAGTCGACGCCGCTCTTGCCGTCGGGGCCGAGCTGGCGCACGCCGGGGAAGACCGTTGCGATACCGCCCGGGAGCAGGTCGTCCGGGCTGACGCGGCGCCAGTCGTCGTAGACGAGCGGCACGCGGCCGGTCGGTGGGAAGAGCTGCGGGTTGTTCGCGAACATGGTGTGGTCGAGTTGCTTGCCTGGCTTCTTGATCATGGCGCCGACCAGCGCCACGAGCGGGACGGTCGCGAACGCGCCGCCCGCGAGGCCGAGCGTGCGCAGCAGCATCGAGCGGCGCGGCAGCCCGGTGTCGGCCAGACCCTGGGACAGGGTCGCCTGCGTCATGAGGACGTCCTCCTCGGAGGACGGTTCGCCGTGGCGGTCCTGGATGACCTCTTCCTCGGGCATGAGCCACTTGGCCCACAGCACCAGCCCGACGCCCATAAACACGAGCATCACGGCGAGCAGGCTGCCGAGCGCCGGCGTATAGAACCGGAAGCTCTGCGACGTGCCCGGCAGGTGCCACTGGTACGGCAGCGCGACAAACGCCACGATGAACCCGACACCGGCCAGCGCGGCGATCAGGAACGCCATCGAGACGCCGCGCTCGGCGCGCTTCTCGGCCCTGGTACCGCGGATCGGGAAGCGGTCGCGCCGGTGGACGATGTGGACGTCGTCGGCCTCGGAGCCCGCCAGCATGGCCTCTTCGGTCGACATCTCCCGCAGCTCGTCCGGAGACGGCCCCTTGCCGTGCGGGCTGCTGGGCGTCGCGCTCATTCGGACTTCACCCCGATCCAGAGAATGACGGCCATCAGTGCGCCGACCCCGGCGACCCAGATGACGATGGCCTCGGACACCGGGCCGATTCGCCCGATGCCGTGGCCGCCCGGGTCCTTGGACGCCTTGAGCGTCTGGACGTAGGCGATGATCTCCTGCTTCTGCGCGGGCGTGATCTCGTTGTCGGAGAAGATCGGCATGTTCTCGGGGCCGGTCTGCATCGCCGTGTAGATCTGCTTGTCGTTCGCGTTGTTCAGCGAAGGCACGTTCTTGCCTGCGGACAGCGGCGCGCCCCGGCCGGTCACACCGTGGCACGAGGCGCAGTTGAGCCGGAACAGCTCGCCGCCGGCGGCGATGTCGCCGTGTTGCAGCGATCCGGAGGGCAGCTGCGGCCCGCCGCCGATGGACTGGACGTAGGCGGCCAGCTGGTTGGTCTCCTGCTCGGTGAACTTGGCCGGCTTGCGTACTGCCTCGGCGCCCTGGCCGGCCAGCGGCATGCGCCCGGTGCTGACCTGGAAATACACGGCCGAGCTGCCGACGCCGATCAGCGAGACGCCGCGGTCCTTGACGCCCTGCAGGTTGGCGCCGTGGCAGGTGATGCAGCTCAGCTCGAAGAGCTGCCGGCCCGCAGCGATGTCCTGCGCGCTGGTGGTTGTGTCGGACGCACCGGAGCTCGACGCGAACGCGGCGTAGGCGCCACCCATGCCGAGCAGCGCGATGAGCAGGACCGCGGCCGTCCCGAACGCGCGGCGCAGGCGCGAGCGACGGGTACGGGGACGAACGCGGCGCACGGTGGTCACGCGTGAGCCGCGCGGGGTCTCGGCGCCGGTGACCGGCACCGCGGGATCGAAGCCGAGCTCGGCCTCGATCGCGCCCGTGTCGAAGTCTTCCTTCACGAACGTCCCTTCCGGTTCAACCGTGTGGCGATGCGGGCTGGTCGGCGGCTACTCATCGGATGAGGTAGATCGTCGCGAACAGTCCGATCCACACGATGTCGACGAAGTGCCAGTAGTACGACACCACGATCGCGGCGGTGGCCTGCGCCGGCGTGAACTTGCCGAGCGCGGTGCGGGCGAGGAAGAGCAGGAAGGCGATCAGGCCGCCGATGACGTGCAGGCCGTGGAAGCCCGTGGTCAGGTAGAAGACCGAGCCGTAGCCGGTGGCCGAGATGGTGTTGCCGTCGTGCACCTGCATGCGGTACTCGTTCGCCTGCCCGAGCACGAACGCCAGACCCATGAAGAAGGTGATGGTGAACC
>JAVHVN010000111.1:0-32464 GCA_032160545.1 Pseudonocardiales bacterium | reverse complement strand
GCCGTGGAGTTCACCAGGCCAGGCGCCGCGGCCTCTTCCCACGTCAGGTGAGCAGGCTTGGGCATCAGCTGGTTGGACTTCACCAGCGCCAGCTCGGCGAGGCCGCCGAAGTTGGTCTCGAAACCCCAGATGCGCTGCTGCGGGTCCATCATCGTGTCGTCGTGGCCTTGCGGGTCCTCGAGCTCGACCGAGAGGCAGTGCGCGACGACCTCGTCGCCGGCCTTCCACTTGGTGACGCCCGGGCCCACCCGCAGCACGACGCCGGCGAGATCGGAGCCCACGACGTGGTACGGCTGGTCGTGCTTCTTCGCCAGCGGCGAGCTGCTGCCGTAGCGCTTGAGGAAATCGAACGTCGGCAGCGGCTCGAAGATGGACGTCCACACCGTGTTGTAGTTGATGGCGCTGGCCATGACGGCCACGATCGCCTCACCCGGCCCGAGCTCGGGCGTCGGGACCTGCTGCACATGCAGGCTCTTGCGAGGGTCCTTCTCCTTCGTGGTGAGGCCCTCGAACATGCCGACCTCATCGGCCAGAACGACGCTGGCGTGGTACTCGTCGGGAACCGGCAGGTCGGCAAGGGCGGCGAGATCGTCGTTCAGAATCGCGGTGCGGATGTCGTCCACGAGTGGCCTCCACGGCTGGCTTGCGGGCGGAACGGCAGGGGGTCAGGCGCTGAACCGAATGTTACTGGCTGGTAACCAGCCGGACGAATCGAGTCAGTGCGACGAACTCGCGGGCTCTACCAACTCCACGAGCACGCCACCGGCGTCTTTCGGGTGGATGAAGTTCACCCTGCTGTCGGACGTGCCGCGCCGGGGCTCGTCGTAGAGCAGGCGCAGCCCCTTGTCCCGAAGCTCGGCCGACACGGCCTCGATGTTCTCGACCGTGTACGCGACCTGTTGGACGCCCGGTCCGTTTCGGTCGATGAACTTGGCGATCGTCGAGGCGTCGTTCAGCGGAGCGAGCAGCTGGATGCGGGTGGCGCCGTCGCCGACGGCGAGCATCGCCTCCCGGACGCCCTGCTCCTCGTTGACCTCCTCGTGCACGCTGAGGACTCCGAACGTGTCTCGGTAGAAAGCGATCGCGACGTCGAGGTCCGGGACGGCGATGCCGACGTGGTCGATCTTCGAGAAGAGGCTGGCTGCGGGCATCCCCCAATCGTGGCAAGGGTGTCGGGGGTACGCGACCCCGGCGTGCCCTTGTTCACAGCGTGATACGGGCACACGTCGTTAGAGTTAACGAACCCGCCAACGTCTGGGGGCTACTGGAGACGTCGGCCCGCCGTGTGATCCGTTCGCGGCTGGGGCCGGTCAACGAGGAGGGTCTTCCATGGCTGGATCTGTCATCGTCAACGGCGCCCGCACCCCGATGGGGCGCCTGCTGGGGTCTCTGAAGGACTTCTCGGGCGCCGACCTCGGCGGCATCGCCATCAAGGCTGCCCTCGAGCGCTCCGGCGTCGCCCCCGACCAGGTGCAGTACGTCATCATGGGCCAGGTGCTGCAGGCCGGTGCCGGCCAGATCCCGGCCCGGCAGGCCGCGCACAAGGCGGGTATCCCGCTGACTGTCCCGGCCCTGACCATCAACAAGGTCTGCCTGTCGGGCCTCGATGCGATCGCGTTGGCCGACCAGCTGATCCGAGCCGGTGAGTTCGACATCATCGTCGCCGGCGGCCAGGAGTCGATGACCAACGCGCCGCACCTGCTGCCCAAGTCCCGGGCCGGGTTCAAGTATGGCGCGATCGAGATGCTCGACTCGATGGCGTACGACGGTCTCACCGACATCTTCGACAACATCCCGATGGGCGAGTCGACCGAGCACCACAACGCCAAGCTCGACCTCAGCCGGGAGGCACAGGACGAGTTCTCGGCACGCTCGCACCAGCGCGCCGCGCTCGCGCAGAAGAACGGCGTCTTCGACGACGAGATCACGCCGGTGCAGATCCCGCAGCGCAAGGGCGACCCGATCGAGTTCCGCGAGGACGAGGGCGTGCGCGCCGACACCACCGTCGACTCGCTCGCCAGGCTCAAGCCCGCGTTCACCAAGGACGGCACCATCACGGCCGGCTCTGCGTCGCAGATCTCCGACGGTGCCGCCGCGGTGGTTGTCATGAGCAAGGCCAAGGCCGAGGAGCTCGGTCTCAGCTGGATCGCCGAGATCGGCGCCCACGGCAACGTCGCCGGGCCTGACAACTCGCTTCAGTCCCAGCCTTCGAACGCCATCAAGGACGCCCTGCTCAAGGAGAACCTCACGGTCGCCGACCTCGACCTGATCGAGATCAACGAGGCCTTCGCCGCGGTCGGCCTGCAGTCGATGAAGGAACTCGGCGTCAGCGACGACGTCGTGAACGTCAACGGCGGTGCCATCGCGCTGGGCCACCCGATCGGCATGTCGGGCGCGCGTCTCGCCCTCACCCTCGCCTACGAACTGAAGCGCCGGGGCGGCGGGACGGGCGCGGCGGCGCTGTGCGGCGGCGGCGGCCAGGGCGATGCGTTGATCCTGCACGTCCCCGCCTGACCGAAGTGCTGACGCGCCGCGGCAACGGTGCCGACGTCGCCGACCTCGTCGAACGGGCCCGTAACGCCGACGCCCGCGCCGTCGCGCGCCTCATCTCGCTGGTCGAGAACGACTCGCCCGCGCTGCGCGAGGTGGCCGCCGCACTGGCACCGCACGGCGGTTCGGCGCAGGTCGTGGGGCTGACCGGTTCGCCCGGCGTCGGCAAATCGACGTCGACGTCGGCGCTCGTCGGCGCCCTGCGCGCGCGCGGCAAGCGGGTGGGCGTGCTGGCGGTCGACCCGTCCTCGCCGTTCTCCGGTGGCGCCCTGCTCGGCGATCGGGTGCGCATGCAGGACCACGCCACCGACGACGGCGTGTTCATCCGGTCGATGGCCTCGCGCGGCCAGCTCGGCGGGCTGTCGGCCGCAGTGCCGCAGGCGTTGCGCGTGCTCGACGCGGCCGGGTGCGACGTCGTGTTGATCGAGACGGTCGGGGTCGGTCAGGCCGAGGTGGAGATCGCCTCGCTCGCCGACACGACGGTCGTCCTGCTGGCACCGGGCATGGGCGACGGGATTCAAGCCGCCAAGGCCGGCATCCTCGAGATCGCCGACATCTTCGTCGTGAACAAGGCCGACCGCGACGGCGCCGATCAGGTCGCGCGCGATCTGCGGTACATGCAGTCCCTCGGCGGGCGGCACTCCGAGGCGGGGGCGTGGCGCCCTCCGATCGTCAAGACCGTCGCGTCGCGGGCCGAGGGCATCGATGACGTCGTCGCCGCGATCGAGAAGCATCGCGGCTGGATGGACGGGCACGGCGAACTCGAGCGCCGGCGGGTGAACCGCGCGGCGACCGAGATCGAGGCGATCGCGCTGGGACGGGTGCGGCAGCGATTCGCCGACGTCCACGGCTCGGCCGCGCTGGGTGTCGCTGCCGCCCGAGTGGTGGCCGGCGAGACCGATCCGTACCGCGCGGCGGACGAGCTCGTCGAGTCGCTCTGACTCACCCGGCCGCCGCGACAACCTCGGGCAGGGCGCGGATGAAGTCGCGTGTGTAGGCCGCGGTGAGCTCGGGGTACTCGAACTGCGGGACGTGCCCGCACTGCTCGAGAACGACGCACTCGGCCGTCGGCAGTGCCTCGGAGACGAACCTCGAGAAGCCGGCCGGCACCAGCACGTCCTCGTCGCCCCAGAGGAACAGCGCGGGCGGGCGCAGGGCCGGCAACCGCTCCCAGAAGCCGCTCTCGCCGAACGGCTCGTCGAGGTAGATGTGGCGCAGCGCCGAGAAGATTGCCTGCCGGTTCGCGCGGATTGCGAGCACGCGCAGGAACTCGTCGATCGCGGCGTCGTGCCACGCGTCGGGAAGCCGGGTGGGATCGGCGAACAGGCTGCGCAGGCCGCGGGTCGCGATGCTGCGCGGCAACTTCACCGGCAGCGTCGCGATCTCGTTGCGGACGAGCCGCACGAGCGGGACGAACTGGCGCAACCTGCGGAACGCCACGGCCGGGCAGAGCAGTACCAGCCCGCGGACGTCGTCGGGCGAGATCAGCGCGGCCTCGAGCGAGGTGCGGCCGCCGAGGCTGTTGCCGACGACCACCGCGGGCTGATCGCACGTCTCGTGCATGAAGGCGACGAGCCAGTTGCCGAGGAACGCAGCTGCGTGTGAATCTCCCTTGGCCTGCGAGCCGCCGTGGCCGGGCAGATCGGGTGCAAGGACCCGGTAGTCCTGCGAGAGCGCCGCGACGAGCGGAAGCATCGAGGCATTCGTCGCGCCCAGCCCGTGCACCAGGACGACCGGCGGCGCGTCCAGCGGGCCGGCCTCGAGATAGAACGTCTCGATGCCGCCGGCCGTCACCGACCGGGTGCAGGTGCGCGTCGGGTCGGAGCCGTCACCGGGAAACAGGCCGTCCAGCTGGAGGGCGAGAGCGAGGTTGCCCCGTACGGTCAGGTCGCCGTCGAGGAACGCCTGGATGCCACCGCGACGGCCGCCGACCACGTCGTTCAGGACGGGCAGCGACGCGCGCACCGTCGTCGTCGGATTCGGCGGGCCGCCCCGCCGGGCAACGGCCCGGCCACGGTCGATCTCGACCGTCCAGTTGGCCATGCCGCCCGCGGTGAACAGCAGCGTCGCCGTCGTGTCGGCGAGCAGCGGGGAGTAGGTGCCGAGCAGCCGGTCGCGCAGCAGCGGCAACAGGTCGTTGTCCGGCACGCTCGGATCCTCCTGGGCTGAGGTGATCGCTCGGAGCGCGCCGGACGCGCCGCGGGTGCGACCGGTCGAAGTGTGCCACGTGTGCAGGTGGGTCGCAGCCCGAAACCCCTCCGTCAAAGGGGATCCCTCTGTCGCTACGAGGTGGACGTGCAGCGGTAGCGGTCAGGCCGGATCGAGCAGGACGAGCGGGATCTCGCGGTCGGTGCGCTTCTGGTAGCCCGCGTAGTTCTTGTGGTCCTGGGTCACCTTCGGCCACAGCCGAGCACGCTCGTCGGTCGTGGCGACTCGTGCGCGCATGGGTTGCTTCGGGCCGCCCTTCCACGAGACCACGACGTCCGGGTTGTCACGCAGGTTCAGGAACCACGCGGGGTGCTGCGGATCGCCGCCGCGCGACGCGACGACGACGATCGTGCCGCCCTCCTGCAGCGGCGAGGTCAGCATGGTGGCACGTGGCCGGCCGCTCCTACGTCCGGTGGTGATCAGTTCGAGCGCCGGCATTCCGGAGAGCTGCCAGCCCGCCCGATGTCCGGTGGCTCTGATGAGCACGCGGTGTACGCCGTTCATGGCCTTCAGGAAGAGATCGCTGGGCATTTCGGCAACATAGCGAAGAAACTTTCCAGGGTCGTGTCGATCCGAGGCCGCCAGGAGCGTCGAAGATGAGGACGGCCCGACCGGCGGGCCGCTACGGAAAGGTTTGCCGACATGGCTCAATACCTCGTGCTCATCTACGAAGACGAGACCGGTTACGCCGACAGCGACGCGTGGAAGCAGGCGCTCGACGCGCACAACGCGTTCGCGGAGAAGCGCGGCACGGTCCTGGGCGGCGGCAATGCGCTGCAGCCCCAGGGCACGGCGACGACCATTCGCGGCGACGGCGCCGGCGGGTACACGGTCACCGACGGGCCGTTCATCGAGAGCAAGGAGGCGCTCGGCGGCTACTACGTCATCGAGGCCGCCGACCTCGATGAGGCGATCGCCATCGCCAAGGACGTGCCCGCGCCGTTCGGCGGTGTCGAGGTCCGGCCGGTAATGGTGTTCAGCTGATCGGCGCCGGGTGAACGACGTCGAGGTCGCGGTAGCCGTCTCTGCGGCCGTCGCCGAAGCGCACCGTCGGGAGTGGGCCTTCGTGCTCGCCTCGACGGTGCGGGTGACCCGCGACCTCGACGAGGCCGAGCAGTGCGTGCAGGACGCGTACGCGAAAGCGCTCGCGTCATGGGCCACCGAGGGCATCCCGGCGCGGCCCGGCGCGTGGCTGACGACCGTCGCCCGGCGCCGGGCCCTCGACATGCTTCGGCGCGAGGGCATCCTGCGACGAGCGCTGCCCCTGCTCGTCGAGGATGAGGCCGAACCGCCAGCCGACCCCGAGGACTTTCCCGACGACCGGCTGCGGCTCGTCTTCACCTGCTGCCACCCGGCGCTGGCGCAGGACGCCCAGGTGGCGCTGACGCTGCGGCTGGTGTGCGGCCTCACCACGACCGAGGTCGCGCGCGCGTTCCTCGTCAAGGAGCCGACCATGGCCGCGCGGATCACGCGGGCGAAGAAGAAGATCGCCGCCGCGCGCATCCCGTACCGCGTGCCCGCGCCCGAGCAACTGCCCGAGCGCGTCGAGGCGGTTCTCGCGGTCGTCCACCTGCTGTTCACGACCGGCCACACCGCGCCGGTCGGCTCGGACCTGGTGCGCATCGACCTGGTGGAGCGTGCCCTCGACCTGGCTCGCATGCTGCGAGTGCTGTTGCCCCGGGACGCCAACGTCGCCGGCCTGCTGGCGCTGTTGCTGCTGACCGACGCCCGCCGCGAGACACGCGTCGGCGAGGACGGGCGGCTGCTGCTGCTCGAGGAGCAGGATCGCTCGCGCTGGAATCGCCCGGCGATCCTCGACGGGGCCGAACTCGTTCGCGAGGCGCTGCGCATGCGGCCGCCGAGCCGGTACGCCCTGCAGGCAGCCATCGCCGCCGTACACGCCGAGTCCCCCACCTGGGAGGCGACGGACTGGGCCGAGATCGTCGCCCTCTACGACGTGCTCGTGGCGATCTGGCCGTCGCCCGTCGTCGCGCTCAACCGCGCCGTCGCCGTGGGGTTCGCCCGCGGCCCCGAAGCGGGACTGGCCGAACTCGACGCCCTCGGCGACGAGCCGCAACTCGCCGGGTACGGCTACCTGCCCTCCGCGCGGGGGCACTTCCTCATGCGCGTGGGCCGGCTCGCCGCCGCGCGCCAGGCGTACGAAGAGGCGTTGCTGCTTACCGAGAACGAGGTCGAGCGCAGCTTCCTCGCCGGGCGGTTGGATGCGCTCGACGCCGTCGACCCCCAGTGACCGCTATCTGAACGCGTCGAGGCCGGTGAGCTCCTGGCCGAGCACGAGGGTGTGCACCTCGTGTGTGCCCTCGTAGGTGTAGACCGTCTCGAGGTTGACCGCGTGCCGAAGCACCGGGTACTCGGTCGTGATGCCGCTGCCGCCGAGGATCGAGCGCGCCTCCCGGCAGATCTCGAGCGCGGCGCGGACGTTCGCGAACTTGCCGAAGCTGATGTGCTTGGGCTTGGCGCGACCGGCGTCCTTCAACTCGCCGAGGCGGCGGGCGGTGAGCCGGGCCTGCTGCAGCGAGACCGCCATCTCGGCGAGCTTGCGCTGGGTCAGCTGGAAGCCGGCGATCGGCCTGCCGAACTGGGTGCGGCTGCGGGAGTAGTCGAGCGTCGAGGCCAGCGCGTCCCGAGCGGATCCCGTGACGCCCCACACGATGCCGAAGCGGGCCTCGGTCAGGCAGCCGAGGGGGCCCTTCAGCCCCTGCGCGTCGGGCAGCATCGCGGCCGCGGGAACCCGGACGTCGTCGAGGATCAGCTCGCTGGTGATCGACGCGCGCAGGGAGATCTTGTGGTGGACGTCCTGAGTCGTGAAGCCGGGCATGCCCTTCTCGACGAGGAACCCGCGGACGCCCTCGTCGGTGCGGGCCCAGACGACCGCGACGTCTGCGATCGAGCCGTTGGTGATCCACATCTTGGTGCCGCCGAGGATCCAGTCCGAGCCGTCGCGGCGGGCTCGGGTGCGCATCGAGCCGGGGTCGGATCCGGAGTCCGGTTCGGTCAGGCCGAAGCAGCCGACGGCGTTGCCCTTGGCCATCTCGGGCAGCCAGCGCTGCTTCTGCTCCTCGCTGCCGTAGGCGTAGATGGCGAACATCGCGAGCGAGCCCTGGACGCTGACCAGCGAGCGCAGGCCCGAGTCGACAGCCTCGATCTCGGCGCTGACCAGTCCGTACTGCGACGGCTTGGCGCCCTGGCAGCCGTACCCGTGCAGGTGCATGCCCAGCACGCCCAGGGCGCCGAACTCCTGCGCCAGCTCGCGCGCGGGCAGCGTGCCGGACTCGAACCACTCCTGGATGTTGGGCCGCAGCCGGTCGTCGGCGAACTTGCGGACCGTGTCGCGCAGCATGCGGTCCTCGTCGTCGATGTCGTCGTCGAGGTCCAGCAGGTCGAGGCGGTCCAGTGCGTCGCTCATGCCCTGCAAGTTACTCGGCGGTTAGTCTGCTGTGGTGCCTCAGCGCCGCCACCCGCTCGGCTTCGACCCTATCGAGCAGGCCGCCCAGTCCTGGGTGGAGCACTGGCCTGGCGAGGAGGACGACGTGTACGCCGCCATGCGGGCGGTCACCTCGATCATGCGGGCGCAGCAGATCCTGATTGCCGAGCTCGATGCGATGCTGCGCCCTTACGGCGTGACGTTCAGCCGGTACGAGACGCTCGTCCTGCTGGCGTTCTCGCACAACGGCTCACTGCCCCTGTCGAAGATCGGCGAGCGGCTGCAGGTGCACGCGACGTCCGTCACCAACGTCATCGACCGCCTCGAGGCGGCGGGGCTCGTGCGTCGCGAGCCCAATCCGCGGGACGGCCGTGGGACGCTCGCCGTGATCACCGAGGAGGGCCGTGAGATCGCAAGCAAGGCGACCGCGACGCTCAACGCCGCCCGGTTCGGAATGGGGTCGCTGAACACCGACGACCTGGAGCGGGTGTTCGCGATCTTCCGCCGGCTGCGTAAAGACGCCCACGACTTCGAGGAAACCTGAGTCCCCGACCGATCGGAGCCCGTCGTGTGGCATGACATCTTCCACCTTCAGGTGCCGGTTGCCGAGAAGGTGTTGCGCACCGTCCTGATCTACGCGCTCATCGCGGTGCTGCTGCGTGCCACCGGCAAGCGGGAGCTCGCCGGACTGAACAGCCTGGACATCGTGGTCATGGTGCTGCTGTCGAACGTCGTGCAGAACGGCATCATCGGCAACGACAACAGCGTGACCGGGGCCGCCGTCGGCGCCGTGACGCTCGTGGCGGTCAACTCGGCGCTGAACTGGGCCGCGCAGCGCAGCGACAAGGTGGCCCTGGCATTCGACGGCACCGACACCACGATCATCGAGGGCGGCCGGATCCTCGAGCGTGCAGCCCGCCACGTCGGCCTGCGACGCGCTGAACTCGACCACGCGGTACGGCTGCAGAACGGCGACGACATCGCCCAGGTCGAGCACGGCGTGCTCGATCCCGGCGGGCAGCTCGTGCTGACGCTCAAGCCGCTCGAGCAGGGGGCGACCAAGGGCGACGTCGAGCTGCTCGCGGCATCGCTCGCCCGCATCGAGCAGCTGCTGGCAGGAGGTTCCGGTGCTAGATTTACTAGGACGTCCGAATAAATGTCATCCCGCTGACCGCACGATGAGGTAGGCAGAGCGAATGGACGCGGAGCACATCGCCGAGGGCAGGCAGCGTTGGCAGCAGCGCTACGACGCGGCACCGAAGGCCGAGCGCGACTACACGACGCTGTCGGGGACGGTCGTCGCGCCGGTATACGGCCCTACCGGCGCGGACGAGCGCATCGAGCGCATCGGCTGGCCCGGCGAGTACCCGTTCACGCGCGGCGTCCACGCCACCGGCTACCGCGGAAAGCCCTGGACGATCCGGCAGTTCGCGGGCTTCGGCACTGCGCGCCAGACCAACGAGCGCTACAAGATGATCCTCGCCGAGGGCGGCGGCGGGCTCTCGGTCGCCTTCGACATGCCGACGTTGATGGGGCGCGACTCCGACGACCACCGTGCGCGCGGTGAGGTCGGGCACTGCGGCGTGGCCATCGACTCGGCCGCCGACATGGAGGTCCTGTTCGACGGCATCGACCTCGCCACCACGACGACGTCGATGACGATCTCGGGGCCGGCCGTGCCGATGTTCTGCATGTACGTCGTCGCCGCCGAGCGTCAGGGCGCTGATCCCGGCCTGCTCAACGGGACGCTGCAGACCGACATCTTCAAGGAGTACATCGCGCAGAAGGAATGGATCTATCCGCCCGAGCCGCATCTGAAGCTCATCGGCGACCTGATGGAGTACGTCATCGCCGAGGTACCGGCGTACAAGCCGCTGTCGGTGTCCGGCTACCACATCCGTGAGGCGGGTTCGACGGCCGCGCAAGAGCTGGCGTTCACGCTCGCCGACGGCTTCGGCTACGTCGAACTCGGGCTGTCGCGGGGCCTCGACATCGAGACCTTCGCACCCGGCCTGTCGTTCTTCTTCGATGCGCACATCGACTTCTTCGAGGAGATCGCGAAGCTGCGTGCCGCGCGTCGCATCTGGGCCCGCTGGCTGCGCGACGTCTACGGTGCCAAGACCGCGAAGGCGCAGTCGCTGCGCTTCCACACCCAGACCGCCGGCGTCTCGCTCACCGCGCAGCAACCCGACAACAACATCGTGCGCACCGCGGTCGAGGCGCTCGCCGCCGTGCTTGCCGGTACCAACTCGCTGCACACCAACGCGCTTGACGAAGTGCTCGCCCTGCCGTCACAGAAGGCGGCGCAGATCGCACTGCGGACGCAGCAGGTGATCGCCGAGGAGACCGGCGTGCTGAACGTCGCCGACCCCCTCGGCGGGTCGTGGTACGTCGAGGAGCTCACCGACCGCATGGAGGCCGACGCCGAGAAGATCTTCGCGCGGATCAAGCAGCTCGGCGGGGACGGCACGATGACCGCCGGCCTGCTGCGCGGCATCGAGGAGGGCTGGTTCATAGGCGAGATCGCCGACTCCGCCTTCGCTTACCAGGTCGCGCTGGAGAAGGGCGACAAGCGGGTCGTCGGGGTCAATACGATGACCGGCGACGTCGCCGACGAACTCGAGATCCTGCGGGTGTCGCACGAGGTCGAGATCGAGCAGCGCCGGGTCGTGGCAGGGCGGCGCGCGGCGCGCGACCAACAGGCGGTCGACGCGGCGCTGGCGCGAATGGTCAAGGCGGCCCAGGCCGGCGAGAACACGATCCCGCCGATGCTCGACGCCGCGCGCGCCGAGGCGACGCTCGGCGAGATATGCAACGCCTTCAAGCCGCTCTGGGGCGAGTACCGCGAACCGGTTCGCTTCTAGCGTTCCGCCCGCCCCGCGCGGTCAGGTGGGCAGGCTGCCGCCGCGGCCCTCACCGGCGGCGAAACGGGCAGCGCCCTGCAGCGCGCCGGCCAGCACGGCGCGGCCGGTCGCGAACTCCTGCGCGAGCGCCGCGCGTTCGTCCAGACCGAACCCGTCGTAGACCGAGCGGCGGTCCGAGCGGACGCACGCCTGCGGAAAGCGCGCGATCTCGGCGGCGAGCGACTCGGCGGCGCTGCGAGCCTCGCCGGGCGCAACCACCCGATCTGCGAGGCCGATCGCGTGCGCCTCGCCGGCGTCGACCGGGCGGCCGGTGAGGATCAGGTCGAGTGCCCGGCCCAGGCCGACGATCCGGGGCAGCCGGACGGTGCCGCCGTCGATCAGCGGCACGCCCCAGCGCCGGCAGAACACCCCGAGCACCGCGTCCTGCTCGACGACGCGCAGGTCGCACCACAGGGCGAGCTCGAGACCGCCCGCGACCGCGTACCCGCTCACGGCCGCGATCACCGGCTTGCCCAGCGCGAGCCGGGACGGCCCCATCGGACCCGTGTCGGTCACGTCGTCGTTCAGCGGGTTGGACATCTCGTGCAGGTCGGCCCCGGCGCAGAACGTGCCGCCCGCGCCCCAGAGCACGGCCACGCTCGCCGAGTCGTCGGCGTCGAACTCGGCGAAGGCCTCGGCGAGTGCCGTCGCGGTCTCGCCGTTGACCGCGTTGCGGTGCTCGGGGCGGTCGAGGACGACCGTCCAGACGGCATCGCACTTGTCGATCCGGACGTTCATCGGACGGCGGGGTCGTGGCGTTCGATCATGCCGCGACCTCACCGGCGTCGCGGCTGATTGTCAACGTGGGAAACTGGACAGATGCGTCCCGGAGCCCCTGGATCAGGCCGTCGTCCCGCCGCGCCGAGTCCTGCAATGACCGCTGCGATGTCCGGTGCCGTCGACCTCGCCGCCGTGCAGGCGCGCAACGAAGCGGCGGCCCGTGCCGCCGAGGCGCCGCCGCCCGCTCCGGGCCAGTCGGTCGTCCACGTCACCGAGGCGACCTTCCAGGCCGAGGTGCTCGACCGCTCGTTCCAGGTGCCGGTGCTCATCGAGGTGCGTTCGGCCAGGGCGCCGGGCAGCGAGCAGCTGTCGCAGCTGCTCGAGCGGCTCGCCGCCGAGGCGAACGGTGCGTGGATCCTCGCCGTCATCGACGTCGAGGAGAACCCACGCCTCATCCAGGCGCTGCAGGTGCGCGCCGTCCCGACCGTGTATGCCGTCATCGGCGGCCAGCTCGTCCCGGGGTTCGAGGGTGTGCTGCCCGAGGACCAGCTGCGCGATTTTCTCGACGCGGTCGCGCAGGCCGGTCGGGAAGCCGGGCTGTCGGCCGTCCCGCCGGTCGCGGACGACGATGACGACGCGGCAGAGCCGGCCGCTCCCGAAGAACCCGAGGACCCTCGCTTCGTCGCGGCCGAGGAGGCACTCGAGAACGGTGACTTCGGCCTCGCCGCCCAGCGGTACCAGGCGATCCTCGACGCCGAGCCGAACAACACCGAGGCAGCCCTGGCGCTGCTGCAGACCAAGCTGCTCCAGCGCATCGAGTCGGTCGATCCGGATGCTGCCGCACGTGCCGACGCCGCTCCGGACGACATCGACGCGCAACTCGCAGCGGCCGACCTGGCCATGGCCGGCGGTGACGCCGGGGGCGCACTGCAGCGGCTGCTCGGGACGCTCGGCGGCACGACCGGCGACGACCGTGACCGGGTCCGCGCCCGCCTGCTCCAGTACTTCGACCTGCTCGGTTCCGATGACCCCCGCGTCGCGCCTGCACGTCGCGAGATGGCACGGGTGCTTTTCTAGCCTGATGAGCGTTCCCAGCCGGGTTCCGGCGGCAACCGGCGATGCCGAGTTCCGGCGCGTCCGGCAGCTGGTCGCGGTGAGTGACGGTGACCCGCTCGCGCCCTTCGCGCTGCGCCCGGAGAAGAGTTACGCCTTCGCGCCCGACGGCGGCGCGGCGGTGGGGTACCGCGTGCGGCTCGGGTGTGCGGTGGCCGCCGGCGATCCGGTCGGGATGCCGAAGTCGTGGGAGGCGGCCATCGAGGCCTTCCTGGCCGAGGCGCGCCGGCGGCGGCTGCGGGTGGCCGTGCTCGGCGCCGGCGAGCGCGCCAAGCCGATCTGGTCGTCGCACGGGCTTGCCAGCGTTCCGATCGGGCGCGACGTCGTCGTCGACCGCGCGAAGTTCACCCTCTCGGGTCGCCGGTTCCGCAACCTGCGCCAGGCGGTGCAGCGCTCGCGCAACGCCGGCGTCACGGTCGAATTCCGTCGCGAGGGCGAACTCACCCAGTCCGAGGTGCAGCAGCTTCGGGCGCTCATGCGCCGGTCGCACCGGGTCGACAGCCGTGGCTTCTCGATGATCCTCGGCCGGCTGTTCGACGGGCGCTCACCCGACGCCGTCCTGGCCCTCGCCCGGGACGCGCACGGCTCGGTGGTGGCCGCGCACCGCTACCTCTGGGCAGGGCAGCACGACCTATCCCTCGACCTTCCGATCCGCGCACCCGAGGCGCCGAACGGCGTCGACGAGCGGCTGATCGCCGAGACGGTGGAATGGGGGGACGGGCACGGCGTCGAACGCATCTCGCTCGCGTTCGCACCGTTCCCGGAGTTGTTCGTCAACCGCGGGCACCTCGGCGCCCTCGGCAGGCTCGCGTACGCGGCGGTGCACCTGCTGGACCCGCTGATCAGCGTCGAGCGGCTGTACCGCTACCTGCGCAAGTTCCATGCGTTCGACCAGGAGCGATACGTGATGCTGCGATGGCACCAGGTGCCGGTCGTGGCGGCCGCGGCACTGCTGCTCGAGTTCTTCTGATCACGATCCCGCGCGTTCGGATGGCAGCCGTGACCTCGTCGCGAGGCCCGCTATGGCCGACGTGACGAGGGGGACGCCGACGAGCGCCAGCAGGATCGGCGGCCACGGCACGACGAAGTGCATCGAGAGATCGAGCCCGCCGCCGTTCGGGCCGGAGCTGTGCACGGCGCGCTGCCATGCGTACGCCGGCACGAACCCGGCCGCCACGCCGATCAGGCAACCGAGGCCGGCGATCACGCCGGCTCGCGACAGCGAGATGAGCCGGCGGGTGCGCGGTGCGGCGCCGACCGCGGCGAGCGTGACGAGGTCATCGCGCCCGTCGGCGTTCGCCAGCGCGGTGGCGATCGAGGCCGCCCCCAGGGCGATCAGCGCCGCCACTCCGACGAGCGCGTAGAGGGCCCCGGCGGAGCTGTCGTGGAAACCCGTCTCGATGTCGAGTCTCAACGTCGGATCGATCTGCTGCACTGCACCACGGGCTGCCTGCAGCTCGCGGTCCGTCGGAGGGCGGGTCGTCGTGGCGGTCACCCCGACCGCGGACGGAACACCCAGCCGCGTGACGGCCGACGGGGGCAGGATCACGCCCGCGGGGGCGAAGCCGTCGGTGACGATTGTCGCCGGCAGCTGCAGCGAGTTGGCCGATGTGAGCGGCTCGTCCTTGCCCCCGCGGGTCGAGGTGAACTGGATGGTCACGGTCCCGTTCTGCACGGCCGTCGCATCGGGTACCACGGCGTGGCCGGCGCGGAGCGCCGCGGCAGCCGCCGGCTCGGGCCGCCCGAACAGCGCGGCCACCCCCGACCCGTCGTCGACGAGGACGAACGGCCATCCGCCGCCGCGATACCGAGCCGCTGAGCGGTCCGTCGTGACGAGGTTGACGAAGGTCGACTCGCACACCGGGCCGCTCGCGTCGGCGCACCCGTCGTACGGGGCACGAACCACGGCCAGCGCCTCGACGGGCAGGTTGCGGCGCAGGCTGTCGACGATGGCAGCCACTCGGGCGGCCGCCGGAGCCGCTCCGCCCGTACCTGGCTGGGAGAGCCGGACCAGCACCGCCTGGTCGGGCAGCATCGGCTGGTAGGTGCGCCGGTCGCGATCCTGCGTGCTCGTGACCCCGATCAGGATCGCGACCGCGCCGATCATCGAGGCCATGACCGCCGCCACGGCCGGCGTGGCCGCCGAGCGGTTGCGGCCCGCGTCGCGCAGCGCGATGCGGGGCGCGACCGGCAGGCGCCCGCCGAGCCGGGCCGCCGCACCGATGATCGTGGGTGTGCAGGCGATCAGACCGAGTTCGGTGAGGGCGACGCCGAGCAGGATCGAGGTGGCCGTCGTACCGGCGAGGGCGCCGAAGATCGCAATCACGATCCCGAGACCGGCGACCGCCGCACCGGCGATCGGCACCCGGCCGCGCGTACGCACCGTGCCGCGGCGCCCGGCGAGAGCAGCCACGACATCGGTGCGTGCGGCATGCACGGCCGGGAGCATCGCGGCGAGCAACGCGGTGACGAGGCTGACGGACGCGACGGCGGCGAGCTCGCCGGGGCGAGCGTCGAAGTGGCCGGGGATCTGATCGATCAGCGGGCCCAGAGTCGGGATGCCGACAGCTGTCAGGAGCACTGCTCCGGCCGTCGCGGCGATGCCGGCCGCGGCCCCCAGCACCACACCGTTGGCAAGGACGACGTTGCGCAAGTCACTCGGCCGGCCACCGGTCGCGGCCACGAGCGCGAGGTCATGCCGCTGTCGCCGGGCGCTCACCGCGAAGGCCGGCCCGGCGAGCAGGACCACCTCGAGCAGCGCCATGCCCACGACGAGAGTGAGCGCGGCGACGACCGCCGTGCCGCCGGTGCGCCCCGGCGGGAACGGCACCTCGGACCTCGGCGGCGGGTTCAGGTACACGCTGCGCGACAGCACCAGGTAGCCGGTGCGGTTCAGGCCGAGCACGTCCGCCCAGCTGACCGGCCCCGGTGTGTCGACGAGCCACGTCGTCGACAGCTGGTCGGGTTGCGAGTGGTCGACCGCGGCGGGCAGCACGTACGCCGTCTCGATCTTGCGGTAGCGGGCATCGCGGACGATGCCGACCACGGTCACGGCGCGGTCCGGGCCGGCCGTGCGCATCGTGTCGCCGACCTTGAGGCCGGTGGAGTGTGCGAGCGCCTCGGTGAGAGCCGTCTCGCCGGTCGTGCGCGGCGCCCGTCCCTGCAGTTGGATCACGGTGCCGCGCGCGAGCGGGTCGGCGTAGTCGAGGCCCACCTCGTCGGCATACTTCACGCCGGCCGCAGTGCGGATTCGCACGCCGGCCGAGACCTGGTCGATCGCGCGCGTGCCCGAGGGCAGGTGTGCGAGCAGCGCCGACTGCGTCGGCTGCGGCGCGGAGCCGACGTTCGCGGGGCACGCGAGGGCGTTCGCGAACCACGCCTGCGGCAACTGGTTGACCCCGGCGCAGCTGACCCGGATGGCGGCGTCGGCCGTGCCGATCTCGCGGCCGACCCGCTCGGCGGGGTCCAGCTGCCAGGTGCGGTAGGCGATGTCGGCGCATCCGACTGCGAACACCGGCAGGCCGATGAGGGCGACGACGAGCAGGCTGCGCCAGCGGTGCCGCAGCGCGTCCCGCCGCGCGATGCGCAGGGCGGCTCGCAGTGCGGGTCCGGTCACCGGTGCGACTCGGTGGCGAGCAGCGAGTCGGGCGTGTCGATCCGCGGCGTCTCGTCGACCACGGCACCGTCGCGCAGGAACACGATCCGGTCGGCCCAGGCGGCGTGCCGGGCGTCGTGCGTGACGAGCACACCGGCCGCGCCGGCGTCGCAGCGGCTGCGCAGCAGGCGCAGCACCTCCTCGCCGGTCACCGAGTCGAGAGCGCCGGTGGGTTCGTCGGCGAGGACCAGGCGCCGGTCCCCGATGAGCGCCCGTGCGATCGCGACGCGCTGCTGCTGGCCACCGGACATGTCGTCCGGGAACCGGTCGGCCAGCGCCTCGAGTCCCATCTCGCAGAGCGCCGCCGTGGCCTCGCGGCGCGCCCTTCGAGTCGGGATGCCGTCGAGCTCTCGGGGCAGCATGACGTTCTCGGCCGCGGTCAGCGACGGGATGAGGTTCAGGTTCTGGAAGACGTAGCCGATGGACCGTCGGCGCAGTTGTGCGAGCGAGGACCGGGTCAGCCCGCCGAGTCGCATGCCTTCGACGACGACGTCACCGGATGTCGGCGAGTCGAGACCGCCGGCGAGATTCAGCAGCGTGGACTTGCCGGAGCCGGACGGCCCCATGACCGCGACGAGCTCGTTGGCCTCGACCGACACGTCGACGCTGTCGAGGGCGCGGACCTCGCTCGAGCCGGTGCCGTGGACTCGGCTGACCGCGCGCAGCTGCAGGATCGGACGCTCGGTCATCGCGCCTGCTCCTGGGCAACGGCGGGCACGGCCGGCGCTTCGGGCGCTTCGGGACCGGTGGCGGGTGCCACTCTCGGCGTCGCGAGAGCTCCGCGGTGGCGCACCAGCCGGGTCTCGCAGTGGTCGAGCCAGCGCATCTCGGCCTCGGCGGCAAAGATCAGCGAATCGGCGACGAGCAGCCAGGACAGGTCGTCGCCGGCAGCCTCGCGTGCCCGGGTGTAGTCCTGCAGCGCGCGCGCGGTTGCCGTGCGCTGGGACTGGATGACCGCCCGCACGTCGACCTCGGGCGAGCGCACCGCCATCGCCAGCTTGATTGCCAGCTCGTCGCGCGGCGGCGCCGAGTGCCGCACCGGCGTGGTGAACCAGGCGCGCACCTCGGCCCGCCCCGCGCCCGTGATCTCGTAGATCCGCTGGCTGTCGTCCGTCGCGTCGTGCGCGGCGACCACGGCCACCAGCCCGTCGCGCTCGAGCCGGCCGAGCGTCGTGTAGACCTGCCCGACGTTGAGCGGCCAGGTGGCGCCGGTGCTGTTCTCGAACTCCTGGCGTAGCTGGTAGCCGTGCATCGGACGCTGGTCGAGCAGCGTCAGCAGGCCGTTGCGGACGGACATGGGAGCAGCCTCTCGGGTCGAGTATACCGAGTATACATACCGAGTAGGCTTCGGTCCAGGGCACAGAAAAGGGCGGCGCGACCGGCCCTTCGGGGGAGGAGGGCCGGCCGCGCCGGTCTAGGGGGCGCCTGGCGGCGCCGGAGGGGAGCTCAGCCGGCCGTATGCGGCATCAGCGCGTTCTCGGGGATCACACCCAGGCGGCCGGCCTGGTAGTCCTCGATCGCCTGGACGAGCTCGTCCTTGGTATTCATCACGAACGGGCCATAGTGCGCGACGGGCTCCCGGATCGGGCGGCCGCCCATGAGCACGACCTCGAGGGCGGGCTTGTTGGAGTCCTGCTGGTCGGCCGCGGCGAGCGTGATCCGGTCACCCGCGCCGAACACGACGAGCTGCCCACCGTGGACGGGCCGCCGCTCGGTGCCTGCGAAACCGTTGCCGGACAGGACGTACGCGAGCGCGTTGTAGTCCGGCTGCCATGGCAGCGACACCTGCGCACCCGGCGCGACGCTCGCATGCGCCATCGTGATCGGCGTGTGCGTCGACCCCGGGCCGCCGTGCCCGTCGATCGTGCCGGCGATGATGCGCACAAGCGCGCCGCCGTCGGCCGAGGCAACCAGCGTCGAGTCGCCGCCCTCGATGGACTGGTAGCGCGGTGCGGTGAACTTGTCCTTCGACGGCAGGTTCACCCACAGCTGCAGGCCGTGGAAGACGCCGCCCGACATCACGAGCTCCTCGGGTGGTGTCTCGATGTGCAGGATGCCGGCGCCGGCGGTCATCCACTGGGTGGCGCCGTTGTTGATGACGCCGCCGCCGCCGTGGCTGTCCTGGTGCTGGAAGGTGCCGTCGATCATGTAAGTGACCGTCTCGAACCCGCGGTGGGGGTGCCACGGCGTGCCCTTGGGCTCTCCCGGTGCGTAGTCGACCTCACCCATCTGATCCATGTGGATGAACGGGTCGAGGTCCTGCATCGAGACGCCCGCGAAGGCGCGCGTGACGGGGAAGCCCTCGCCCTCGTAGCCCTTCGGTCCCGTCGAGACCTGGCGGACGGGACGCTCGGTGTCGCCGAGCGTCGCAGCGGGCACGCGGGGAAGGGTCAGGGTGTCAGCGGTGACGGCCGGCATGACTGCCTCCAAGTGATTGCGATAGCAACTATAGCTGTCTCAACCGCGTGCCGTTCGCGCTCATTCCCGCACCGTTCGTCACGCGCTCACTGCTCCGGCGGGCAGGCTGCACAGTCGTTGTGTCGTCCTGGCCCCGGGGGTACGTCCCCGGTCAGCGGCACGCCGGGACCGCCGCCTACACACTGTCGAGCCTCCATGATGCGCGTTGCTCGCCGCCCCGTGCCAGGTGGCCGGCCATGACCGCCTGGAACGCAGAAGCGCTCGCCGAGTCCGTCCGGCTGTGTCACATCGCACGGCGGACCTCGCACCCCTGGGTTCACGGGCCTGCGCGTTGCACCGCACCACCGGCCGCGGACCACTCGGATTCGGGCGGATGAACGATGCGTTAAAGTTCCGTCGTCGTCAGCCGATGCTGACGACATGTTTGTTCGGGGGAACTGACCGCCGATGTCCGCGATGGCCTGAGTCGGCCGCCGCGGGCACCCGACATCCGGCGCACGACAGGTGAGCCGGCCTAGGAGTGCTCTTCCAGTGACCCCCACCAGCCCTAGACACGCGCGTGCCCGAAACCGCCACACCCTGCGTTGGACGGTGCTGCTGTCCGCTCTTGTGGTCCCCCTCGCCCTGCTCGTCAGCGTCACGACGGGTCAAGCCGCCACGGCGGCGAGCGTGACCAACCCCTCGCTCGAGCAGGCGACGAACGGAGTCCCCAGCTGCTGGCAGGCCAACGGCTGGGGAACCAACACCCACACCGTTGCCCGCACGACCGATGCCCACTCCGGCACGTACGCCGAGAAGGTGTCCATCTCGTCCTACTCGTCGGGCGCGCAGCGCCTGGCCGTGCAGATGGGCACGTCCGGCTGCGCTCCGGCCGTCTCGGCCGGTCACCAGTACTCGCTGAGCGGTTGGTACAAGGCGTCCGGCAAGGTGCAGTGGGTCGGCTGGTACCAGAGCAAGAGCACCGGCTCGTGGGTGTTCTGGTTCAACAGCTCGACGATCGCGACGAGCTCGACCTGGGCACAGAGCCGGTACACGACGGCAGCGCTGCCCAGCGACGCCGCGCGGCTGAGCTTCGGGCTGAGCCTGCAGTCGGTCGGCACTCTGACCGTCGACGACTTCGCCATCGCCGATGCCGCGGCGCCGACGGCGCCGACGACCTCCACCGCACCGACCTCGACCACACCGACCACACCGACGACGTCCGCGTCGTCGAGCGCCGCGCCGACGAGCGCTTCGCCGACGAGCGCGAGCAGCACCCCGACCAGCTCACCGACCACGAGTGCGGCGCCCACCTCCACCGGCGCGACCTGGTACGTGTCGCGCAACGGCAGCAACGGCGACGGCAAGTCGTGGGCCACTGGCTGGAACGAACTGGCGAACATCAACTGGTCGGTCGTCCGTCCGGGTGACCAGATCCTGATCGACGGCGGGTCGAGCTCCTGCGGGTCCAACTACGACTTCGCGTCGTCCCGTCCCGGGGTTGCGTGCGGTATGCAGTACCAGACGCAGCTGGCCGTGCGCGCCAGCGGTACCGCCGCCGCCCCGATCACGATCCGGTTGGCTTCGGATGCCGGGCACAACGGAACCGCGGTGGTGTTCGGCGGCCGGAGCACCGCGCTGCCGTACTGCGACCAGTCGAGTTACTCGCCGACCGGAACGGCCCGCTCGGCCGGAATCTCGATTCCCGGCTCGAGCCACGTCGTGATCGACGGCGGCCACCGCAGCGGCATCATGGTCTACGGAGCGCAGTCCGGTGTCGACCTCGCGAGCGACAGCACGTCGTTCGTGACGCTGCGCAACCTCGAACTCTTCGACAACGGCACGTACGGCACCTGGGCGTACGGCTACAAGTCCGACGGTGAGGGCATCTCGCTGGCCGGTCACGACATCACGATCGAGCGCGACCTGATCCACGACAACGGCCAGGACGCGATCCAGGATCGCTACACCGGCTCGATGAACAACAACAGCCACGCCGCGATGTACAACATCACGGTCCGGGACTCGTGGCTGTACGAACACCGGGAGCACCCGCAGTGGGCCGGCTTCGGGTTCAACGCCGGCGCGCAGAGCATCGCGAGCCAGAACTGCACGCACGTCGACGGCATCCAGATCTGGGGTGGTGGCCTGGATCAGAAGAACCTGACCGTCGACCACGACGTCTTCGGCCCGTTCCTGGCCCAGGGCGTGTACCCGGGCGACCAGAACCTCACCAGCTTCGACAACGTGGTGGTGTCCAACTCGCTGTTCCTCAACGTGCTCGACCACTCCATCGTGGGTGACTCGATCTCGTCGAAGACCTCGACGCCGGGCGGGTGGAAGATCCAGAACGTCACGTCGTACATGACCGACAAGCCCAACACCGGCCTGAACAGTCACGGCAAGGTGGATCTCTCGGGCTCGGGTCACTCGGTGACGAACTCGATCTTCTACAACGGGTACTTCGCTTCGGGTTCGGTGTTCTCCACCGCGAGCGGCAATGTGTGGTGGGGCGGGGATGCGGTGCCGGGCGGGACGCAGCAGCAGCCTGGTTTCGCCGGGCCGCTGCCGAGCACGAACGCTCCGTCGTACGCGGCGGTCACCGGGATGAACCTCACCCCGTCGTGCTCCGCGTGCTCCGGAGCCGGCTCACCGCTCCACAAGGCCGGTGACCTGCTCAGCCGGATCGATTCGCTCGACGCCACCGGGTGACCCTCGGCGCGACCGGGAGCCCTGGATGACCGAGCGCATCACCTGGAGGTAGATCGGCGCCTGTCGCTGCCAGGACAGTTCAGCACGCGCACGCTGCGTCGCAACCCGCGACATGGACGCGCGCAGGTCCTGGTCGTCGAGCAGGTCCACGATGGCCTTGGCGTAGGCCGCCGGCGATTCCACCGCGACGTAGCGCGCGGCGCCGGCGGCCGACCGCCGGGTCTCCTTCAGGTCGAAGGTCACGACCGGCAGCCCGAACGCCATGTACTCGATGGTCTTGACCATGCTGCAGAGATCCGTGAACGGGGTGAGCTGGTCCGGCTGCAGGCCGAGGTCGCTCGTCGACAGGTAGCGGCAGATCGTCTCGTCGTCGGCGAAGCCGGTGAACGTCAGCCACGGCTCGATGTCGAGTTCTGCGGCCAGCCGCTGCAGTTCGGGGAAGCGGTCGCCGTCGCCCATCAGGACGAACTGGATGTCGTCGCGGCCCATGCCGTGGACGATCTCCCGCGCGGCCTCCAGCACCAGCTGCACACCGTCCTGCGGGCCCATCACCCCCAGATAGGCACACAGGTAGCGCCGCCCGTTGCGCAGCTCGTCGATGGGTGGGCCGACCCGCAGCCGGGCCAGCTCGGGACCGGTCCGGACGACGGTCAGGCGCTCGGGTGCGGTGCGAGTTCGGGAGAGCAGCAGCTCGCGGCACGACTCGTTCACGGTCAGCACGTGGTCCGCGCGGCGATGGCTCATCCGTTCCAGCGCGGTCAGCACCCGCAGCACCGAGCGCGAGGCCGGGGTGAACCGGTCGGTGTAGATCTCGGGGCTGAGGTCGTGCTGGTCGAACACGAACCGTGCGCCGGCGAGCCGGAACAGCGATGCGACGACGAAGTACGTGTCCGGCGGGTTGCAGGTCTGGATCACGTCGAAGCGATGGCGCCGCCAGATCCGGATCGCGAGCCGGAGCGTGCGCAGCAACGACAGCACGTAGTCGGCGAAGTAGGCGCGCGTCGCCGAGGACGTCCGCGACGTGGAGTACCGGTGCACCTGCACCCCGTCGATCTCCTCGTACCGCGCGAGCGGGGCCGGGCCGGGGCAGATCACCGAGACGTCGATGCCGTGGCCGGCGAGGGCACGGCACTGCAGCCACACCCTCCGGTCGCGCGGCACCGGGTTGTTGGCGTCGATGACGAGCACGTGGGGACGAGCGCGGGTTGCGTTCCTCACCATCGCACCTCGACCGGTGCTCCTCTTCTGGCCGCCGACTCGTCGAGTGCCGCGAGGATCCGAACGACGTCGCGCCCGTGCCTGCCGTCGGTCAGCGGCCGGGTACCCGTCCGGCACGCGTCGCCGAATGCCTCCATCTCGACCAGCAGCGGCTCGGTCATCGGGATGTGCGGGATGAGCAGGTCACCGACGCGGGTGCGCCACTGGAACTCGCCCAGGCTGTCGAACTCGCCCATCGTGCGATGCAGGTCCGGTGCGACACCGGCGTCGGCGAGCTGCAGCTTCTGGTCCGGGGAGACGTCGTCGTAGATCGCCATCTTGCGATCGCCGACGACCGTCACCAGCCGGACCTTGCGCGGATCGATCCAGCTGCACTGGAAATTGCCGACGATGCCGGAGCCGAACGTGAGGCTCGCGAAGCAGACGTCGTCAATGCCCTTGCCGATGAAGGAGTACGACCGTGCCGAGACCTCGACCGGCCGCTCGCCGAGCAGGTACAGCATGATCGAGATGTCGTGCGGCCCGAAGTTCCAGAGCGCATTGCAGTCGCGTCGAATCCTGCCGAGGCTCAGCCGCTGGGAGTACAGGTACTGCACGCTGCCGAGTTCGCCCTCGGCGATGTAGCGGTGCAGTCGCCGCAACGGTGCGGAGTACAGGAACGTGTGCCCCACCATGAGCGTGACGCGCTGGCGCTCCGCGAGCTTCACCATCAGCTCGCAGTCCTCCAGGGACGTCGCCAGCGGCTTCTCGACGAAGACGTGCCGTCGGGACTGCAGGGCGGCCATCGCGATCTCGGCGTGTCGGACGGCCGGAGTCGCGATCAAGAACGCCTCGACGTCGGCGTCGTCGAGAACGTCGTCGACGTTGTCGTACAGCCGGGTGTTGGGCAAGGCCGATCCTGCCGCAGCCCGCGAGGCACCGTCGGACTCGCAGATGGCCACCAGTTCGAGGTTGGCGGCAGCCACGACGTTGCGGGCCAGGTTGCGTCCCCAGTACCCGTAGCCGATCAGCGCGACCCGGACCGGATGTTCCCAGGCTGCCGAGATGGACATCGTCATCGTGACTCCTCTTGTCATGCGTGCGCTGCTCAGTCCCGGCCGTTTGCCGTGGACGTCGGCACCCGGACGTGGTTGACGGATTGCGGGGTCTCGGTTGTCAGGCCGTCCTGGCGGGGCAACGAGCGGCCGGCTCCCAGCTCTTGGGTCGTCGGCCGCTCGCGGGCAGGCGCGGGCGTCGTGCGCGCGGTTGCCGATGACGTGGCCGTGCGCCGCCATCGTTCGAGGCCGGTGAGCACGCCGCCGCGAACCGGGCAGCCCTCGTCGCCCAGTTCGCTGATCGCTGCCAGCGACGCACCTCGGCGGGCAGTCGCTGCGTCGTCGGAAAGCACCGCGACAGAGGCGACCGCGGCGACGTCGAGCGCCAGGAGACCGCGGTTCATCGGCGGAGCTGCGAGGACGACGACATCGGCGACACTCGCCAGCTCCGCGATCAGCGCGCGCAGCTCTGCCGTGGTTTCCGGCTCTGCGTACGCCTGGCAGCCGCGATCGGTCATCGCCCACGAGGCGACGATGCGCACCGGCCCGGGCCGGGTCCGCGTCCTCGGCGTCGCCTTTGCGTTGGCGGCGCTGGGCACGCTGGGCACGCTGGGCACGCTGGGCACGCTGTCGCGGCGGGCGGCAGGGTCGGCTGACTCCGCCGGCTCGATCAGTACGGTCCGTCGTCCGGCCCACGCGAACGCGACCGCGAGCTGGCGGGGCACGACGGCGCCGAGCGGGTGATCGCGGCAACTCGTGACGAGCAGGACGCCGGCCGTCTCGGGCATGGTCCGGCTGATCCGGATCCGCGCGTGGTCGATGCCGGCATCGGGCGCGAGGCCGTCGAGCGAGGCCACGCCGTCGAGGGGATCGGGTCGCCAGCCCCGTCGGCGGGCGAGCAGGACGGGCACTCCGGTGACGTCCTGCCAGCGCGCCACGCTGCGGATGCGAGTGCCGGCGCGGTCGGTCGCGAACGCAGCCAGCAGGCCGAGGAGAAGGCCGACGGCGGCGCCCGCGAGCACGTTGAGCACCAGGTTCGGCGACGACGGCGCCGAGGGCACACCGGCGCTGGAGATGACGGTCGCCTGCAATCCCGGCACGCTCGGCACGTCGGTCCGTACCCGTGCCGGCGCCGGGGTCCGGCCGTTGGTGTGCGCGACGTACGCGTTCGCGACCGCGGTCGCTCCGTCGCGCGCGGCCTGCGCGTCGGACGCGCTGTAGCCGAACACCAGCAGGTCGGCGTCGACGGGCACCACGACCGTCGTGGCGGAGTCGATCGTCGACACGGGAAGGTGTAGCGCCTTCGCGGCATCCGACAGGACCACCTGTGACGTGGCGACGGCCTTCTGGGTGCCCATGTCGGGCGTCCGCACGACGTCGCCGGGCAGGACGAGCGGCTGGATCAGCACCCGCGCGTGTGCCGTGTAGTTCGAGGACTTGCTCAGGTCATAGGCCAACGCACCTGCCGTGACGGCGACGGCGCTCAGCAGGATGATCGTCAGGTGCCGACGCAGGAAGGACGATCTCCCCACGCGTGGTATCTGGCCGGCGGTCTCAGAGCTGTCTGCCGGGGGTTGGTCAACCATGTGAATCTCCTGCCTGGACGTGTCGGACGGCGGGGGCGCTCAGCGCGAGCAGGACGAACAGGCTGTCCGCCGAGCCTCGGTAGGTGAGGTGTGGGTCGAAGATCATGAGCACCGACGTGATCGTGATCGCGGCGACGCCGCCGAGCCCGGCGACGCGGCGCGCCGGAAGCCCGGACCTGACCGCGCGCATTCCGCTGCGGCCGGCCGTAACCGCGAAGTAGCAGAACGCGAGCAGCAGTGGGATGCCACCTGCCCAGAGCAGCCACGTGTAACCGCTCTCGATCCAGATGAAGCCGTTGGCCCGGTGCGGCGCCACGATGCGCGCGGCAGGGCGCACCCCGAGCACGAAGTGGTCGTGTGAGAACAGCGTCGGCCAGAAGTACGTGCGCAGGTTGACCAGCCGCCCGGTCCAGCTCTGGGGCAGCCCGTACGTCGAATGGAACCCCATGAGCCGGGTCTGGATCACCGGCCACAGCACGACGACGGCGAACACCGCGCCCGGCACGACGTAACGCAGGATCTTCACCGATCCGGTCACCGCGCAGACGGCGATGATCCCTATCGCGAGGCCCAGGACGCCGGAGAACTCGGCGGCGCTGACGACGCCGGCCAGCAGGATCAGCACGCCGACGCCCAGCAGCGGCGAGGTCCGGCGGCGCACCCACATGATGCCGACGAGCACTGCGAGGTTGAACGACAGGAGGTCGGCCACCGCGATCGGGAGCGCGAGCAGCGAACTGCCGCGGGAGTTGCCCAACGCGTTCACGTTGTTGTTGGTCGTGTAGTAGTTGCCCAACAGGGAGATGACCGGGCCGACATGCATCGCCTGCAGGATCGCGACGATCGCGACCACGACCGCCACGCCGACCGACAGGTACAGGCAGTGCCAGATCCGGCGCTCGTCGAGGTGCGCGGAGCGGACGATGAGGAAGACGCCGAAGAACTTCCAGATCGTGAGGGTGTACAGCAGGTCGTCCGACGCGATGGGCTGGTTGCGGACCTGCAGCCACAGCAACGGCAGCACGGAACTGGCCAGCGCCAGGAGCAGCATCGCGGTGGTGAGCGGTGTCAGCCGGAGCGTCACGTCGCGCGTCGACCGCAGCCTGACGAGCCACCGCAACAGCAGCGCGGCCCCGACGAGTGCGGCAACCGCTTCGTTGGGACGCAGGACGGGGATCACCGATCCCCGGTCGATGCCAGCGACGAGCGGGGTGATCGTCACGACGAGGTAGACGCCGTGAGCGGGATGCGTCGCCACCCACACGACCAGCCCGATCGCCAGCGCGCCGATGAATGCGGGCAGGGGGGCGAGGCTGACGCCGGCGCCGACCGCGAGTGCGACACCCACGAGCAGGAGGGGGCCGCCGGCCTCGGTCACGGCGCTGCGCAGCCCGTCCGTTGCCGAGCGCACCCGGGCCGCGGCGGGGGGCTGTGGCGGCAGGACGGGGATCGTGGCGACGGTCATGACCGTGCCCCCTGTGCCCCGAGTGACGCGAGCCCTCCGGGGTCCGCCGCGACGGGCACGGACCTCGTGCGGCGCAGGACGCTGCTGGTGAGCATGCCGAGTTCGGGCGAGCCGGTGAGCCGGTGACCCAGGCCGTAGACGGCGGCGCCGGTCACGGCGGCGAGGACCACCGCCGCCAGTTCTCCGGCCCGGCCGGAGAGCACCCTCGACGCGAGGTGGCCGACGAGCCACGTCGGCACGGCCATCGCGGCGGCACACGACCCGGTGCGCAGGAACGACGCGAGCAGTGGCGAGCCGCGGCGCCCCCGGACCCGCAGCCGGTGCAGCAGGACCGCCGCGCCGCCCAGGGCGCCGGTCGCCAGCCCGCCGGTCAGTACGGCCAGTGCGCCGCGTCCGGACGTGAGCAGCGAACTCGCCATGATCGACACCGCGACGCAGGCCTGGCCGATCATCACCCGCAGCGGTGTCCAGGCGTCCTCGCGGGCGTAGCAGGCGTACGTGGCGACGGTGAACGTCGCGGTGCCGACCACGCCGGCCGCCACGGCGGCGAGCGCGGCGGCGATGAGGGGGGCGGACTCGGACATCGAGCCGAAGGAGACGACGCGCCCGAGTTGGCCCGCGAGCACGACGTATCCGACGGCGGCGGGGACGGTCGCGAACACGGTGAGCGCGACGGCTCGGGTGACCGCGTCGTGGTATGCCGCCCACCGGCGGGCCTGGGCATGCTCTGCCAGCCGGGGCAGTGTCGACAACGCGACGGGCGTGGCGACGAGCGCGATCGGCAGGAAGAAGAAGTTCATGGCGATGAGCACCGCGACGACCCCGCCCGGAACGCGGTTCGCGAGCGCGAGCATCACGACGATCTGGATCGTCCACAACCCGGCTTGCAGGATCGCAATGCTCGCGCGTCGCAGCACCGTGCGGACCTCCGGGTCGCGCCATCCCGGGGCGAGCGTGAGCCGGACGCCGGTTCGGCGGGCGCCCCACCACTGGACGGTGGCGTGCAGCACGACGGCCGCGGTCGTCCCGCCACCGAGCATCAGGAGCTCTGCGGTGCTCACGTTCGTGATCTCGCGGCCGCTGCCGTAGCGCAGCCACACCACCATCAGGACCGCGATGCTTCCGACGTTCTCCAGCGCCGGCGCAGCCGCCGCGAGTGCGAAGCGGCGCCGCGCGTTCATGACGGCGGCCGAACAGGCGATCACCGCGTAGGCCACCACCTGCGGAACCAGCAGCGCGACGAGCAGCGTGCCGGCCGTGGCCTGCGCGGCGGAGATGCCCGCGGGCGCGCCGGCAGTGCTCAGCCGCAGGACCAGCGGAACGGCGACGACCGCGACCGGCACCGCGAGCAGGGCGCCGGCCGTCGCCGCACCGAGGAAACCGGACGCCACCCGCGCGGTCGCAGCGACGTCGCCGGCGGCAAGGTGCCGCACCAGCACCGGCACCAGCAGGGACGACACGAGCGCGCCGCCCAGCAGCCCGTAGTACACGAGGTTCGGCACCGAGTTCGTGAACTGATAGGTGTTGCCGAGGTAGGTGGCGCCCAGGACGGCCGCGACCACCGCGACCCGCACCAGGCCGGTGATGCGGCTGATCGCCGTCCAGAGCGCAACGGTCACGGAGTCCCGCGTGGTCGAGACTGCTTCGGACCATGCCGCCGAGGCGCCCACGGCGGGGGTGTCGGCGTGGTCGAGGCTCACCATGTCGCGTGCCGGAACAACACGATGGGCACCGTCTTGACGAGGATCCGCAGGTCCAGGGCGAGCCGCTGTTGCTCGACGTACGCGATGTCGAGATCCAGCGCCTCCCGCATGGTCAGCCGGGCTCGTCCGCTGACCTGCCACAGTCCGGTGAGGCCGGGCCGGACGCTGAAGCGGGCCTGGTAGCGCGGGTCGAACAATGCTGCCTCCCACGGCAGCACGGGGCGTGGCCCGACCAGCGCCATCTCGCCCCGCACGATGTTCAGCAGCTGCGGCAGCTCGTCGAGGCTGGTCCGCCGCAGGAACGCACCGACGCCGGTCACGCGGGGGTCGTCCTGCAGCTTGTAGAGCCCGCCGGAGCCACCCGCCGGTGGTGCCTCCTCGGTGAGCAGGCGGCTGACGTAGGCCCGGTGGACGCTGTCGTCCGCGTCCACCCGCATGGTGCGGAACTTGTAGAGCGTGAACGGCTGCCCGTCCCGGCCGACGCGCTGCTGCCGGAACAGGGCCGGACCTCTCGACGTGGCGCGGATGCCGATGACCACGGCCGCCACCAACGGCGTGAGGACGGCCAGCGAAACGATGGCGACGACGATGTCGACCACGCGACGCGCTGCGGCCGCCACGCGATTCGCGGGCCGCCTGGGCCCGGTCACCCCCCGTTCACCGGACCAGCGGAGAGCCGGAACCGGCTCGCCGACGACTCGTCGGCTTCCACGCGGGCGGCGATGTCCCGCAGCTCGCCCACGGCCCGTACCGCCCGCGCCGGGTTCCCGTACGCGACGAACCCGTCCGGGACGTCCCGGGACACGACCGACCCCGCGCCGATCAGCGCGTCCGCGCCGATCCGGACGAACGGCAGCAGCGTGACGTTGACCCCGATCCGGGCTCGCGCGCCGATGCGCGGACCGGACATGTAGTCGCGCGAACCCGGCTCGCGGGGATACAGGTCGTTGGCGATCGTGACCCCCGGGGCGAGGAACGCGTCGTCGTCGATCTCGGTGTACTGCGCGACGTAGCAGTTGCAGTGGATCTTCACCCGGTCGCCGATGCGGCACCCGTAGTCGATGACGGTGTTCGTCCAGACCGAGACATCGTCGCCGATGCGATTGTCCTCGCGGATCACCGTGTGATGCCCGGTGGTGAGACGCGCGCCGATGCACGATCCGGCATAGATGACGGTTCCGCTGCGCAACCGGGCGCCCGCGCCGAGTACGAGGCCGTGCGTGGCGCCGCGGTCCGAGGGGTAGCCCAGCAGCACGTCGTCGTCGATGAGCTCGTGCTCGCAGGGCACTTGCTCCGCGGTCATGCCGGGACCTCCAGTGCAGCGAGGGCACAGCGCAACGCGTCGGCCACCCGCTCGGTCTGCGCGGACGTCATGCCCGGGAAGAGCGGCAGGGACAGGATCCGGTCGGCTGCCGCTTCGGCCACCGGCAACGGTCCCCGGGCCAGGCCGGCGTACGGCGGTGTCTGGTGGCACGGACGCCGGTAGTGCACGCCGGTCGCGATGCCGTACGCGCGCAGTGCGTCCCGGGCTCGGTCGCGGTCGGGAACCTGGACGACGGCCAGGTGATACACCGGCTCCGCCCCGCGAGCGGTGTGGACGAACTGGGCCGGCGTCCCGCCCAGCAGCTGGCGGTACATCGCCATCGTCGCCACCCGCGAGCGGTTCCAGCGGTCGAGATGGCGCAGCTTCGCCGACAACACCGCGGCCTGGATCGTGTCGAGACGGCTGTTCCATCCGATCAGCTGGTGTTCGTCGTGGCGGTTCGGTGTCCTGCCGTGGTCTGCGAAACTGCGGATCGTGTCGGCGAGCCCGTCGTGAGAGGTGACGACCGCTCCGGCGTCCCCGAACGCCCCGAGGTTCTTGCCGGGATAGAAGCTGAAGCAGCCGGCGACGCCGTAGGAGCCGGCCCGCCTGCCGTTCCAGCGCGCTCCATGGGCCTGCGCCGCGTCCTCGATCAGGTACACGCCCGCCGCGTCGGTGACGCCCAGCAGGGCATCCATGTCGGGCATCTGGCCGAACAGGTGCACCGCGATGACCGCGCGGGTGCGTGACGTCAGCGCCGCGCGCAGCATCTGCGGGCTGAGCAGCAGCGTCGCCGGGTCGACGTCGGCGAAGACCGGCCGGGCGCCGGCCTGGACAACGGCCTCGACGGTGGCGACGAACGTGTTGGTCGGAACCACGACGTCGTCACCCGGGCCGATGTCCAGTGCACGCAGCGTCAGCCAGATCGCGTCGGTGCCGTTCGCGACGCCCACTGCGTGCGCGGTGCCGCAGTAGCGGGCCCACTCCGCTTCGAAGCGGCCGACGGCCGCACCCCGGACGAAGTCCCCTTGCTCGAGCAGCTCGTTCCACGCGGCGGTGGCGTCCTCGCGGATGTCCGCCGTCATCGCACGCATGTCGACGAGCGGGATGCAGGTGTTCACGCGGTTCCCCCGCGGAGCGCGGATGCCAAGGCCGCGGCGCGTGTCGGGGCGGGGCCGGACTCGTCGAGACGGACGGGGCCGCCGCAGTCGATCGAGCGCTGGGCCGCCTCGAGCACGCGTACCACCGACAGTCCGACCGACCCGTCGGACTGCGGGATCTTGCCGGACAGGATGCAGTCCACGAAGTGCTCGTCCTGGACGGCCAGGGGCTCGTCGCTCGGCATGAACGGCGCGACGATGTCGCCGTAGCGGTACGACATCGGCGGCTGCCCCAGCGGTTCGGTGACCGAGCCTCGGACGACGCCCTTGTCGTAGATCCGGATGCGTTCGTCGCTCTCGAGGTCGTTGTACACCGCCATCTTCTGGCTGCCGACCACCGTCACGCGGCGCACCTTGCACGGATCGAGCCAGCTGACGTGGATGTGCGCTGACACGCCACGCTCGGCGTACTCCATGCGCAGGTATGCGACGTCGGTGTGTTCCGGGTGCGCATGGCGCGAGCCCCACGCCTCGACGGAGATCGGCTCCGCGTCGAGCAGGAAGTTCATGATCGACACGTCGTGCGGTGCGAGGTCGAACAACACGTTGACGTCGCTCTGGTAGAGGCCGAGGTTGAGCCTCGAGCTGTCGATGTAATACAGCCGGCCGAGGGTCTGGCTCTGCACGATCTCGCGCAGCTTGAGCACCGCTGCGTTGTACTCGAAGGTGTGCCCCGCCATGAGGGTCACCCCGCGGTCGCGGCTGAGCGACAGCAGCAGTTCGGCGTCGAGCGAGGACGTCGCCATCGGTTTCTCGATCAGGACGTGCTTGCCCGCGCTCAACGCCCGGTAGCCGAGTTCGAAATGCGTGGTCGGCGGCGTGGCGATGATCAGCGCGTCGACGAAGGGCAACGCCTCGTCCAGCGAGGTGTAGCACTGCACCGACGGCAGGACGCGGCGCACCCCGGCGAGCCGTTCGACGCGCGGGTCGATCGCGGCGATCGAGAAGACTCTCGGCAGACCCTCCAGCACCCGCAGGTGTTTCGGGCCCCAGTACCCGCACCCGACCACACCGACTCGGACGACATCGTCCTGTGTTTGGAGCATGAAGTTCCCCCTCATCGTGCATCGGAGCGCCTGCCCGACCGGCAGGTTCGCTCAGGGCGCCGTTCCGCTGATCGCCGAGCTGTAGTGGTTGCCGACCTGAGTGGGGGAGAGGGCGGCGCTGTAGGTGCTGACGTCGTCGATGCGGCCGACGGCGTAGTAGGTGGTGCCGCCCTGCGCGCCGATCCAGCCGTTGATGTTGGCGGTGGCGGTGGCGGGCAGGTCGGTGCGTTGGCCCAGTTGGGTGCC
>JAVHVN010000080.1:0-5081 GCA_032160545.1 Pseudonocardiales bacterium | reverse complement strand
CCGTGGCGCAGCCCAGGCGTACATCCTGCTCACGACCGTGCTTCCGATACTCAGCCGCCGGCGCGACGGCGACGCCCTTGCCGAAATGGTTCGCCGCGCCACCGACGCGTTGAGCATCCTCGGCGACGAGCCCCGAGCATCGCTCGCTTCGCCGTCGTAGTGGCTCGACAGTCGGGTGATGACCACGCGCGGCCGAGCTGGGTGTCACGCGCGGTACCCATCCGGATCTGCCGATGACAAACGCCCGTTGGGACAACGCCGCGCTCACGCGGCTGACCGGCACCCCACTCAGTCGAGGCAGAACTCGTTGCCCTCGGGGTCCTGCATGACGATGCACACACCATTGACGCCGTCGGCCTCCAGCCGCTGCACCCGGCGTGCGCCGATCGCGATCAGGCGGGTGCACTCCGCCTCGAGCGCGTCGGCCCGTCCTTCCGGCGGCACGCCTGCGGCGGCTCGGAGGTCGAGGTGCACGCGGTTCTTCGCCGCCTTCGGCTCCGGCACCTTCTGGAAAAACAGACGCGGCCCGACGCCGTCGGGATCGACGAGCGCCGCGCGGTCGTTGCGGTGCTCGGCCGGGACGCCCCAGGCGTCGAGCGCGGCGTCCCACGAGTCGAAGTCGGGCGGTGGCGGCTGCTGGACATAGTGCACCGCCCCGGCCCAGAACGCCGCGTGCGCCCCCGGGTCGGCACTGTCGAACGTCACCTGGAACTCGGTCCCCATGCGCCGACCTTGCCACAAACAACCGACACCGCACCGATCCACACCGAAGCGTCCGCCTCCGCGCAGCGTCTTTCTACGCAGCGAAAAGCGCGCTCGCTAGCCGTCGATCGGTGTGATGCCCAGAGCTCGTCGAGGCGTCGAGAGAACGCGAATCCGTCAGCGCGATTTGTGGCGTGGTCGGACGCGGCGACGACGCTGTTACCCGTCAGTCCTTCTGCTCCGGCGCATCGATGTCGCCACCCTCAATTCCATAGCCGGCACTGTCGAGCATCCGGCGCAGATCGACAACCATCTGAGTGTCGATGTCCTTATCCGCAGGAGGGTCAAGGAATTCCGTCTCAGATCCGACCGTAACCGCGACCTTTCCATCCTTGCGCTCATCGACCGTGCCGACGGCCGATAGCAAGGAGACCACGGCATGCCATTCGATGTTGTGGCCTGCAGGATGCTGGAACAACCGGCGCAGCGTGTTGCGGTGATGGTTGTTCAGGTGCACCGGCTCTGACGACGATGGCATCGATGCTCCTTTGCCGTTTCCAACACAGTAGCCCGCAGCCGGCGGCCATCTACGTTCGTCCGGCCCATCTCATCGTCGAGCGGTCGGGGTTCAACTCCCGCCTTCGCCGGGGACGCACACCGCCAGCCTCAACCAGATCGCGGCGCCCGGTCCGTCGACCGGTGTCGATCACAGCGACCGCCTCGCTGATGAATCCGCCGTCGGCCATCACCTGCCAGAACTGCTGCAACGGGTCTGGGCAAATGAAGATCGAATACTCAGCCACGGCAACACCCCATCAGCAGGTGTTGCGATCACCGCGACAACCCAAGGATCGCTCTGACGAGACCCGAGGCGGGACTCGACCGCGCACGACCCAGCACGCATAACGACAACTTCCCATCCACCCAGGAGTCTGGACGCCCGCGCCCTATTCGGGCGTTATACGGGGTATCAGTCGAGCTGGTGTGGCTCGGCCCGGTCAGCCGTCGCTTCCGCGCCGGCCCAGTTGGCCTCGTTCTTTCGAGACGGCTGGACGCGCGGCGGTTCGCCCTCCTGCTTGGGGAAGTTCGGCGGATACGGCATGTCACCGAGGCCGTGGTCCTGCTCGTCGCGATCCGCCCACTCCAGCAGCGGCTCGATCGACCACACCGCGTCATCGATGCCGGCGTGCAGATCGCCGAGCCGGGCGAACCGCTCCGGCATCGTCGCGATCGTGAAGTCGCGCATTTCGACGTCGGGCAGCTCGTCCCACGTCACCGGCGCGGATACCGGACCCCACGGCTGGCCACGCACCGAATAGGCCGAGGCGATAGTGCGGTCGCGCGCGTTCTGGTTGTAGTCCAGGAAAATCTGCGCGCCGCGCTGCTCACGCCACCAGGCGGTGGTGACCTGGGCTGGAGCGCGGCGCTCGACCTCGCGGGCGAAGGCGAGCGCGGCGCGGCGAACCTCCTTGAAACCGAACCGCGGCTCGATGCGCACGTACACGTGCAGGCCCTTCGACCCCGATGTCTTCGGCCAGCCGACTGCGCCGAGCCCGGAGAGGACCTCGCGCACGATCTCGCCGACCTGCTTCGCCTCGAGGAACCCGGTGCCCGGCTGCGGGTCGAGGTCGATGCGCATCTCGTCAGGCTTCTCGGTATCGGCGCGGCGGGAGTGCCAGGGATGGAACTCCACCGTCGACATCTGCACCGCCCACACGACGCTGGCGAGCTCCGTGACGCACAGCTCGTCGGCAGTGCGTCCGGACGGGAAGCGGACCTCTACCGTCTCGACCCATTCGGGCGCACCCTTGGGCAGCCGCTTCTGATAGATCTTCTCCCCCGTCACCCCGTCGGGGTAGCGGTGCAGCATGCAGGGCCGCTCGCGCAGGGCGCGCACGATGCCGTCGCCGACCGAGATGTAGTAGTTGGCCAGGTCGAGCTTGGTCTCGCCGCGCTCGGGGAAGTACACGCGGTCGGGATTGCTGATCCGCACGGTCCGGCCAGCGACCTCGAGTTCGATCGACGGTGCCGCCATGCCCGCGACGCTACCGGTGATGACCGACCGCGTCCCGCAGGTCGCAATCATGTCCACGGCGACCTGCTGTCCCGGCCGAGTGCTGAGCCTCGATCGCGGCCTACCCTGGGCAGCATGCAGACCGACGAGATGTGGGAGGACGAGCCAGCGCCGCCCACCCATTACGTCGACGGCGCGTGGGGACGCACCGCCAACCCGAACAGCGTCGACGGCGAGCTGCAGAACATCGTCGCGTTCGGTGCCGGCCTCTCGCGACTCAGCGGGCCGCGCCGGGCCGCTGCCCGGCTCGTGGTCCTGCTCATCCTGCTCGGCTTCGCCGTCGGCATCGGCCTCACCGTCGGCGGTATCGCTGCCAATTGGTGAGCCCCGCAATCCGCCCGCGGTCGGTACGGTCGAGGTCATGACCGAGTCCGACCAGCTCCCAACGCCTCCCGTCGCCAAGTCCGACGAGGAATGGCGCTCGCAACTCTCGCCTGCCGAATACGCCGTGTTGCGCACGGCCGGCACCGAACGTCCGTACACCGGTGAACACACCGACAACCATCGCCGCGGCGTCTATCGGTGCCGAGCCTGCGGCACCGAACTGTTCCGCAGCGAGGCCAAGTTCGACTCGCACTGCGGTTGGCCGAGCTTCTTCACGCCGCTCGCCGGCGACGCAGTGATCGAACGGGTCGACACCTCGATGGGCATGCGCCGCGTCGAGGTGCTGTGCGCCACGTGCCACAGCCATCTCGGCCACGTCTTCGAGGGCGAGGGCTACAGCACCCCGACCGACCTGCGCTACTGCATCAACTCGATCTCGATGACGTTCGAGGACGAACCGGCCAACGGGAGCTAGGGCAGCGCCCCGACGAGGTCGCTCACCTCGCGGCGCGTGCCGGTGTAGAACGGGATCTCCTCCCGTACATGGCGCCGCGCACCGGACGCGCGCAGATGCCGCATGAGGTCGACGATCCGGTGCAGCTCGTCCGCCTCGAAGGCCAGCATCCACTCGTAGTCGCCGAGCGAGAACGACGCCACCGTGTTGGCGCGGACGTCCGGATAGTCGCGGGCCAGCTGCCCGTGCTCAGCCAGCATGGCGCGCCGCTCGGCGTCGGGCAGGAGGTACCACTCGTACGAGCGGACGAACGGGTAGACGCTGACGTAGCGGCGTGGCGCCTCGCCGGCGAGGAAAGCCGGCACATGGCTCTTGTTGAACTCCGCAGGACGGTGCAGCGCCATGTTCGACCAGACCGGATTCAGATGGGTCCCGAGCTCCGTGCGGCGGAACCGGCCGTAGGCCTCCTGGATCGCCTCGGCGGTCGGCGCGTGCCACCACACCATCAGATCGGCGTCGGCGCGCAGGGCGCTCACGTCGTAGGTGCCGCGCACCGTGATGTCCTTGGTCTGTAGCTGCTCGAACAGCTCGCTGACCTCGCCGGAGAGCCGCTGCCGCTCGCCGTCGCCGAGCGGTCTCGCCACGGCGAAGACCGACCATGCCGTGTACCGGATGACGTCGTTCAGCTCGCGTGCCTTGGCCATGCCCTCATTGTCCCCCGGGGACGAACGCAGGCACGCCGGGACCGGTCACATCGCCGGACGTGCTGTTGGCCACCCTGTCGGCCGCTGCGTATGCAGAGGCGATGCAGGCGGGAATGCCCACGCCGTCGTACGTGGCGCCGCACACCGCCAGCCCGGGAACCCGGTCGACCGCGGCGCGGATCCGCCGCACCCGCTCGACATGGCCGACCGCGTACTGAGGCAGCGCGCCGCCCCACCGGGTCACGAGGGCGTCGACCGGCTCGGCCGTGACGCCGATCAGCGCACGCAGCTCGTGTTGAACCAGCGCGATCAGGGCGGGGTCCTCACGCTGCAGGATCTGGTTCTCGCCCGCGCGCCCGACGGAGGCGCGCATCAGCACCAACCCGTCGGTGTCGATCGGCCACTTCTGCGACGACAAGGTCACGGCCTTCACGGCGAAACCCTCGCGGACGGCTACCAGCAGACCGCTGCCCGAGGGGACCTCAGCGGTGCCCGCGCCTGCGGGAAACGCAAACGTGACGATCGCCAGGCTCGCCGTCTCGACGTCGCGCAGTTCGGCGGCCGCGGCAGGCGCAACCCCACGCAGCAGCTGGGCTGCCTTCGACGGTGGGGTCGCGACGACGACCGCGTCCACCTCGACGATTTCGGGTGCCGGCACCGCAGCGCAGATCAGGTGGAAGCCGCCGGGCGTACGGATGATCTCGCGGACGGTCGTCGACGTGCGCACCTCGAATCGTCCGGATCCGGCAAGGGCACGCGGCAGCCGGCCGACACCGCCTGCGATCGCGGCGAACACCGGCTCACCTGACGGCGCCCGGGTGCC
>JAVHVN010000064.1:0-72765 GCA_032160545.1 Pseudonocardiales bacterium | reverse complement strand
GCGACGGCGGCATTGATCGCGTTGCGCTGATCGGGGCGGTCGATCGTGATGACAAGGACGGATCCGCGCTGCTCGACCAACACGGTCTGGTCGGATTCGAACTCGCTGCCCGTCATGCGATTCTCCGCTGTTCGCTGTGTAGAACCACGTTCCGGGATGCTAAAGACGCTGCACGGCGGCGGTCAAGCTGCTTGTGTCGAGGTGTGTGCCATGCTTAGATCCCAATCATCGAATGATACAGAATTTCGAAGGAGACACCCGTGGGACAGGCGTGGCCGCTTCGATTCGGATCGTTCCTGGCCCCGTTCCACCCGCCGAACCACAACCCGGTGACGTCCTACGACGAGGACCTCGCGCTGATCGTGCGGCTCGACGAGCTCGGTTTCGATGAGGCGTGGATCGGTGAGCATCACAGCGGAGGCTGGGAGCCCATTCCCTTCCCGGAGATGTTCATCGCCGTGGCCGCCGAGCGGACCAAGCACATCCGCCTCGGGACCGGGGTGATGAGCCTGGCCTATCACCACCCGTTCATGTCCGCCGAGCGGATGACGTTCCTGGATCTGCTGACCAAGGGCCGGGTCATGTTCGGCTGCGGTCCCGGCGCGCTCTCGAGCGATGCCGAGATGTGGGGCATCAAGATGGACTCGACCCGGGCGCGCATGGACGAAGCCCTGGGCGTGGTCATGGCGCTGCTGCGGGGCGAGGAACCAGTGACGCACGTGTCGGACTGGTTCGAACTGCACGACGCGATGATTCAGCTGCCTTCGTTCCAGAAGCCGCACCTGCCGGTGTCGGTCGCCAGCACGATCTCGCCGTCGGGCGCGACCGCGGCCGGCCGCCACGGCGTCGGCCTGTTGTCGCTTGGTTCGTACATGCCCGCGGCCCGACTGCAGTTGGCCAATCACTGGGAGATTCTGCAGAAGGTCGCGGCCGAGAACGGCAACACTGTGGATCGCACCCAGTGGACGCTCGTGACCCCAATGCACGTGGCCGCGACACGCGAGCAGGCCTACGCCGAGGTCGAGGCCGGCGGCGACAGGTGGCTGCGCGACTACTACGGCGCCACCAGCGGTTATCCAGCGATGTTCCCCGACGAGTCCGGGCTCGCCAGCTATCGCAACATGGCGAACGAGCGGGCCGCGTTCGTCGGCACTCCCGACGAAGTTGCCGAGAGCATCGAGTGGTTGATCGAATTGACCGGCGGCTTCGGCAGCATGCTGATGCTGGAGAACGGGGTCGCGTCGCCCGAGCACCGGCTCCGCAGCTATGAGCTCTTCGCCCGCGAGGTCGCACCCCGTTTCACCGGAGCGACCGCACCGCTGCTGAAGGCTCAGCAGTGGGCGGCGTCGCGCCGGGTCGACGGCTACGCGAAGAAGGTCGACGCGCAGACCAAAGCACACGAGACGTACTTCGCGGCCTCTGGCGAGCCAGCCAAGCCGGCCGACCCGAACAACATCTCGCTGTTGTGACGACCGACCCTGCCGGCGCGCAGCTGTCGACCCGCCGGCTCGGTCGCGCCGGCGTCATGGTCTCGGAGCTGGCACTCGGCGCGATGACGTTCGGGCGCGAACTCGACGCATCCGCAAGCGAGGGCCTGGTCGACCTGTTCCTCGAGCGGGGCGGCAATCTGATCGACACCGCCGACCGCTACAGCGATGGCGAGTCCGAGGCGATTCTCGGCCGAACGCTGCGGGGTCGGCGTGACGATGTGATCCTCGCGACGAAGTTCCGCTGGTCGACCGGGCCGGGCCCGAACAATTCGGGGGCGTCCCGCCGCCACATCATGCGCGCCGTCGAGGCGTCCTTACGGCGGCTGGACACCGACTGGATCGATCTCTACCAGGTGCACTGCTGGGATCCGAACACGCCACTGGAAGAAACGCTCTCGGCGCTCGACGACCTGGTCCATTCCGGCAAGGTCCGCTATCTGGGCGCGAGCAACTTTGCCGCCTGGCAACTCGCGAAGGCGCTCGGCCTCGCGGCTCTGCACCGGTGGCAGCCGTTCGTCGCCACCCAGTCGCAGTACGCGCTGACCGTTCGCGACATCGAGCTCGACACGATTCCGTTGTCGATCTCGGACGGTCTCGGCGTGGTCGTCTGGGGGCCGCTCGGTGGTGGCGTGCTGACGGGTAAGTACCGGGTCGGTGAGCCGGCGGCGGCGGGCACTCGCGCGGGCGACAATCACCCGGCCTCGCGGATGATCCACGACCGCATCAACGAGCAGAACCTTCGCATCGCCGCCGAGGTGGCCGACATCGCCCAGTCCCTCGGACGGCCCGCCAGCCAGGTCGCCCTCAATTGGGTGCTCGGCCAACGAGGCGTCAGCTCGGTGCTCATCGGGGCCCGCAATCGCAGCCAGCTCGAGGAAAACCTCGGCGCGGCAGGCTGGGAACTGAGGGCCGAGCACCTCGACCGGCTTGATCAGGTCAGCGTTCCGAGGCTCGCTTACCCGTACGATGTACATAAGGCATTCGGATTATTCGAATGAGTGCACAGCCAGCGTCGGTGTCAACTATCATCCAATCATTCCGTCTTTGGGGGGTTGTTGATGCGGTTGCCGCGGGCGGCGGAGATCATCGCTGATGAACTCCGGTCTGAGATCTTGCGAGGCGGGACGAATGGCCCCGGCCGCCTGCCCCCGCAGGAGGAGCTGCTGGCCCGGTTCGAGGTCGGGCTGCCCTCCATTCGCGAGGCGCTGCGCATTCTCGAGGTCGAGGGACTGATCACCGTCCACCGCGGCAACGTCGGCGGGGCGACCGTGCGGTTGCCCGATGCCCATAACGTCGCCTACATGGCCGGCATGGTGCTCGAGTCGCGCGGCGTCGATCTGCGGGACGTGGCGGCAACGATCCGGCGGCTCGAGCCGATCTGCGCCGAGATGTGCGCCGGGAGTGCCACCCCGGCCACGATCGCGGCGCTGCGGGCGCTGGTCGACGAGCAACGCGCCTCGCTCGACGATCCGCCCCGGTTCAATAGCTACGCGCGGGCATTCCACGCCGCCGTGGTCGAGGAGTGCGGCAATGCCTCGATGGCGGTGTCGGTGGGCAGTCTCGTGCATATTTGGACCGCCCACGAGCAGTCCTGGACCGATCTGGCCACGAGCGAGGGCCGGTTCCCTGGTGGCAGCACCATGAAGAAGATCGTCGACGTGCACGAGAAGCTCATCGATGCCATCGAAGCCGGCGACCACAAGGCGGCCGCGCGCATCTCGGGCGCCCATCTCGAGGCGGCCCAGACCTACCACCTGTCGGTCGACAAGCGGACGCAGGTCTTGTGCGCTCCGTTGCGTTACACCGAGCGCCCGGCCAAGGCGCCGTCGCGCGCCAGCTGAACCCTTCGTCTCTATCGGTCTGGGTTCGGTCTAGGCCCGGTCTAGGTGGGCGTGCGTCGGCGACGCCTACCTCATCGCGACGGCATTGGCCGGCGAGCCGGCGCCCCCGGGCAGCCCCATCGGAGCAGCGGTGAACAAGAACACCCAGCGGTCATCGCGCGCGCAGTCGGCGGCCAGGGCGTCGAGGTCGAACAGCTCGCCGAGGACCAGACCGAGCAACGGGATCGCGGCCTGGTGCAGATTGAGTTCGTCGGCGCGCGTCGGGTCGGCCTGGAGTTCGGCCACAAGGTCGGCGGGCAGCGTCGAGCCGAACGGGTAGGCCTCGACCGCCGGGTTGTCGGCGGCGACGGCGGCCAGCTGGTTGTCCCAGAGCCAGGCGAGGGTCTCGTGACCCGGAGCCAGACCGACCGCCCGCACCGACCCGTGCACGACCGATCGCTGTGCCGGGTCGAGATCGCGATACCAGCGCAGCCAACCCGTACGCACGCAGAGAATGTCGCCGGGCTCGAGCGTGACCGCTTGAGCCCGCAATGCGGCATCGATGTCGGCCGTCGTGATCGGGTACGACTCGCCGGGCGTGTAGTCCGAGCCCCGGGCCCGCTGCCAGCGGTCGATGTCGACGAGCACGCCGCGGCCAGTGATCGTGCGCGCGGCCCAGTGCTGGACGCCGTGTTGCTCCTCCGGTACGCCGCCGTACCAGCCATATACGGGGTGGCGCGCGTGCCGCAGTCCGTCCCATTGGCTGCTCGACTGCGTGTTGAAGCCGTCGATCAGGTCGTCGTGAAACGGCGCGTCGTAGCCATTGGTGAGCCGATGGACCCCCGAACTGCGCCCGAACAGCGGTGGATCGATCTCATCGAAGGCCAGGTTCAGGCTGTAGGTCTGCCCGGTCCGGACGGTCTGGGCCGCGGCGAGCGCGCGCCCACAGCTGAGGTGATTGAGCGAGCCGAGCGAGAAGTCCGGTCCCCAGACCGACCAGGACGAGCCGGGTGGCGTGGCCGCGCGCAGCTCACGGTAGGACGGGATGACCGGGCTCATCGCGCCTCGTCACTGCGGTACTGCCGGCTGCGTTGCGTCATCAGGTCGGCGTTGGCGACGCGGTCGGCGCTCGCGTCCGCCTCGAAGGCGAGCGCCTCGGCCAGGCTGGCGCCGTCGCCGCGGTCGTAGAGACCGAGCAGGGTCTGGGCGATCGCTGGATCGACCTTGTTGATGAGGGTGACCATCGTGCGGGCCCGTTGCTCGAGCTCGTCGTGGGCGACGACCTCATTGACCAAGCCGGCCTCCAGGGCCCGATGGGCTGATATCCGCTCACCGGTCAGTGACAGTTGCTTGGCGTAGCGCACCCCCACCGCGCGGGGCAGCAGCGCCGTCATTCCCCAGGTGGGCATGGCTCCGATCTGGGCGTGGGTATCAGCGAACTGGGCTCGATCAGAGGCGATGATGAAGTCGCAGGCGAGGGCCAGTTCGAGTCCGCCGGTCACGCACGCTCCGTTGACGGCGGCGATGACCGGCTTGCGCAACGAGAACAGCGCCCGTACGGGGGTGACCCGGTAGCGGCGGTCGTGCGCGGTCAGCTTGTTGACGCCGAACTCGCTGGTGTCGACGCCGGCGCAGAAAGCGGGATCGACGCCGGTGATGATCAGGGCGCTGACGTCGTCGTCGGTGTCGGCGCCGAGCAGCGTCGCGGCGAACTCCTCCCGCATGGCGATCGACAGCGCATTGCGCTTCTCGGGACGGTTGATCGTGATCGTCATGATGCGGTCGGCGACCGCGACGTCCACCCCGGTCATCGCGTGGCCTCTCGTCGCAGCAGGCGGTTGTCCCACGACAGGATCTGGTCCGGTGTGATCCGGACGATTCGACGATCAGCGTAGTGCTGGTTGGTCGCTGCCGGTCGCTGGCTGGGAGCGGACCGCAACCCGGCGTACTTCGCGTCGATAAGCGCTGCGACCGCTTCGCTCAGCTGCGGATCGTCGAGAACTTGGGCCGTGCCCGAGACGTGTATGCCTCGTAGCTCCGCCCACGCCCGACCGTCATCGACGAGGAACGCGACGCGATCGTCGGCGGTGATGCGGGCGATCTTGTTCGATCGGGCCGGAGTACGCAGATAGATCAATTGCTCGTGTACGACGAACCACACCGGTAGGGCGATCGGTGCCCCGGATGCGCGGAGCGAGACGAACACTCCCTTGTCGGCCGCGGCCAGCATCTGCCAGATGTCGGCGTCACTCATCGCTATGCCCATGCGTCCTCCTGCGGCGCGGCCGACGTCAGCCGCTCGTAGAGCGCGCTGCGGTGCGACTCCGGCGAGCCGAACATCGCGGCGGTGCCGTGCGCGCGGCGGTAGTAGAGGTGCGCGTTGTGCTCCCACGTGAAGCCGATGCCGCCGTGGATCTGGATGTTCGCCGCCGTCACCGCGACGGCGGTGTCGCTGCACGTCGTTTTGGCCACCCGAGCCGCGACCGGCAGTTGGGCCGGCTCGGCCCCGGCGACCCACAACGCGTAGAACGCAGCCACGCTCGCGTGCTCGGTCTGTAGCAGCATGTCCGCGCACAGATGCTTGACCGCCTGGAACGAGCCGATGGGGCGTCCGAACTGTTCGCGCAGTTTGGCGTAGTCGACCGCCATGTCCAGGGCCGCCTCGGCGACGCCGACCTGCTCGATCGCCAACGCGGTGGACGCCGTGGCGACCAGCCGGGCCAGGCCGCGCGCGTTGGCCGGTCCGAGCGGGCGGCCCGGGGTCTGGTCCAGAGTCACCCGGAACTGGCGGCGGGTGAGGTCCAGCGAGTTCTCCCGGTCGACCCGAAGTCCCGCTGCGGTGGGGTCCACTGCGTACAGCACCGGCCCAGCGTCCGATTCGGCGATCACCAGGATGATCTCTGCGCCCTCGGCATCAAGGACACTCACCTTCGTACCGGAGATCGCGGCGTCGGCGCCGATGACCGCTGAGGTGGCGATCGCAGCCGCCGGCCGGTGTCCGTCCACGATCGCGACGGTCGCCCGGCGCTCGCCGGCGGCCAGGCTCGGCAGCAGGTCGCTCTGGTGCTCGTCGTCAGCCAGGGCCAGCAGTGCAGTCGTCGCCAACACTGCGGAGCTCAGAAAGGGCAGCGGGCCCAGTGCCCGGCCGAGTTCGCGCAGCACGACACCAACGGCAACCGGGGCGGCCCCGAAGCCGCCGTGACGTTCGGGAACGGTCAGAGCGGTGAGCCCCATCTCGATGCCTGCGCGGCGCCACACCGCCGGGTCGTAGCCCAACGGCCCGTCCAGCAGTTGGCGCGTTGTCGCCAGGGGGCATTGCGACAACACGAAATCGGCCACACTCTCGCGTAGGGCTTCCTCGTCGTCGGACAGTCCGAAGTGCATCGTCAGCCACCATCGCTAACACGGATGTGGGCCGGTGAGAAGGTGGTCATGCGACCGCTGCCTCGTCTCGCAAAGATGACTTGTCGAGCTTGCCGGTCAAGGTATACGGGAGTTCGGCCCGCACGAGGAGCTTCTCGGGCAGTTGGTACGAGGCCAGCCCCCGGCCTTTCAGATAGTCGATCATCGTGGTGAATCCGAAGTCGGCATCGGTTGTGGCCACGACCGCGCACACCCGTTCGCCGTAGAGCGGATCGGGATAGCCGACCACCCCGACACCGGCCACCGACGGATGCTCGAGGAGCACGTCCTCGATCAGCTTGGGGGAGATGTTCTCGCCGCCGCGGATAATGACGTCCTTGAGCCGGCCGACGACCGTGAGATGCCCGGTCGCATCGACCGTCCCGAGATCGCCGGTGCGAAACCACCCGTCCGCCGTGAACGCAGCGGCATTGAACCGGGCATCGAGATAGCCGGCACACAACTCGGGGCCGCGGCCCAGGATCTCGCCGGCCTGGCCCGGGGCCACGTCGTTGCCGTCGGCATCGACGATGCGCACTTCGTTGGCGCCGATTGGGCGCCCTTCGGTCGTGGCCAGTTCATCGGGGGTGTCGCTGGCAGTCCCTGTCGTCAAGGTCGGCAGCTCGGTCGAGCCGTAGGTGCGCTTGGATGCGCAGCCAAGGGATTCGCGGGCATCGTCCACATCGCGCGCGGCCACCGTCGAGCCGCCCATCGGGAACAGCCGAAGGGAGCCGACCCGCGCCTGGGCAAAGCCGGGGCTGGCCAGCATGCCCCGCAGGAACACCGGCATGCCGGGTTGGACGGTGATCTGCTCCCGCTCGATCAGGTCGATTGCGGTGGCCGGGTCCCACGGGTCCATCAGCACGGTGCGGTTGCCGGCCAGCGTCGGCACGAGGATCGCGTACAGAATGCCGCCGATGTGCCCGAACGGCATCGTGAACATGAGGACGTCGTCGGGGGTGATCTCGTGGGTCCCGACGATCCCGGCCCCTTCGGCGAGCAGGGTGTTGTGGGTGTGCAGGACGCCCTTGGGCGTCGACGTCGTGCCCGACGTATAGAGCAGGGCGGCGATGTCGTCACCGCGACCGGGACCGGCGGTTGATCGGGCCGGGCGGGAAGATGGGGCGGCGCGGGCGATGACCAGGTCGTCGGCGTCGCCGGTCCGGGCGGTCAGCAGCGCGTGCTCGGGCAGGTCGAGCTCGCTCAGGAGCGCCGGGTAGTCGACGCCGCGATATCGGCCGGGGACGATGACGGCGCGCGGCCGAGCCTCGTTGATGATGAAGCTGAGTTCGCGTTGGCGGTAGCTGGGCAGGATCGGATTGAGCACGCCGCCGATGGCCAGCACGGCCTGCGAGATCGCGATGGTCTGCCACCAGCTGGGCAGCTGCACCGAAACGACGTCCCCCGGGCCGACACCGACGTCGCGCAAGGTGGCCGCGAATCGGCTCGTCGCGCCACCGAGTTCGGCCAAGGTGAGCCGACGGTCGCCGTCGACGATGGCGATCGAGGCCGGGCGCCGCGCGATCGACTCGGCGAAGCGACTCGCGACCGACTCGTCGCGCCATACGCCGGACGCGCGATACATAGTGCCGGCTTCGGCCAGCGACCGTGTCGGTTGCACGTCAGGTCCGGCGCGGTTCGCGGGGCAGGCCGAGGCGTCGCTCGCTGAGGATGTTGCGCTGGATCTGCGTCGTCCCGCCGACGAGCGACGCCATCCGGTAACGCAACATCGCCGTTGCGCGGCCGTCCTCGTCCATCGGGTCAGCGGGGCCGGTCGTCTCGAACAGGGTGTCACCCAGGTGCTGCGCGGCCTGCTCCCAGGTCAGCTTGATCAACGACGCCCAGGTGCCGAGCTCGGAGCCGGCGCTGAGCTGGCTGACGGTCTTGAGGTTCATCAGCCGCAGCACGTGCAGGTTCACGATGTCCTGCGCGATGCGGTCGCGCTGTAGTGGGGTGGGGACGACCTCGTCCCGCCGGACGCGGTCGAGCAGTTCGTCGAGCATGATCTGCAGCGCCGCCTGCTCCTTGAGCGGGAAGGCGACCCCGCGCTCGCTGGCCAGGCCGGTGTTGCCGATCTCCCAGCCGGCGCCGCGCTCGCCGATCAACGCGTCGGGCGGTAGCGCCACGTCATCAAGGAACACTTCGGCGAATTCCGACTCACCGGTCATCGTCCGCAGCGGACGGGCGTCGACCCCGGGGGCGCGCAGGTCGCACACGAAGCAGCTGATCCCGAGGTGGGGCGCGACCCCCACCTCGGTACGGGCCAGCAGCAGACCGAAATCGGCTTGGGCGCCGTAGCTCGTCCACACCTTCTGCCCGGTGACTCGCCAGGTGTCGCCTTCCAGGCGGGCGGCGGTCCGCAAATTGGTCAGATCCGATCCGGCGCCCGGCTCGCTGTAGAGCTGGCACCAGATGTCGTCGGCGGACGCGATGCGAGTCAGGTAGCGCTCGCGCTGTTCATGGCTGCCATGGGCGAGCAGCACCGGGCCGGCGGTCTGCACCCCGACGCGGTTCGCGAACTGCGGCGCCCGGGCGCGGGCGAGCTCCTCGATGTAGATCGCGAACTGCTCGATCGAGGCGTCGCGGCCGCCGTACTGAGCCGGCCAGTGCGGGGCGACCCACCGGCTGGCGTACAGCAGCCGTTGCCAAGCCCGCTGACCTTCGAAGTCGTCACTGATCTCGGTGCCCAAGGCCGCGTCGAGAAAAGCACGCAGTTCATCCCGGAACGCGCGTTGCGCATCGTCCTGCGCGAGGTCCACCGCGGCTCCCCCTTGTATCATGCAATGATTCGCTATTACGCTAGCAGCGCCTCTCATCTTGCAGAAGACCACGTCCGGGCCGAAAGGGTGGGGCGGGACGAACCGACTCGCCAACCGCGACAGCTAACGTCAGGAGCATTTGCGTGTTCGAGCTCAGTCAGCAGACCGTCGTGGTGACGGGTGGTGGCCGCGGCATAGGCCGTGGGATCGCGCTGGCAATGGCGGCGGCCGGGGCGCGCGTGGTCATCGCGGGACGGAGCGCCACCACCCTCGACGCGACCGTGCAGGAGCTGCAGGATGCCGGCGCCGAGGCACTGGCGATTCCCACCGACATCACGGTTAGCGAATCCGTCCACGCACTCGTGGCTAAGACGCAGGACACCTTCGGCTACATCGACTGCTGGGTGAACAACGCGGGCAGCGCGTTGCCGGGCGACGTCGGGCCATTGCTGGAGCTCGCCGAGGATCAGTGGGATCGCGTGGTGGACCTCAACTTGAAGTCGACATTCTTCGCCTGTCAGGCGGCCGCCCGGGCCATGGATCGCGGCGGTTCGATCGTCAACATATCGTCGCGCTCGGCAACGTTCCCCAATCCACGGACCGGCCAGTACGGTGCCGCCAAGGCCGCACTCGACAATCTGACCGCGACGATGGCCGTCGAGTGGGGCCATCGCGGCATCCGCGTCAACGCGATCGCGCCCGGCATGGTGTTGACCGAGACCAACCAGGCCGAAGGCGGCAGCCTTTCCACGCCCGGGCGACGCGCCCGCCAGATCGACACGGTTCCACTCGGCCGGCTCGGCGAGCTCGCCGATGTCGGGGGCCTCGCGGTCTTCCTCGCGTCAGACGCCGCCACCTGGATCACCGGCCAGGTGATCCAGGTCAACGGCGGCAGCCGACTCCCGGTCGGATACCTGAGCTACCTCATTGAGGTCAGCCGTAAGGACGGCAACGCACCAGGACGACCGAAGCACGATCAGAGACGAGCGGAAGGGACGAGCCATGACATCTGATGAAGCCAGCTCGAACGCATGGGAACAGACCGTTTCGGTACCGACCGTCAAGAACATCCAGTGGAGCTTCAAGGATCAGGTCGTCATGATCACGGGCGCGGCCCGCAGTCAGGGTCGGGCCCATGCCTTGGCCTTCGCGCGGGCGGGTGCCGACATCGCGCTACTCGACATCTGCCACGACCTCGCCACCGTCCCGTACCCCATGAGCACCGAAGAAGACCTGAGCATGGTGGCCAAGGAGATCGAAGCCCTAGGTGTGCGGGCGTTGCCGATCGTGTGCGACGTCCGTAGCGACTCGGACGTCAAGTCGGCCATCGATGCGGTGGTGGCCCAATTCGGCAGGATCGACGTGCTGGTGAACAACGCCGGTGTCTATCCGTTTTACTCGATCTTCGACCTGACCGAACAGGCCTGGGACGAGGTGGTCGACACCGTCCTCAAGGGCGCCTTCCTCTGTGCCAAACACGTCGCCGGGCACATGCGCGCCGCCGGCCGGGGCAAGATCGTGTCGATCGGCTCGACCTCCGCCATCACCTCGGTCGCGAGCAACTCGCACTACACCGCAGCCAAGCACGGCCTGGTCGGATTCAGCAAAGGGCTGGCAATCGACCTCGCGCCCTACGGCATCAACGTCAACGTCGTTTCCCCGGGAGCCGTCTACACGCCCCATGTGAGCTCGTTCTTCCAGCAGCTGGCCGCCGGGGATGACACGGAGTTGGCGCCGGGCGGTGCGTTCGACCTCGGCGGCAAGTGGAATCTCTTCAACGATGAGGCGCTACACCCCGAGGACATCACCAACGCGATCATGTTCCTCGCATCCGACGCGGCCCGCTTCATCACCGGACAGTCGATCGTGGTCGACCAGGGCTTCACCATTAAGTAAGGCCTGGTTCCCGCCGAGAATGGAGAGCAGCCCGTTGAGTGAACATGCTGACAAAACGGAGATTATTGAGCTGATCAATCTCTACGCATTTGCGCTCGACGCCCACCGCTGGGACCTGTTCGACCGGATCTTCACTGAAGACGTATTGGCCGACTACGGGCCAGGTGCCGTTTGGCGCTCGCGCACGGACTTCGTCAATGTATTCGTGGCCATTCACGAGGCCCACGACAGTCATCAGCACACGATGATGGGCCACCTGGTCCACGTCGACGCGGATACGGCCTACGCATTCACCTACGGCAATTGGCTTCTCATCCGGTACGCGGCCGAGGGTGGCCCGACCTGGCTCGGCACCGGCTGGTACGACGACGAACTGGTGCGAACCGATCGCGGCTGGCGCATCAACCACCGCATCTCGCGCATCGTCTCGTACAGCGGCAACTCCAACATTCCTGGCCTTCCCCAACCCGTCGAAGGCGAGGCGCCTGAGCAGGTGCAGAAGATGTCCGAGCAGGTTGGCAAGATCAGATACTTCAACGCGATGGTCGCAAATCCGTGAGCTGACCTTGGCTGGCCCTGAGACGACGGGGCCCCGATTTTGCTTGTGTCAGCGCCATCGACGTGCTTGAATGCCAATCATCGAATCATAGAAGGTTTCGAACGAGACACTCCCGTGGGACCCATGTGGAGGCTCGAAGCTATGTCGCGCCCTAAGTGACGTAAGGCGGCTATCAAAGCGACCCCTTCGCGTCATTCCACATGCCTTAGGCAACTGAATAGGCGTACGCCGGAATATCGCGATCCGACCAGGTCAGTTATCACCATGGTCACGCGGTAATTCTGCAACTCAATTGTGACTCGCGGCAGCCAACATGTCTGATTGGATGCAACAGCGAACCGCTCTACGAATGATCGACGGATACTTCCCTCTGAAAGGGTTAAATCGGATGAGAAGCGCAAAGCTAAAAGTAGGTATTGCCATTCTCGCGTCGGTCGCACTCGTGGCCGCGTGTAGTTCGTCGTCCAAGAAGACGGCCGGCGGGGGATCGAGCACGCCGACTGGCAGCGGCTCGGCCGGCGCGGCGACGTTCCCGAACGGCACGCTGACGGTTGGCCTGTCGACCCCACTCACCGGTGTGTCGGCGCCGACCTACGCTGACGCCGAGAAGGGCGTACAGATGGCCTTCGACACCATCAACACCGCCGGTGGGGTGAACGGCCAGCAGTTGAAGGTCGTCACCGCCGATGACGCGTCAACGCCGGCCGGTGCGCTGGCGGCGGCCCAGAAGCTTGTGCTGCAGAACCACGTCTCGATCCTGCTTTCGCTCACCAACGTTTCGGTCGGTGCGGTGGGGTTCATTGAGCAGAAGGGCATTCCCACGCTGGGCACGGCCAACGGCACGCAGGCCTGGTTCGACCCGAAGAACCCGGAGTTCTTCGATGTGCAGGGAAGCAAGGATCCGAACGCGGTGGCACCGGGCTTCGGCCTGTTTGCCAAGAGCCAGGGCGCCACGACTTGCGGTGCGCTTGGAGCCAGCAACCTCGGCACCGGGATCCTCAACATCAGCAAGGCGAACGTACAGTCCTGTGTGGACGCCGGTCTGAAGGCCGGCCCGGTCATCGGCGACGTGCCCTACGGCAGCCCTGACATCGGACCGGCGGCGCTGCAGACCAAGAACGCCAACGTGGACGCCGTCTACATGACTCAGCAGGACACCACCGCGACGTCGTTCATCGAGAAGCTCACCCAGCTGGGCGTGAAGCTCAAGGCGTCCCTGCTGCCGACCGGTTACACCTCGACCACGCTCAAGGACAAGGCGACCAACACGGCGCTGCAGGGCCAGAGCTTCTCGGTCCAGATGACTCCGGTCGAGGCGGACACCGCCGGCGCCAAGGCGTTCAAGGCGGCGCTCGTCGCCCACGGAATCGACGGTCCGCCTTCGTACTCCGCCCAGATGGGCTGGATGACCGGGTGGCAGGTGATGGCCGGGCTGAAGAAGGCCGCCAAGCCGAACCCCACGTCGGCGGAATTCATCACGGCGCTGCGCAGCGTGACGGACTTCGACGCCGATGGCGCTATCGCCCCGGATAAGATCGACTTCTCGCAGTACAACGTGAAGTACAGCTGCCTGTGGATGGTCACGCTGAAGGGCTCGGTGTTCGTACCGGTCCAGGGCAGCCCGTTCTGCGGCACCGCAACCCGCGACGTGAGCTGACGCCGCGCGAAGCAAATGCGTCACGGCCAGGGGCTGTGGTCAGAACGAACCAGTTCTGGCCACAGCCCCGAGGTCTGTGCACACGACCGGGCCGGCCGGCCGGATACGCTCGTCCAGCCGGGGTTACGAATAGATCTTGTGGGCAGGTGGCAATGGCGAACCTCTGGACCAAGAACGGGATTCCGCTCTTCTGTAGGGGAAACGACCTTTATTCCCGGTCGGGGGCTTTGGTCGGCCACCTCGTGGGGGACCGGGTCTTCCATCCGGAGGATGGTGAGTACATCGGCACCATCGTCGGCGATCGACTCATCCACCGCAGCTTTGATGTGGATGGCCCGAACCGTCCGTACACCCGCGCGGTGAGCGTTCCCGACGCGGACCTGAGGCCGCCGGTCACCGCCTGGGGAGACGAGCCGGTTCTATCTAGCTAGGGAGCTTGTGTGTTCGGCGCCGCTTATCCGCTCGTCGAGTTCCAGCAGGTGACCATCGCCGTGACCGACCTGGTGAGTGCGGGGGCGGACTGGATCGACAAGCTGGGGTGGTCGCCGTCCGTCTCTGGCGAAGACCACATCGAGTTTCATCTGGACGGAACCGTCGTCCGGCTGCGTGCCGTCGCGGAGGGCGACCCGCTCGGTGTCGGCCGGGTCGAGGTCGGGGTCGCCGACCTCGAGATGATGCGCGAGCACCTCACTCGCACCGGGGCCGCGATCGAGGTGGCCGACGACTGCGTCGCCCTCGATCCGGCTGCGACCAACGGCGTTGCCTTGGTGTTGCGTCCGGCCCGGTCAGATGGCCGGCCGATCGCCTCGAGTCAATGGCGGCGAATCAACCATCTGGTGGTCGCCGTGCGCGATGACGAGCAGGCGAAGCAGGGGTGGGCCGCCCTGTTCGGTGCCTGGCCGGCTCACCCGACCAACAGCGGGGAGGTTGCGCATCACGTGCCGGTGGGGCGCTCGTGGTTCGGACTCACCAGTGCCGGCAGCGATGCCGGCCCGCTTGCCAAGTTCGTCGAGCGCCGCGGCGAGGGTGTGTACGCGATCGGGCTGATCGTCGACGATCGCTCCGCGACTGTCAGCGACCTGACCGCCCGGGGGTCCGACCTCATTGCCACCGAAGTGCAGACCTTCGTGCATCCGCGCACGACCCACGGGGTGTTGCTGGACATCGTCGCCAGCTGACTGGCTGCCCGGCGCGCGACGGTCCCGCTGGACCAGCCGATCAGTGACCCGCGGGTAGGAAGGCCCGGCGCCCTGGCAGGGCCAGCGCCGGCAGGCCGAGGTCGTGACGGGCGATCATGTTACGGAAGACCTCGTTCGTGCCGCCGTACGTGGGGGTGCCCTGAGCGAAGCGCTGGGCGAACTCGACCGCGGCCAGGCCCGGCTGGTTGAGGGAGGTCATCGATTCGAGCGCGTCGATGCCCACGAGGTCCACCAAGTCGGCCGCGGCGCGAACCATCACGTCCGCGCCGATGACCCGCCCCATCGGGCCCGGCGTGCTGATAGCCATCTCGTATTCGGCGATCACCCGCCCGATGCGCAGCTGGACGGTGCGGTCTTCGGCGACCCGAGTACCGTCGGCGCGCATCGCGGTCTGAGCCCACTGAATCGTTTCTTCGAGAGCCTCCTTGAGGTGCCGTAAAAACCCGGCACCGGGACCGGGACGCAGCCCGGCGTCGTCGCCGCCCTTGCCGTGCTCAGCGTCCAGCGGACCGTGCAGCACCGACCAGCCGGCGTTGACCGGACCCAACCGGAACTGGTCGGAGACCCGGACGTCGCTGTAGTACACGATGTTGGTGCGCTCGCCACTGAACGCGCGGATGCCCTGGATCTCGATGCCCGGAGAGTCCAGCGGCACCAGGAACATCGTCAAACCGTTGTGTTTGGGCAGCGTCGGATCGGTGCGGGTGATCAGGAAGACGTACTGGCAGTTCTGTGCGCCCGTGGTGAAGATCTTGGACCCGTTGAGCACCCATTCCTCGCCGTCCTGGATCGCCCGAATCTTGGCCGCCGCGATGTCGGAACCGCCGTCGGGCTCGGTATAGCCGAGGCACAACCGCACCCGACCGCGGGCGACGTCCAACCGCATCGGCTCCACCAGCGACGGGTCGAGGTGGTGTTCAACGGCCGCCCAGACCAGGTTGGTGGTGGACATGATGGTGGTGAGGCCCGGCACGAGCCGGCGCGACATCTCGAGTTCTAGGATGCGGGCCGACGTCGGGTCGAGGCCGGCGCCGCCGTGCTCGGCCGGCCAGGACGGCATGAGCCAGCCCTTGTCCCCGAGCGCCAGATGGACCTTCTCGTCGAAGCCTTCGCCGTGTGCGAGTTCGCGGTCGTACACGTCCTGTGTCAGGAGCTCGTCGAGGAAGGCCCGGACCTCCTTGGCGAACTGCCGCCGCTCGGCGGTCATCTCGACGACGGAAAAGTCCATGGACGGGTCTCGCCTTCCAGGTCAGCCGGTGGCGATGGCGGCGGCGCCAACGCTGATGAGGTCGAGCGTCGGATCGCCGGCGAGGACGCTCCACCCCTTCGACCGCAGGAAGTACAAGCTGGCATCGGCTTCGACCATGAAGCCGAGTCCGCCCTGCATGTGCGCGGAGATCTGAGTGCCCTGTGACGCGACGTGCGCGGCCATGGCGAACGCGATCGCGATCAGGTCGGGACGGGCGCCGGGCTCGTACTGAGTCATCCAGGCGGCTCGCCAGATCAGCTGGCGACTGCCGGCGACCCCGATAGCAACGTCGGCCAGGGGAAAGGCAACGCCCTGCAGCGATCCGATCGGCACGCCCAGCGTCTCGCGCGTCTTTGCGAACTCGACCGAGATGTCGAGCGCGGCCTGGGTCAGCCCGATTAGGGCCGCCCCCATGAGCAGCTTCCACTCGCCTACCGCCCGGTCGTGGTGCTTCTGCGCCACGGGGCCGCTGGCCAACACCACTCGTTCGGCGCCCGAGGGTGACCAGCGACCAAGGGGGGTGCTGCCGTGGTTGACGACGTGGGGCGCGGGCTCGCTCGACCGGAAGAGCACCAGTTCATCGTCGTGGAGGGCAATGACGTCTTCGGCGATCGCCGCGTCAGGAACCAGGACGGCCCCGGCCCCGTGCAGCGGGGCCAGCACGAGGGCAACTGGTCGGCCCGCCTTCGCGTTCTCGAGTATCTCGCCGGCCGCATTGACAGCGGCGAGCAGCCGGGTGCTGACGACCTGGGAAACATAGGGGACGGGCGCGGCGGTCCGTCCGACTTCCTCAGCGATGAGCACCAGGTCGACCAGCGTCGCGTCGTCGCCGCCGGCGGCGGCGGGCAGGCTCATCGTGGTCACCCCCATCCCGACGAGGGCAACCCACAGGCGAGCGTCGAAACCCAGTGGTTCGGCGGCCCGAACCACCGAGCTCGGCGACTCCTTCAGGAAGAACTCGCTGAACGCGTCGCGCACGTCCTGCTGATCACGGTCGAGCGAGTAGTCCTGGCGCCGGAACTCCCACAGGTCGACACCCATCGTCAAGGGCCCCCTGGATCGGTCAAGTCGGCGAGGGAACGGCGGCGAATCCGACCCGACCGCGCGGCATCCGCCAATACTTCAATGTTAGTAGAGTGTCTACCGGGCGAAACAATCGGTCAAGCTACTCGACGCCTTGGCGTCTCTTGCCCTTGAACACCTTTTGCTCAACGACGACATCGCCGGTCAGGCGCAGTTGGCACGCCAACCGCAGACCCTCATCGTTGCCGTGGTAGATGCGCTGCGCCAGTCGCTTGATCGTCGATGCCTCTTGCTCGTCGACCATCGGTCTGACGTTGTCGGTGCCTTCCATGATCGTCACGTGGCAGGCGGTGCAGCGCATCTGGCCGACGCACACCGTCGGCCAGTCGTACCCCTCGCGCCACGCCGCGTCGAACAGGGTCTCGATATCGAACACCTCGACATCAATATCGGCCGGCAGCACATGCGCGACGTGGGATCCGGTCGATCGGAGCGAGCCTGTCATGGGCTGTCTTCCTGCCTCCAGTTGCGAAATGACTGGTACGCCGACCACCCGTCCAGCGACTTTCGCGCCGGCTCGCTACGGCTGAGAGAGGAAGCCTGACCGAGGCTTCATGAGCGTTGCGGATCGGTCAAGCCTAGGCCATACTCAGCCGGACGAGCCATGATGGAATCATTGCATGATACGGGGAGAGTGTGCAGAGCCGGTCAGAGTCGACGCGCCAGTGATCAGCCCACCCCGGGTCGGGCCACTGCTTGCTTTTCGGCATCGCTAGGCAGGGGAGAGGCGAGTGTTCGATTACATCATTGCCGGCCTGACACTGGGGTCGCTCTATGCAATTGCCGCGTCCAGCATCACGGTCACCTACGTATCGACCGGCATTCTTAATTTCGCCTTCGCGTCATTCGCGTATTTCTTGTCGCGCTCTTACTACTACCTCCACACCCAGCAAGGTTGGGGCATCGTCCCGGCCGTATTGATGGTGCTGCTCGTCTGGGCACCCGGGATCGCCATCGTGCTGTATTTCGCACTGCTGCGCGGCCTGGCCCGGCGGTCGAAGCTCATCCAGATCGTGGCGATGATCGGCTTCTTCGTGGCGCTGCCGCCGCTGGCGGTGATCTGTTTCGGCAACGCGACCATCAGCCTGGCCCCGGGCCTCATACCGACGCCGGTGCACGTCTATCACGTCTTCGGGGCAACCATCGGACTCGACCAGATCGTGGTGTTCGCCTTCCTGATCGCGATTCTGCTCGTCGGCACCTACCTTCTGCTGTTCACCGACATCGGCCTGCGGGTGCGTGGTCTGGTGAGCTCGCGGGCGTTGGCGTCGCTGTCGGGTATCAACCCGGAAGCGGTGTCGGTCGGTGTGTGGATCGTCAGCGTCTCGCTGGCCGGTCTGGTCGGCATCCTGGCCGCACCGACCAGCGGCCTGACGCCGCAAGGCATGACCGGGCTGATGTCGGCCGCCTTCGCCGCGGTGGTGGCGGCCCGGTTGAAGAGCCTGCCGATTGCCGTCGGCATCGCGCTGCTCATGGGTGTGTTCACCGACCTGGTGCAGTACTGGTTGCCATCGAACAGCCAGTACTCAGCCGCGGTGGTCGGCAGCGCGCCGTTCATCGTGACCGCGCTGGCCCTGATCTTCTTCTACATCCGCTACGGAGCGGTCCGCGATGTGGCCAGCGGTGGCGCTCTGGATGCCGCCATCGAGCCTCAAGGTGGCGACGCCGCAGTTTCTGCGGCCCTGAGTACGCACGCACAAACGGCGACCTCGGGTGTCTTCTCGTTCCGTAGCGTCGGGACGCTGGTCATGCTGGCGGTTGTCGCGATCCTGCCGCTGCTCTTCAACGGGTATTGGCTGACCTTGATCGCCGGCGGTTTCGTGTACGGGCTGATCTTCCTGTCCTTCACGCTGGCAGTCGGCGAGGGTGGCTTCCTGTGGCTGTCGCTCATCACCTTCGCCGGGCTCGGCGGCGTCATCGCGGCGCAATTCGCAACCAATGCGGGCTGGCCGGTGCTGCTGGCGGTGCTGGTGGCGGCAGTGATAGCGACACCGGTCGGGGCACTCCTCGGCCTGCTCACGATTCGGTTCGGCGAGCTGTACGTGGCTTTGTCGACCCTGATCTTCGGTCTGATGATCGAGACTTTGGTCTTCACCCGCGAGCGGTTCATCAACGGGGGCAGTGGCGTGGGGATCGGCCGTCCGAGTTGGGCGGTGGGCGACCGAACGTTCGCGTACTTGGTGCTCGGCATCTTCCTGCTCGTGGCGCTGTTCATCATCAACATGCGACGGTCGACGACCGGCCTCGCGTTCAGCGCGGTGCGGCGAAGCGAGGCCGCATCATCGAGCGTCCTCGGGCTGAACGTGATCGGGCTACGTGTCCTGATCGCGGCGCAGGCCAGCTTTGTCGCCGCTCTCGGCGGCGGCTTTCTGGCGATGTACAGCTTGCTGGCCGTGCCGACCAACTACACGGTCTTCACCGGCTTGGCCTGGCTGGCCGTCCTGGTAACCATCGGTGCGCGATCCGTCGTCGCGGCGATCGTCGCCGGACTCGTGTTCACCCTGCTGCCCGGCATCTTCCAGACCTACCTGTCCGCGGCCTGGGGCAACGTCCCGACGGTGTTGTTCGGGCTCGGCGCCATCGGCCTGATCATGGATCCCGACGGATCGGTGACGATGCAGGCGCGCAATCTCGAGCGATTGGCGTACCGCCTCCGCCGGAGGTGGCAGTCGTCGCCGACCGCTGTGGCGCCGGTCGCCGAGAGCCCGGAGGTCGAGTCGCCCGATCTGGCCGGCACGGCGCTGGGCGGCCGTTCGTGACAGCCCCGGCGCCAGCGACGCAGACGTCTCGCCTGTCGGCTGAGAACGTGGTGGTCCGGTTCGGCGGCGTCGTCGCCTGCAACGACGTCAGCCTGAGTGTGCCGCCCGACTCGATCGTCGGGCTCATCGGACCCAACGGGGCCGGAAAGACCACGTTGTTCTCGGTCTTGTCCGGGCTCCGGCGCCCTACGTCTGGTCGCGTCTACCTGGACGGCAACGACGTCACCAAGGCGACGCCACAGTCGCGGGTGCGGCAAGGGCTCGGGCGAACGTTTCAACACCCTGAGGTGTTCGCCGAGATGAGCGTCCGGGAGCACCTGGTCGTCGCCGATCGCACCCGTGAGGGCACGCGCCGGGTCTGGACCGACATGGTGACCGGGCGAGGACTGCGCCCGAAGAACCCGGGCGAGGATGAGCGGGTCGGTGGACTCATGGACTCGCTCGGGCTCGGCGGCGTCGCGAATGCGTCCGTCGCGTCACTTCCGCTCGGCATGCTGCGCCTGGTCGAGCTGGGCCGCGCGCTGGCGGCCGAACCGTCCGTTCTACTGCTCGATGAACCATCGTCAGGCCTGGATACCGCCGAGACGGCCCATGTGGTCGGCATGCTGCGGCGGACCGTCGCCGAGCGCGGGGTGTCCTTGCTGCTCGTCGAGCACGACGTCGCCCTGGTCATGGATCTGTGCGAATACATCTACGTGCTCGACTTCGGTTCGCTCATCGCGCAAGGCAAGCCCGATGACATTCGCCGGGATCCAGCCGTGCGAGCGGCGTACCTCGGCACCGAGACCGACGACCTCCCGACTGACGTCCAGACGCTTGGTGACAGCACCGACAAAGAGTTCGCATGAGTACCCCAGCGCCGAGTGCGTCGACCACCGAATCGGCCGAGCCGCTGCTGGCGATCGAGAACCTGACCGTGCGGTACGGGCTCGCGACAGCGGTACGTGACCTCAACCTGAGCGTGCAGCAGGGACAGGCGCTCGCCCTGTTGGGAGTCAACGGTTCCGGCAAGAGCACGGTGGCCCGGGCCATCAGCGGCCTGGTGCCGGCGGCCGCCGGACGAATCTCGTTCGATGGACACGACATAACCGGCTGGCCGGCTCATAAGATCCGCCGGGCCGGTCTGATCTACCTGCCCGAGGGTCGCGGCATCTTTCCGGATCTCACGGTCGTCGAGAACCTGCGGTTGTTGGCCGGCGTGAACAAGAGCCGGTCGGAACGGGCGGCGACCGTCGACCGCGCGATGGAACTGTTTCCGGCGCTGAGGTTGCGGGCGAAGAACCATGCCGCCATGCTGTCGGGCGGCGAGCAGCAGATGCTGTCGCTGGCTCGAGCGCTCACGACCTCGCCCAAGCTGATCGTCGCCGATGAACTGTCGCTGGGCCTGGCGCCCAAGATGGTCGACACGGTCTTCGAGTCGCTCGAACTGCTCAAGGGCACGGGTGCAACCATCATCTTGATCGAGCAGTACGCGGCGCGCGCACTGAAGTTCGCCGAAGAGTGCGCCCTGCTCCAGCGCGGCCGCCTCAGCTGGCACGGTGAATCGCGCGCGGCGACTAACGAAGTCATCGCCGGCTACCTCGGCGAAGCGGTCGCGACCGGGGTGTAGTTGGCCGTCGCGTCGATCACCGGCGTTCGCCAGAGTCAGCCGGCCCGCTCGGCGTGCCAGCGCTCCCATTCCTTGAGCCACTCGGCCCGCGTGCGGCGTTGGTCGACTGCCTTTCGCCACAGTAACTGCGCGGGCCGGCTGGCCACCTCACTGTCGAAGACCGTGTATCGAATGCATTCGGCGATCGCCGCCGGTCCAGCGTCGCCCCACCACTGAACTGACGTCGACAATTCGCAAATCTGGCTGACCAGCATCGTGATCGACCGATTGGCCTCGGCCGGGGCTTGGTTCCCGTAGCGGATCTGAGCCTGCAGGGCGGCCTCCCATTCGCGGCGCAGGTCGTGACGGGACCGGCGGGGGGCGAGTGGACGCTCGGGACCGGCGCCGACCGGGCGGCCGGCCACGGCGGAGTCGATGAGTTCCTCGAGCCCCTTGAGGTCGGTGGCGGCCGGCAAGGGATCGGCTCCGGTGTCACCGGCCGACCGTCGGATCCGGAGGCGATCGGACGTGTCACGAGCGTTCCAGAGGGGCTCCAGATCGTCCTCGAGCCGCAGTGCCACTGCCTCGACCGGCACGCCGCGCGACACGACGATCGCGAATGCTCGGTCGCGCGGTCGGGCCCCGGCCGGTCGCGCGTCGATGGGCAGCCACACCTCGGCCGACCACAACGAGTCCTCGTGGCGGACTCGGGCCCGCAGGCTCGTGTCGTCGAACGGCACTCGCCGGTTCCGGGTCTGCGCGCCGACCGGCTCGGCCTCGTCGATCCCAGCTCGATGAAACAACCGATCCCGCTCGCTCGCGAGCGCCTGCTGAGTGGGTGCCGCGACAAATGTCGCCGTTGTCTGCGCCCAGACGTGAGTTGTCACGGTGACGAACGGACCATCCTGCGCCGCCTCATCGCCGTAGGCCAGGCAGACCGAATGCCGCTGCGGGTCGGTGCGGGCCACCAGAAGCCGGCCTTGACCAAGGTCAGGCTGAGCCAGAGCTACCACTGGAACCCGCGACAAGACCGCCCACCGCACCTGCTCGCGCGACGGCTCGGCGAAGGCCGGGAGCAACGATTGTTCGACCGCCCCCCAGTCGGGGTCGTCCATCGCCCGATCATGGCATGTCACCGTTGAGCCTCGCCACCGCGAGCGCACACCACGGCGCGCCGTCGTCCCGTCCGGCCTAACACTTCATAAGTTCTATTGTTGAATGTTAGTCGTAAAGTATTGACACTTCGCCGAGCGGGCGGATGATTGGCCTCAAGCCCGTCGACGGGATGTTGGGCGCTGCCGCTGGAGAATGGAAGCAGATGACGCAACTGAGCGAACGGCCGACTGCGATCGCCGGCTATGACACGTCCGATGTTCGATTCCGGGTAACGGACCGGGTGCTCCTGCCCTCGGAGCGGTACTACGACGAGACCTTCTTCGAGGCCGAGAAAGAGGTCTGGATGCACGTGTGGCAGTTCGCCTGCCACGGCACCGAGATTCCGAATCCGGGTGACTTCACCGAATACCGGATCCTCGACCAGTCCGTGATGCTGATCCGGCAGGAGGACGGGACGGTCAAGGGGTTCTACAACGCCTGCCGGCACCGGGGTACCGCGCTCGCCTGCGGGACGGGGACGTTCCGCGCCGGCCAGGTGGTGTGCCCGTTCCACGGATGGCGCTGGAACCTGGACGGCTCGAACTCCTACGTCTACACGAAGCAGGGTTTCCGCCCCGACACGGTCGAGCGGGCCGAGGTCGATCTGCCCGAGGTCGCAGTGGGTCTCAAGTGGGGATTCGTCTGGGTCAACTTCGACCCGGACGCGATCCCGTTCGAGGAGAACTGGCACGGCGTCGAGAAGGCCCTCGACCCACACTGCTTCGAGCGGATGCACGTCAAGTGGTGGCACCAGATCGAGTTCGCGGCGAACTGGAAGATCGCGCAGGAAGCCTTCTTCGAGGCCTATCACGTGATGCAGACCCACCCCGAGTTGGCGCTGTTCCAGCGCGACGACGACTACCCGCCGCTCGGCGGCTACGCGTCCGTCCCGGATCAGGGTCACAGCTGGATGGCGGCCTCGATGGAGACGGTCGAGGAGCACGAGTGGACCACGACGCCAACCCAGGTCGAGGAGCCCGACCCCGAGAAGGAGGGCCCGATCGGCCAGTCGCACCCGATCGGGTTCGTGGCCACGCTGAAGACGATGTGGCAGGGCTCGCGGTCGGTGACGAACGCACGGCAGACCGAGATCGCCGAAGAGGTGATCGACGCGGTTCCGCACGACCAGTTCTTCGAGGAGTTCCTGCGGCGCGTTTATGAGGACGCAGCCGAACGCAATGTGGTCATCCCGCCGCCGGACCCGGAAATGACCGGTCACTGGACGGCGTTCCCGAACTGCACCGGGATCGTGTCCCTGGGCTGCTCGATGACCTACCGCTCGCGGCCGCACCCGACCGATCCGAACAAGTGCATCTTCGACTTCTGGGCGCTGGAGATCCCGCCGGAGGGCACCCCCGTGACCCGGCCGCAGATTGCGGCCGACGACGCGCCGCTGTGGGATGACCTGTGGTTCCTGCAGCAGGACTCGTCCAACATCGAGCGGATGCAGACCGGTATCCGCACCCGCGGCCACAAGTACCAGCGGATCGCGCCCGACCTCGAGAAGATGATCGTGGTCTGGCACCAGGTACTCGACCAGCACCTGGCGAAATACGCGAAGTAGCCTTCGCGCGTCGCATCGTCAGACGTGCACATCGTTCTGGCCGGGCACATCGACGTGCCCGGCCAGAGCAATGTCGGCCACAAACCGCGCTGCTTCTGGTCGGTGTCGAAGGAGAACCCCTCGGGGCCATCGTGGCGACGGGTGAACTAATCGGTGAAGGGTGAGGTCCGGCGTCATGGCCGAAACACGCTCCTGCGCATCGGGGGCCCTGGACCGGCTTCTGAAGCCGTCGTCCATCGCGTTCGTCGGCCTGAGCGACAATTCGTACTTTCTCGAGACCATCTCGCCGACGTTCGACAGCGACGCCGAGATCTTCATGGTCAACCCTCGTCACGAGTCAGTCGCCGGTCGACCCACCGTACCCAGCCTGACGTCACTGGACCGGCCGATCGACGCCGTCATGAGCTTCATGTCGGCCGAGCGCACGACCGAGCTGGTTGAGGAGGCCGTCGGCCTCGACATCGGCGGCATGGTCCTGGTGGCGAGCGGATTCGCCGAACTCGATACGGGCGGCGAGGCGATGCAGGCGCGGATCAGGACCGCGGCCGGCGACGCCGCGATGCCGATCATCGGGCCGAACGGGCTGGGCTACATCAACGTGCGCCACCGGATCAGCCTGAGCGTGGCCAACCGGCACAAGCGTCGGCCCGGCGGTATCTCGGTCATTTCACAGAGCGGCGCGATCACCAGCGGAATAGCGATGTCAGCCTGGGACTATCCGGACTGCGGCACGAACATCCTGGTGTCCTCCGGCAACGAGGCGATCACCGATCTGGCCGACTACGTCGACTACCTCGTCGACGATCCGGAGACGACCTCGATCGGACTTGTGATCGAGAAGATCCGCCGGCCCCAAGCCTTCTTCGCCGCGGTCGCACGGGCAACGGCGGCCGGCAAGCCGATCGTCGCCCTCAAGCTCGCGCGCAACGAACGCTCGCAACGGCTGGCGGCCTCCCACACCGGAGCGTTGACCGGTGATGACTGGGTGTACGACGTCGCCCTGCGCCAGGCCGGCGTGGCGTTGGCCTATGACCCGGACGAACTCGTCGACCGGCTGGCCCTGGCCGACCAGTTGGCCTCGCCGCGCTGGACGCCGGTCTCATCCCTGGGCGTCGTCACCATCAGCGGGGGCTACGCATCGATGAGCATGGATCTGGCTATCGCGGAGGGCATCAACATCCCGCCGCTGGACGGCTACCGGGAGTGGGTCACGGCCAACCTCCCCGGAGTGACGGTGCCCAACCCGCTCGACGCGACCGGTTTCGGCGCCCAGCTCTGGCCCGAGATCATCGAGAAATACGCCACCGACCCCGACCTCGACGCGATCCTGGTGGTCCACCCGGTCGCCGATGAGGACAGCGCATCGGCGCCGATGATCGACGCCTTCGCACTGGCCGCGGCCAAGGTCGACAAGCCCTGCGTGATCGCGAACTGCTCCGGGGTGCCGGGCGAATGGATCACCGATCACCTGGGCGGGTCGCTGGTTCGCGGCCGCGGTCTGCGCGGGACGCTGCGGGGCCTGGCCACGTTGGGACGGTTCGTGGCGTATCGCGATCACCCGTGCGAGGTGGTCGCCACCGAGCCGGCTATTGGCCGCCCAACCTCGACCCCGATTCCGCAACCCGAAGGGCTCATGCTGCCGTTCGGCGCGTCCATGGACCTGCTGGCCGAGCACGGCATTCCGGTAGCGCCCTATCACCTGGTCGCGGCCGAGACCGACGCATCCTCGGTCCGCCCGGGGTTCTCTGGCCCGTACGTCGTCAAGCTCGCCGACGTCGCACACCGCACCGAGCACGACGGCGTCCGCCTCAGGGTCGACCAGGCCGGTTTGGCCGCCGCGATTAGCGACCTGCGCGCGATCGCGGCGGCGGACGGCCTGTCACCCGCGGTCGCCGTCCAACCGATGCTCGAGATCATCGGCGAGACGCTGCTGGGCATCCAGGGGCAGTCCGAACTCGGCCCCCTCGTTGTCTTCGGGCCGGGTGGCATCTTCGTCGAGGCGCTGAATCGGGTGAGCGGACGGATGGCGCCGTTCGGCTTGGACGAGGCCCGATCCTTGATCGACGAATTCGCCGACATGAAGCTCATGCACGGCTTTCGGGGGCGGCCGGCCTGGGATCTGGACGGACTGGCCGCCATCGTGCGGGCGGCCGGTCGACTGGCCGCCGGAGGCAAGGACTGGATCGCCAGCCTCGACATCAACCCGCTGGTCTACGGTCCGGGCGGCTACCAGGCGGTCGACGCGTTGCTCCTCATCGAACCCTAGATCTTGAAGGATGTGTTCACGTGGCTGACTACCGGTACATCACCTACGAAACGCTCGACGACGGCCTGATCGCCCGGATCATGCTGAATCGCCCACGCACGCGCAACGCCCAGCATCGCGGCCTGCTCGTCGAACTCAATGACGCGTTCATGGCCGCTGAAGCCGACGACAAGGTGCGCGTGGTCATCCTCGGTGGCGTCGGCCCGGTCTTCTCGTCCGGCCATGACCTCGGCTCGAAGGAGCTGATGGCCGAGATGGCCCCCGGCCCGGACCAGCACCCCACGATGTTGATCAATGGCGGCACTCGCGTCGGCGCCGAGAAGCGCATGCTCCAGGAATGGCACTACTTCTTCGAAAACACGCTGCGGTGGCGCAATCTGCGCAAAATCACGGTGGCCCAGGTGCAGGGCACCGTGTTGTCGGCCGGCCTCATGATCATGTGGGCGTGCGACCTGATCGTCGCCGCCGATGACACCACCTTCGCCGACGTCGTCGGCACCCGGTTGGGTATGTGTGGCGTGGAGTACTTCGCCCATCCATGGGAGTTGGGCCCGCGTCGCACCAAGGAGCTGATGCTGACCGGCGATTCGCTGGACGTCGACGAGGCCTACCGGCTCGGCATGGTCAGCAAGGTCTTCCCGAGGGACGAGCTCGAAGATCGGACTGTCGAGTTCGCGCGCCGGCTGGCCAAGCCCCCGACAATGGCGGCCCTGTTGATAAAGGAGTCGGTGAACCAGACGGTGGACAACATGGGGTTCTACAACGCTTTGAACGCGTGTTTCACCATGCACCAGTTGAATCACTCGCACTGGGCCGAGTTGAACGACGACCACTACCCGGTCGGTAAGCCCGAGCACGGTGTCCCCGCTTGGAACGAGGCGCCGCCGATCGTTCCCCTGAACAAATCGGTGGCCGATCCGTTGGCAACGACCCCCTAGCGGGCTATGATTTAATCATAACCGGATTGAATTTTTTCTCGGTCGGCCTGTGCGCACTGCGGTGTTCAGTCAGGCCCCGTGGTCGCACGCAATCTACCTATTCTGAAACGACGTGGGGAGCAGCAGATGAAGTGGAACGGTGGCAGCTTGAGCGCATCGAGCAGCGCTTTCGAGCACGGTGAGCGGTTGCCTGATGCCCATTCCAACAACGGCGCTGGCACGTCGCCGCAGATCTCCTGGTCCGAGGTTCCGGAGGGAACGACATCGTTCGCCGTGGTCTGCAACGACATGGACGCGCCGGTGATCGACGGCTTCACGCACTGGGTTATCTATGGCATTCCGGCGGACGTACGTGAGGTGCCCGAAGGCGGTGGCGGCGACTACACGCAGGGTGTCAACGGTATGGGTCAGCCTGGCTGGATCCCGGCGTCTCCTCCTCCTGGCAGCGGCACCCACTTTTATCACTTCCATGTCTACGCGATCGGCAACAATCTCGAACTCGAGCCGGGCCTGAGTTTCACGGACTTGAAGGCCAAGATCGATCCGGATGTCATCAACCAGGCGCGGATCGTCGGTACGTATTCAAACGAGTAGGAGTGGGTCTGCCTCGACGAGCGGGAGCTGGGTTGGCTAGATGAAGGCGGTTCAATTCTCGACGCCGGGTGGAGCGCCGCGTCTCGACAACGTGCCGGAGCCGACGATCACCGGCCCGTGGGACGTCATCGTGCGGATCGGCGGCGCCGGCTTGTGCCGGACCGATATCCACATCACCGACGGCCAGATGGAGCTGCCGCTGCCGTTGATCCTCGGTCACGAGAACGCGGGCTGGGTCAGTGAGGTCGGCTCGGCCGTGTCGAACGTCGCCGTCGGTGAGGCGGTGCTCATGCACCCGTTCATCACCTGTGGCTTCTGCCGCGCCTGCCGGGCCGGCGCCGACATGTTCTGCCGTGACTACGTCTTCCCCGGTCTCACCGCACCCGGCGGCATGGCCGAGTTCCTCAAGACGAGTGCGCGCGCGGTCGTGCCGTTGCCAGCCGGTGTGGCGCCGGCGGACATTGCCGCGCACGCCGATGCCGGCCTGACGGCCTTTCACGCGGTCAAGAAGGCGGTGCCGGCGCTTGGTCCGGGCACGTCGGTCGTGGTGCTCGGGGTCGGCGGCCTGGGGCACATCGCCATCCAGTGCCTGAAGGCCATGACGCCGGCCCGGGTGATCGCCGTCGATCCTCGCGAGACGTCGCTGGACCTGGCCACAGAACTCGGGGCCGACCACGTCGTCCGGTCCGACGGGACGCAGGTCGAGAAGGTCGTCGAGATCACCAATGGCGGGGCGACGGTCGTGCTGGACTTCGTCGGTGAGGGTGGCGCGGAGAAGGACGCGGGAGCGATACTCGGCCAGGAAGGTACCCACTATGTCGTCGGGTACGGCGGGACCATCGAACTGCCGACCGGTTACCTGGTCGGAGGCGAGAAACGCATCGCCGGGTGTCAGGTCGGCACGTATCTCGACCTAGTCGACCTCGTGCAGCTCACCGTCGACGGACTCGTCACCTTGCACAATCGGACCTACCCATTGGATGGATACGAAGAGGCATTCGCCGACCTGAAGGCCGGACGCCTTCTGGGCCGCGCTGTTCTCGTTCCTTAACCCGAAACGAGCTGGATTTCGATGCTCTTTCACGAAGCGTTCGGTCGCACGCTCGGACAGGTAACCGACACGGTTTTCGGCGTGCTCGGCGATGGAAATCTTTTCCTGATGGACAGCTACCGCCAACACGGCGGCGGGCGGTTCCTGTCGATGGCCAACGAGGGCGGAGCCGTCCTCGCCGCCAACGGGTACGCCAACATCACCGGCCGACTCGGCGTGGCTACCGTCACCCACGGGCCGGGCCTGACCAACACCGTGACGGCGCTGGTCGAAGCGGTGCGGTCGCGCAGCGCGACGCTGGTGATCGCCGGCGACACCCCTGCGTCCAGCCGTGAACACATCCAGGGCATCAACCAGCAGGAGGTCGTCTCGGCATCCGGCGCGATCTTCGAGCAGGTCTACTCGATCCGGACGTTCATCGACGACCTCGGCCGCGCGGCCCGTACCGCCCTGCAGCGGCGGATGCCGGTCGTGCTCAACGTCCCCGCCGACTTCCAGTGGGCCGAGGCCGACGTGCCGTTGGTGGCACCGAACCTCTCGTTTGCGCGACAGGCGATCGCGGCCGAGCCGGAGGTGCTCGACCAGGCCGTCGGCGTCATCGCGTCGTCTCGACGGCCGATCCTGCTGGTCGGGCGCGGCGCCGGCCGGCCGGCTACGCGCACGGCGCTGTTGAAGTTCGCGGACCGACTGGGCGCGCCAGTCGCAACAACGTTGCGCGCCAAGGACCTCTTTCGCGGTGAGACCTTCGATCTCGGCGTGATGGGTACGGTGTCGCACGAGGTCACGGCCGACACCATTGCCCGCAGCGACTGCATCATCGCGGTCGGTGCCTCCCTGAACCAGTGGACGACCGTCGACGGCGGGCTGTTGAAGGATCGCGCGGTGGTGCAGATCGACACCGACCCAACCGCGTTCGCGTACGGCTATAAGGTCGACGTGGCCATCGTGGGCGACTCGACGACCGTCCTCGAGCAGATCATGGCCATGCTGGACGAGGGCGACATCGAGCCACGGTCGTTCGCCTCGCCCGAGCTGGCGGCGGCCCTGCAGAGCCCGGCCGCGCGGCCGCCCATCCCCGACCTGGACAGCACGCCGGGGACGGTGAACATGCACGCCGCCGTAGCCCGCCTGGACGCCGCGATTCCGGCCGACCGCAACGTGGTTCTCGACGCCGGCCGGTTCCTCTCAGTGGCCTTCACCGGAATGCGCGTCCCGGAACCCAGTGCGTTCATCACGACCATGAACTTCGCGTCGATCGGACTGGGGACGGGCACGGCCGTCGGCGCGGCCGTCGGCAACCCCGACCGTCCGACCGTGCTGATCTGCGGTGATGGCGGGTTCATGATGGATGGGGTGGCCGAGTTCAACTCGGCCGTACGCCATGGCGTCGACCTGATCGTGGTATTGCTGAACGACGGGGCGTACGGCGCCGAGCACATTCAGTTCACGATGCGCGACATGGACCCGGTGATGTCCACGTTCGACTGGCCGGACTTCGCCCCGGTCGCCGATGCTCTCGGCGGCACCGGCTACACGGTCCGCAATGCCGCCGACCTCGACCACGCGTTGGCGGCCCTGCCGTCACGCACCGGGCCGGTCCTGATCGACATCAAGATCGACGCGTACAAGGCGTCGCCGCCGGCCGGGCACTGACCCGCGGCCACGACAACGCAGCGAGGTCAGCCGAGCTCACCGCGGACGGTCTCGATCGCGTGGCCGAGCGCGGCAACGTGCGCGTCGACGTCTGGCAATCTAGCGTTGGACGTGCTGAGTGAGATGTGCGTGACGCCGCTTGTTTTCCATCCGGCCGCATGCTTGGCGATTCGTTCCTGATCGGGTCGGCCCGCGCTGAGGCCGCCATGGATGCCCAGGTCGGTCGGGTTGCGCCCCGCTTTGGTCGCCGCGGCGAAGAGCGTCCCGAGCGCTTGGTCGAACTCAGGGCCCGGACGCAGCTGGGCCAGCCACCCGTCGGCTATTCGACCGGCGCGCTCCAGGGCCGGACCGGTGTAGCCGCTGCCCATCCAGACGGGGATGGGGCGTTGTACTGGCAAGGGGGCAATGCCGGCGCCGACCACCGATTCGTACGTGCCCTCAAAGTTGACGACGTCGTTCGTCCAGAGCTCCCGAAGCAGGCGCACCTGCTCCTCGATGCGGCGGCCGCGGTTGGTGAAGGACTTGCCGAGACCGTCGTACTCCACGTTGTTCCAACCGATGCCGACGCCGAGACGCAGCTTTCCGCCGCTGAGGATGTCGACCTGCGCCGCCTGCTTGGCGACCAGTGCGGTTTGACGCTGAGGCAGGATCAACACCCCGGTGAACAGCTCGAGCTCGGTCAGTGCGGCGACGAACCCGAACAGGACGAGCGGCTCGTGGAAGGGCGTCCGGTAGTCATAGATGTTCTCCCAGCCGGAGGTGTCCCCGAGCGGCTGCAACGCTGGGCCGTCTGGATGCGCGGGCGGGTAGGCGCCCAGCACGTGGTCCAACGCCAAGATGTGATCGAAGCCGAGGGCGCCCACCGCCTCGACGAATGCCCGAACCGCCCCCCGGTCCGGTGAGATCTCGGTCGTGGGAAAGGCAGCGCCGATCCGGATGGCGGGCGTTGTCGTCACGCGGCTCGTCCCCTTGTCTGGTGCATCTGGTCAGCTGACCGCCGCCGGCTCGATGGGTGTGCCGGCCGGGTCGGCCTCCCACGCCGAGAGCAGGCCAAGCTCTTTGCCGGTTTCCCTGATCGCCGGCAGCAATTCCTCGCCCATGAGCTTGATTCCCCGCATCGTGTCCTCGTGGCTGAAGTCTCCGTCGCCGTGCCAGAAGAACACGTTGCCGGGCCGCAGCACCTCGAGAATGTGTTTGACCTTCTTGGCTGCCGACTCCGGTGTCCCGACGATCACCGCGTAGCGATCGAGCAGGCCGTCGAAGATCTGCTTGCGCCGGAACTCGTACTCTTCGGGGGTGTCGGCCGCCTTGTCGGTGAAGTCGATCTCTTCACCCTCGAGGTTGATCCCCCGGGACTTGCGGGCATGCACGTGTTGGGACGTGGGCAGGTAGCCGGTGGCCTTGCGGGGGTTCAGGCCGGGCAGGTTCTGGGCCCAGGGATTGGCGTGGCTCTGGCTGCCGTCGAGAAACAGGTTGCCCGCCCCCTCGATGAGCTTGCGCCCGGTCTCGTAGGCCTTCTCCTCGGTCTCGTCCACGTGGATCTTGAACATGTAGCCGAGGTTCTGGCTGCCGGCTTCATAGCCATTCTCGCGGGCCTGGGAGCGGTAGTAGTCGAAGACCTGCTGGGTCAGCTCGAGCTTGCTGTCGAGCATGACGTACGGGTACCGGTTCTTCACGGCCCAGTCGATGGTGGCCTTGCTCATGATGCCGGCAAGCCAGATCCGCGGGTGCGGCTGGCTGTAGGGCCGGACCCACGGGTTCACGTACCGGTACTGGTAGTGCTTGCCCTCCCAGCGCCACGGGCCCGGCTCGGTCCACGCTTTCAGGATGAAGTCGTGGGCCTCCTGGAACCGCTCCCAGTTGTAGGGCGATTGCGCGTTGTGCGCGATGCTCTCCCGCCCGGTGCCGCGTACCCAGCCCGACACCAGCCGACCTCGCGAGATCACGTCAATCATGCCGAGCTCTTCGACTAGCCAGAGCGGGTCGTCCCAGATGGGCAGGACGTTGCCCAGCAGGACGATCTTCAGCTTCTCGGTGATCCGGGCCAGGATGGCCGCCTCGAGATTCATCGGGCCGCCCCCCATGCAGAACGGGGTGGAGTGGTGGCCGTTGAGCATCACGCCGTCGAAACCCATTTCTTCGACGTAGAGCTTCTCGTCGAAGTACCGGTCGAAGAGCCGCGCCTGCTTGTCCGGGTCGATGACCCCATTGGACAAAGTCAGATCCAGCATCGCGTGGCGGTTGGCCTGGTACCAATCGGCGCCTGGATCCTGGTACGGACGCTCGGTGAAGTAACCGATGAACATGGCGCGCTCCTCAACTCACCGGGGCAGTGGACGGGCCGACGTTCAGCGCCGGGACGGCGAATTTCTTGACCAGTCGGCAGAGTGCGTCAGGGTCTTCCAGCTCCACCAGGTGGCCGACTCCGAAGACCGTCTCCAGCCGGCTGTTCCGGATCAGCTCGACGTATTGGTGCGCACAGTCGATCGGGACGATGGCGTCGTCTGATCCCCAGACCACCAGGGTGGGTGTCTGGATGCCCCGTAACAGCGGTGGCAGCGACAGGTTCCACATCCACTGCTTCCAGGTCAGCCGCGCGGTCATCTCCCGGCTGTAGTCCCACCGCTCCACGATCTCCGGCGCGGGCGGATCGCCGAAGAGCTCGTCGAAGGTGGACTGCTGGCTGAAGCCCAGCCGGGCGTACTCGATCCAGCCGGCCAGGAGCGGATCGTGGATGAAGCCCTCGCGCGGCCTGACCCCGGCCGCCCCGACGAGCGTCAACGTGTGCAAGGCCCGCTGGTTCATCGTGGCCAGCTCGGCGGCGACCCAACCGCCGAAGCCGAAGCCGAGCAGGTGGACTCGGTCCAGGCCGAGCGCATCGATCAGTTGGCTGATGTAGATCGCCAGGTCACGCGGCGATCGGGCGTCCTCGGGCCGGGTCGACGATCCGAAGCCGGGCAGGTCGGGGGCGATCACGTGGAACGAGCGGGCCAGCTCGTCGTCGACACGGGTCCAGAGCGGACCGGTCGAGTGGTGCAGCACGACCAGCGGGTCGCCGGAACCGCTCTCACTGAGCCGAATCGACAATCCGGCGACGTCCACGTCGCGGTAGGTCACCGAATCTGATGCGCTGATTGGAGTACCTCCATGTCCACGAGGTGGTGCTGGCGGTCGCCAGCGCCTAAGCGGATGACATCAAGAAGGAATGATTCGATGATAGGAGACTACTGACTGAAGGCGGGCCTGTCAGCGGCCGATGCCCGCGAGTGAGACGGACGGGTGATATGCGCGGCCGTCGTCGGTCAGCCGAGCACCCGACCGGCCAGCGAGCCACCGTCGACGGTGATTTCGGCACCGGTGATCCAGCTCGACTCGTCCGAGGCCAGGAACAGGTGCAAGTTCGCGATGTCGACCGGCAGTCCGATCCGCTGCAGCGGATTGTTGCCCCGATTCGAGCCACCCACCGTCATCGGGGTGTCGACGGTGCCCGGATGGATCGAATTGACGCGGATCTTGTGCTCGCCCAACTCCATCGCGGCGACCTTCGTGATGCCGCGAACCCCCCATTTCGATGCGCCGTAGGCCACTTGGCCGGCCAGACCGGTCAGGCCGGACGTGGACGAGGTATTCACGATCGAGCCGCCGCCGCGGGCTCGCATCGGCGCGGCGACGGTTTTCATCCCGAGGAAGACTCCGCGCAGATTGACCGCCATCACCTGATTGAACTCATCGACGGTCAGCTCTTCCAAAGCCGCCTTGCGAAAGATCCCGGCGTTGTTGACGAGCACGTCGACGCCGCCGAACTGCCCGGTCGCGGCCGCGACGACCGCCTGCCAATCGCCTTCTTGGCTGACGTCGTGCCGGTGGAACAGGGCGACGTCGCCGAGGTCGGCCGCCACTGCCCGGCCGGCCTCCTCGAGGACGTCGGTGACGACGACGCGGGCGCCCTCCGCGGCGAATCGCCGGACCGTCTGTTCGCCGATGCCTCGCGCGCCGCCCGTGACGATCGCGACCCTTCCGTCGAGTCTTCCGGTCACCGTGCACTCCATCCGCCAGGGTTGTGCCGTGAGCCTGTAGATCTGCTGCAATGGAGTCAAGGAGCGATCTGGACGTCAAGATTCGCAAAACCGTCACAGTGGCGATGCGGGACGGGGTCGAGCTCGGTACCGATATCTACCAGGCGGATGACGACCCCCATCCGGCGGTCCTGCTGCGGTCGCCGTACGACAAGGACATGGCCATCACCACCATCGACACCCTTAAGTACCTGCGGGCCGGCTACGTCCTGGTCGTCTAGGACACCCGCGGTCGGTTCACCTCCGCGGGCACCTTCATTCCTTTCTTCCACGAGCGCAGCGACGGCGAAGACACGCTGCGGTGGATCGCCGACCAGGGCTGGTGCAACGGGGACATCGCGATGATCGGCCCGTCCTACTCCGGCGCGATCCAGTGGCTGGTCGTGGCCGGAGATGCGCCGGCACTCAGGGCGATCGCGCCCAACATCACTGCCAGCAATTACTACGAGGGCTGGACCTACCAAGGCGGCGCCTTCGAGCCCGGCTTCCTGCTCAGCTGGACGTTGCTCAACCTGTCGCTGCCCGCGGCAAGTGCGGCCATGACGCTCGACCAGTACGGCCACCTCTTCGGCGACCGCCTCGACGAGGTCTCGGATGCGATGGACGCCGCGCGCCGTGCTGCTGTTGCCCAACTGTTGCCCGAGCCGAGATTGATCAAGCTCCAGCCGGTTCGCGAACTCCGTACGGCTCAGTAACTACGGGCCTCACACGTTCGTGCCCCCGGCAGGATTCGAACCTGCGCCACCGCCTCCGGAGGGCGGTGCTCTATCCCCTGAGCTACGGGGGCGGCAAACCCGGCAAGCCTAGCAGCGGCGCCGGGCCCCCCGACGGGACAGCAAGGCCCCGGCAACCGGTCAGGCGGCTCGCTCGGCGTACGCCCGCTGCAGCGTCTGCAGGATCGCCTCGGCCGGCTGGGCGCCGGCGATCCCGTACCGACGGTCGATGACGAAGAACGGGACGCCGGTCGCACCGAGGGCGCGGGCCTCGGCCTGCTCGGCATCGACAGCGTCGCCGAAGTCGTCCCCCGCGAGCACGTCGGCGACCTCGGCCGGGTCGAGGCCGACCTCGGTCGCGAGCGAAGCCAGCGAGTCCGCGTCGAATACCGAACGCCCTTCGGTGAAGTACGCCCGATGCAGCCGGTCGTCCAGCTCCGCCTCCAAAGCACGAGCCCGCGCGAGCTGCAGCAGCCGATGGGCGTCGCGGGTGTTGCCCGAGCGCAGGCCGTCCATCCGGAAGGTCAGGCCGTCGGCCGCGGCGCGCTGTTCCATCTGGCGCTGCGCTGCCACGGCCTGCTCCGGCGTCATGCCGTAGCGGCCCGCGAGCAGCTCGACGGTGGGGACCGTGTGGCCGCGGGGCGCGGTCGGATCCAGCTGGAACGACCGGTAGATCACCTCGACCTCGTCCCGGTGCTCGAACGACTCCAGCGCCCGTTCGAAGCGTCGCTTACCGAGGTAGCACCAGGGGCACACCACGTCCGACCAGATCTCGACTCTCACCCCGGTGAAACGCCTCGCATGATCGATCGCTTCCCTGGACGCGTCGGCGAACGCGACGGACGCTCAGTGGGTGGGCGCCGGCAGGGGGCTTGCGCCGCGCTGCCGCAGCATCTGCTCCATCGAGACGATCTCGCTGCTCTGCGCGGCAACGATGGCCTGGGCCAGACCGCGCACGTACGGCGACGACGCGTGGTCGGCGCCGTACTGCGCCATCGGCACGCCGCCCTGGTGGTGGTGGATCATCAGCTGCAGGAAGTCGATGTCCAGCGCCTTGCCGTGCAGCGTCTGCAATTTCGTCATCTGCGCCGGGGTCGCCATGCCCGGCATCAGGCCGTCGGTCGTCAGGGTGGCGTGGCCGGCCATCCAGGCCATGGGCGCCTGGTCCGACTGGCGGGGCAGCCCCCACCCGTCCAGCCAGCCCTGCATCTCGCCGATCTGGAACTCTTGCGACGACTCGATGTCGTAGGCGAGGACGCGGACAGCGGGGTCGTCGGTGTTGTCGCGGGTGTAGGCCGCCATCGTGACGGCCTGCTGGTGGTGCGTCGACATGTCGCGCGCGAAACCGGCGTCGACCGACGAGGCGCCGGGGCTCGCGGCCGAGCCTCGTTCGTGGTGACCCCACGCGTAGCCGGCGGCAAGGGCCACCGCGAGAAGGGCCACGGCGATGACGGCGACCAGCGCCCGCACCATTCCCCGACGCGGCTCGGCCGCCTCGGTGTTCGACTCCTCGGTCAGCGTTGCCGTCGACATCACGCCGCAGGTTGGGCGAGCGGGTTACCGAACGTGCTCGGGTGCGTCTTGAACGTCGGCTGCGAGCACGTCGCCCCGTACTCGGGGGTGGTGTTCTTGTTGTAGCGCAGCGCGTCGATGAACTGCTGGATCCTCGGGTCGCTCGCCGAGTTCACCTTCAGCTGGTAGCCCCACGACTGCAGCGAGATCGGCGCGTCGAGGTTCGGGTACGGGCTCATGGCCATGCGGTCCTGGCCGTTGACGAGCGCCGAGAGGGCAGTGACCTCGGACGTCGCCAGACCGGGCTTGTAGGTGATCCACACCGCGCCGTGCTCGAGCATGTGCACTGCGTTCTCGTTGGCGATGGCGGCCGGATAGACGGTGCCCGCGCAGTCGGCCCAGTACGGACTGTGATTGCCGCCGACCGGCGGGGTGCTGTCGTACTTGACCGTGCCGTTCACGTGGTTGCGGTCGGCCTCCGGCTTGAAGGTGACGCCCTGGATGGTCGACGCGGCCTTCAACTCGTTGAGGTAGCTCGTCGCGTTGCTGCCGATCATCGCGCTGGGCTGGTTCGCCGACGGGCTGCTCTTCTTGTTGGCGACGACGTAGATCACGATCCCCGCCGCGAAGAGCACGATGACAAGGGTCGTGATGATCAGCCCCCACGGCGTCTGCCGCTGGTTGACGATGGAGGTTCCTGGCTTCCGCTTGGCAGGGGGACGTCCGCCCGCACCCGGACGCGCGGTGCCGGGCCGCGGCGACGTGCCGCCGCTGCCGGTCCGCTTGCCGGTGGTCGGCGGGGGTGACTTGCGCTGGGCCATGAGCCTGCCTTTTGGGACGGCCGGAAGATCCGGAGGTCGATCCGCCGAGTGTAGGGCGTCCCTGCTGGCAAGCCCGCTGAGTGCGCCCGAGCCCCGGCACTGGGCGTGAATCGGGCCGGGAATGGGGGATGCGCCCGGCCACTACGATCGTGGGGTGACTCCCGGCGACCTGTCCGCGGCCATCGTGGCCGCTGTGGCAGCCTGCATCGAGGCGGGCGAGTTCTCCGGAACCGTCCCGACGGAGGCTGTCGTCGAGCGCCCGAAGAACCCGGAACACGGCGATTACGCCAGCAACATCGCCCTGCGCCTTGCCAAGCCCGCCGGCCGCCCGGCCCGCGAGGTCGCCGAGGCGATCGCCGCGCGGCTGCGTACCCGCGACGGGATCGCCGCGGTCGAGGTGGCCGGCCCGGGATTCCTCAACATCAGCCTCGCCGCCGCCGCGCTCGGCGGCCTGGCGCGCACGGTGGTCGAGGCCGGCCCGTCGTTCGGCCGCGGTTCGGCGCTCGAGGGCCAGCACCTGAACCTCGAGTTCGTTTCGGCGAACCCCACCGGCCCCGTGCACATCGGTGCCGTGCGGTGGGCCGCGGTGGGCGATGCGCTGGCGCGGCTGCTGCAGGCCAACGGCGCCAAGGTCACCCGCGAGTACTACTTCAACGACGCCGGCAGCCAGATCGAGCGCTTCGCACGCACCCTGCGGGAGGTTGCCAACGGGCGCCCCGCTCCCGAGGACGGCTACGCCGGTGCCTACATCGACGAGATCGCCGCCGAGGTCGTCCGGCGCAACCCGGGCGTCCTCGACCTCGACGCCGCGGCGCAGCAGGAGCTCTTCCGGCGCGAAGGCGTCGAGCTGATGTTTGCCGAGATCCGCGGTTCGCTCTCGTCGTTCGGTGTCGAGTTCGACGTCTACTTCAACGAACGCGACCTGCACGAGCGGGGCGAGTTGCAGGCCGCGCTCGACCGATTCCGCGCCCAGGGCGAGGTCTACGAGGCCGAGGGTGCGATCTGGCTGCGCACCACGGCGCACGGCGACGACCGCGACCGCGTTCTGATCCGCGGCAACGGCGAGTGGACCTACTTCGCCGCCGACTGCGCCTACTACCTCGACAAGCGTGAGCGCGGCTTCGACCGGGTCGTGATCATGCTCGGCGCCGACCATCACGGGTACATCAACCGACTGCGCGCGATGGCGACGTGTTTCGGCGACGATCCCGACGAGACGCTCGAGATCCTCCTCGGCCAGTTGGTGAACCTGGTCCGCAACGGCGAGCCGGTGCGGATGAGCAAGCGTGCGGGCAATGTCGTCGTGCTCGCGGACCTGGTCGACGCCATCGGCGCTGACGCGGCGCGCTATGCGCTCGTCCGGTACTCCTCCGAGCAGACGATCGACATCGACCTCGACCTGTGGGCGCGCAAGAGCAGCGACAACCCGGTGTACTACGTGCAGTATGCGCACGCCCGGCTCGCGTCGTTGCAGCGCAACGCGACCGAACTCGGCATCGTCCGCGACCCCGATGCCGACCTGAGCCTGTTGACGCACGAGCGTGAGATCGACCTGCTCGGTGCCCTCGGCGAGTTCCCACGCGCCGTCGCCTCGGCCGCCGAACTGCGCGCACCGCACCGCGTTGCGCACTACCTCGAGTCCCTCGCCGGCACCTATCACCGCTTCTACGACGCCTGCCGGGTACTGCCCATGGGCGACGAGCCGGCCCGGCCGATCACCCACGCACGCCTCTTGCTCTGCGAAGCCACCAGGGTGGTACTCGAGAACGGGCTGCAGCTGCTGGGCGTCGGCGCACCCGACCGGATGTGATCACGTGAGCCGCTCCGCCCACCCCGCCGGACCGAAGCACGGGGGCGTCATCGCCGAGACGCACGTCGCCGGCGCGCCGGAGGACGTCAACGGTCTCGACGCCGCGATCTGGCCGTCGTCCGCAACGCGGGTCGACGGGGTGCTGCACATCGGCGGCGCCGCGGTCAGCCGGCTGGCGGCCGAGCACGGCACGCCCGCGTTCATCCTGGACGAGCAGGATCTCCGCGAGCGGGCGCGTGCCTACGCCGCGGCGTTCGGCGGTGTCTCGGTGTACTACGCCGGCAAGGCGTTTCTCTGCCGCGCAGTGGCGCGCTGGATCGCCGACGAGGGTCTGGGCCTGGACGTCTGCACGGGTGGCGAGCTGGCGGTCGCGCTGGCCGCGGACTTTCCCGCCGAGCGCATCGGGGTGCACGGCAACAACAAGTCCGCTGCCGAGCTGGCTCGGGCGGTCGATGCCCGCGTCGGGCACGTGGTGCTGGACTCCTTCACCGAGATCGAGCGGCTCGCCGAGATCGCGGCCGCGCGCGGCGTGCGGCAGCGGGTGCTCGTGCGGGTCACGGTCGGGGTCGAGGCGCACACGCACGAATTCATTGCGACGGCGCACGAGGACCAGAAGTTCGGGTTCTCGTTGCGTGACGGCGTGGCCGAGCAGGCGGTTGCCGACGTCCTGGCCCGCGACTCGCTCGAGTTCGGGGGCCTGCACTCGCACATCGGCTCCCAGATCTTCGACACCTCCGGTTTCGAGGTGGCGGCGCACCGCGTGGTCGGCGTGGCCGCTGCGATCCGTGCCACGCACGGCGTGGCGGTGCCCGAGATCAACCTCGGCGGCGGCCTGGGTATCGCGTACGTCAGCAGTGACGACCCCGAGACGCCGAAGCAGACGCTCGAGCGGTTGATTTCGATCGTCGAACGCGAGTGCGACGCGGCGGGGCTGCCGATGCCGCGCCTCGCAGTCGAGCCGGGCCGTGCGATCGTCGGGCCCTGCGCCGTCACGGTCTACGAGGTCGGCACCGTCAAGGAGGTGTCGCTCGACGGGGGACTGGCACGCAGCTACGTCTCGGTCGACGGTGGCATGAGCGACAACATCCGCACCGCGCTGTACGACGCCGAGTACACCTGTGTGCTGGCGAACCGGGAGTCCGACGTCGCGCCGCGGTTGTCGAGAATCGTGGGCAAGCACTGCGAGAGCGGCGACATCGTCGTGCGTGACGCGTGGCTGCCCGGTGACGTCGCGGCCGGCGACCTCGTCGCGGTCGCAGCGACCGGCGCGTACTGCCGCAGCATGGCCAGCAACTACAACCACGTGCCACGCCCGCCCGTGGTGGCTGTACGCGGCGGCGTGGCGCGTGTCATCGTGCGGCGTGAGACCGAGGACGATCTCCTCCGCCTGGACGTCGATTGGACCGTGGACTCATGACCGCTCCGCTGCGCGTGGCCCTGCTGGGCTGTGGCGCCGTGGGCTCGCACGTCGTACGGCTGCTCGACGAGCAGGCCGACGACCTGGCTGCCCGTGTCGGCGCGCCGCTCGAACTCGCCGGCGTCGCCGTTCGGCGGCCGGCCCGGCACACCGACGTGAAGCCAGAACTGCTGACGACCGACGCGCAGGCGTTGGTCGACCGCGACGACATCGACCTGGTCGTCGAGGTCATCGGCGGCATCGAGCCCGTGCGCGGCCTGCTGCTGTCGGCACTGCGCAGCGGCAAGAGCGTCGTCAGCGCCAACAAGGCGCTGCTAGCCGAGGACGGCGCGGCCCTGCACGACGCGGCAGCGCACGCCGGCGTCGACCTGTACTACGAGGCCGCGGTCGCCGGTGCGATCCCGCTGCTGCGCCCGTTGCGCGAATCGCTCGCCGGCGACCGCATCACGCGGGTGATGGGCATCGTGAACGGCACCACGAACTTCATCCTTTCCCGCATGGACGCGACCGGCGCCGGGTTCGACGAGGCGCTCGCCGAGGCCACCTCGCTCGGCTACGCCGAAGCCGACCCGACGGCCGACGTCGACGGCTACGACGCAGCGGCGAAGGCAGCGATCCTCGCCGGTCTCGCCTTCCACACCCGAGTCACCGCGTCGGACGTCTACCGCGAGGGCATCGGCGAGGTCACCGCCGCCGACATGGCGAGCGCGAACGCAATGGACTGCACGATCAAGCTGCTCGCGATCTGCGAACGCACCACGGCGAACGGCGCTGAGAGCGTGGCCGTGCGCGTGCATCCCGCGATGATCCCGCGCACGCACCCGCTCGCCGGCGTGGGCGACGCGTTCAACGCGGTGTTCATCGATGCCGAGGCTGCGGGCTCCCTGATGTTCTACGGCCGCGGTGCCGGCGGCGCCCCGACCGCCAGTGCGGTCCTCGGCGATCTCGTCGCGGTCGCCCGCAACAGGCTGCGGGGCGCGCGCGGCGCCGGCGAGAGTGCCTACGCCGAGCTGCCGGTGCAACCGATAGGCCAGGTGGCCACGCGCTACCACGTCGCACTCGACGTGTCCGACCAGCCCGGCGTGCTCGCCGGTGTCGCGAGCGCCTTCGCCGAGCACGGCGTCAGCATCCAGACCGTGCGGCAGGAGGGACGCGGTGACGCCGCCACCCTGGTGCTCGTCACCCACACTGCATCGGACGCCGCGCTGGCTGACACGGTGACTCAGCTGGCGGCACTGTCGTTCGTCCGGCGGGTGGCAAGTGTGATGCGGGTCGAGGGCATGGCCAGCGAATGATGTCGCGAGTGGGTTCGTACGCGGCCTGGCCTGGTCTCATCGAGGCGTTCCGGGACCGGTTGCCGGTTTCCGAAGCGACCCCGGTGGTGACGCTCTTCGAGGGCGGCACCCCCCTCGTTCCCGCGCACGGGCTGTCCGGACGCACCGGTTGCGAGGTGTACCTGAAGGTCGAGGGAGCGAACCCGACCGGGTCGTTCAAGGACCGCGGCATGACGATGGCCATCTCGAAGGCCGCCGAGAACGGTGCCCGGGCCGTCATCTGCGCCTCGACCGGCAACACCTCCGCGAGCGCGGCTGCGTACGCCGTGCGCGCCGGGATGACCTGCGCCGTGCTCGTCCCGCAGGGCAAGATCGCCCTCGGCAAGATGGCGCAGGCGCTCGTCCACGGGGCGCGCCTGCTGCAGGTCGACGGCAACTTCGACGACTGCCTCGAACTCGCGCAGAAGCTCGCCGTCGACTACCCGGTGGCGCTGGTCAACTCGGTCAACCCGTTCCGGCTCGACGGTCAGAAGACCGCGGCGTTCGAGATCTGCGACCAGCTCGGCCGCGCACCCGACGTGCACTGCATCCCGGTCGGCAACGCCGGCAACATCACGGCGTACTGGAGGGGATATGTCGAGTATGCCGATGACCGCGTCGTCGGATCGACTCCGCGCATGTTCGGCTTCCAGGCGGCCGGTGCGGCGCCGATCGTGAACGGCGCGCCCGTGGCGGCCCCCATGACGATCGCCACCGCGATCCGCATCGGCAATCCCGCGTCGTGGACGTTCGCCGAGCAGGCCCGCGACGAGTCGAACGGTCTCATCGCGGCCGTCACCGACAAGCAGATCCTCGAGGCATACCGGCTCGTCGCGCGCACCGAAGCCGTGTTCGTGGAACCGGCGTCCGCGGCCAGCATCGCGGGGCTGCTGATGACCGCGGCCGACGGCAAGATCCCGCGCGGCTCGACGGTGGTGTGCACGGTGACCGGCAATGGCCTCAAGGACCCCGAATGGGCGATCTCCGGCGCGCCGAAGCCGATCACCGTTCCGGTCGACGCTGCAGCCGCGGCCGCGCACCTCGGCCTCGGCTGAGCGGCATGTCGTTCGTCGATCCGGCCGTTCGCGTCCGGGTGCCGGCCACCAGTGCCAACCTCGGTCCGGGCTTCGACGCCCTCGGCCTGGCCCTCGACCTCGTGGACGACCTCCAGGCCCGGGTCACCGACGGCGGCCTCGTCGTCGAGGTATCCGGGGAAGGCACGGACGTCCCGCGGGACGAGTCGCACCTCGTGGTCCGGGCCATGCGCGCGGGCTTCGAACGGACGGGTGCCCGGCCCGCGGGGCTCGCCCTGTCGTGCACGAACCGGATCCCGCACAGCCGCGGGCTCGGCTCGTCGGCCGCGGCCATCGTCGCCGGGTTGCTGCTCGCCCGCGAGCTGTCCGGCGGTGCCGCGACCCTGCCCGACGCCGAGGTGCTCGCGCTGGCCTCGGCGATCGAGGGGCATCCCGACAACGTCGCCGCGTGCCTGCTCGGCGGTCTCACCATCGCCTGGAGCGACGGCTCCGTGCACGCCGTGCGGCTGCAGGTCGACGCGGCAGTCCGTCCGGTCGCGTTCGTCCCGCCGTTCACCGCGTCGACCGAGGTCGCACGGGGACTGCTGCCCGCGACGGTTCCGCACGCCGACGCCGCCTTCGCCGCCGGGCGTTCGGCGCTGCTCGTGGCGGCACTGACGGGGGCGACCGGTGCCCTGTTACCCGCGACCGAGGATCGCCTGCACCAGGCGTACCGCGAGCCGGCGATGCCGCGCAGCGCCGAACTCGTGCGCACATTGCGCGCCGAGGGGATCGCCGCGGTGATTTCCGGCGCAGGACCCACCGTGCTCGCCCTCGCCCACGACGCCGCCCAAGCCGATCGTGCCGGTCGCGCAGCTCCGGAGGGGTGGCGGGTGCACCATGCGGCGGTGCTGCCGCACGGCGCCAGGGTGGTGACGCACGCCACCTGAGTTTTCCGGACGAAGTCCGAATCGGGCGCTGCGGCCGGGAACACGCGGGGGGATCTTCGGTGTTGCTGTGCGTGTATTCAGCGTCTACGCTCACTACGTCAGTCCAGGCGCCACCGATTCCTGGTGAGCACCGGCCCCCGTTGCCGACGCATCAGAGATGCTCGACGTCGCAGCCGGGACGCTGGCTTTCTCCACTCTCTCCCAGGGCACTTTTCCCAGGAGAAGTGGACCAAGCGGATCGCGAGTTGTGACCCGCTGCACCGGTCGCGCTGCGTAACCATCGCGCACGATCACCTTCGGAAGGATCCGACATCACCGTGACAGACACCATCGAGCAGACCCCTGCGACCGCGCCCGACCGGGCCGGCGACGCCACCGGGGCTGCCGACACGGCGGGCCCCGCCAAGCGCCCGACCAAGAAGGGCTCACTGTCGTCGATGCTGCTACCTGAATTGCAGCAGCTCGCCGCCGGTATGGGCATCAGCACCACCAAGATGAAGAAGAGCGACCTGGTCGCCGCGATCCAGACCGCCCGCAGCGGCGCAACCGCGACGGCCACCGAGAACGGCGCGCGCTCCGAGCGTGGCCGGCGCACCGCCGATGCGGCCTCGGCGCCGTCCGCGCAGGACGCACCGGCGACAGGCAGCCGTTCTGCCGATCGTGCGAGCGGCGAGACCCGCGACCGTACGCCCCGGGGCGGGAGCACCGCCGGGTCCGGCGCCCGCACCGGCACCCGCACCGACAGCCGCACCGAGAGCACCGACAGCACCGACAGCCGCACCGACGCCGGCACCGACAGCCGCACCGACAGTGGCCGCTCGGCGAGCCGCGACGGCGCAACCCGCGAACGCGACGGCGGCAACCGCGACGGTGGTAACCGCGAGGTCAACCGCCAGAATCGCCCGCAGAGCAGCGGCGGCCAGGGCGCCGGCAGCCAGAGCGCCAACACCATCCAGTCCGGTGGCGGCCAGAACCAGAACAACCGCCAGGACGAGGACGACTACGACGGCAACCGCCGCCGCGGCCGGCGCTATCGCGACCGCCGCGGCCGCAACCGCGATCGGGTCCCCGGCCAGGGCGGGGTCGCCGGCAACAACGACCTCGAGCCGACCGTCTCCGACGACGACGTCCTCGTGCCCGTCGCGGGCATCCTCGACGCGATCGAGGACAAGAACACCTGGTTCGTCCGTACCAGCGGCTACTTCGCGAGTCCCGAGGACATCTACGTCGCGAATTCCTACGTCCGCCGCTACGGTCTGCGCCGCGGTGACGCGGTGACCGGCGCCGTGAAGCAGCAGGTGGGCGAGCGTCGCGAGAAGTACAACCCGCTCGTGCGTCTCGACACCGTCAACGGCGTAGACCCCGAGCAGTCGAAGAACCGCATCGAGTTCACCAAGCTCACGCCCCTGTACCCGCAGGAGCGGCTGCGCCTCGAGACCGAGCCGCACATCTTGACCACGCGCGTCATCGACCTCGTCATGCCGATCGGCAAGGGCCAGCGTGCGCTGATCGTCTCGCCGCCGAAGGCCGGCAAGACGATGGTGCTGCAGTCGATCGCCAACGCGATCGCGACGAACAACCCCGAGGTCCACCTCATGGTCGTGCTCATCGACGAGCGCCCTGAAGAGGTCACCGACATGCAGCGCTCGGTCAAGGGCGAGGTCATCGCCTCGACCTTCGACCGCCGCCCGCAGGACCACATCACCGTCGCCGAACTGTCGATCGAGCGGGCCAAGCGCCTGGTCGAGATGGGCCACGACGTCGTCGTCCTGCTCGACTCGATCACCCGCCTCGGCCGTGCCTACAACCTGGGCGCACCCGCCAGCGGCCGCATCCTGTCCGGCGGCGTCGACTCCACGGCGCTCTACCCGCCGAAGCGTTTCCTCGGCGCGGCACGCAACATCGAGAACGGCGGGTCGCTGACGATCCTCGCCACCGCGCTGGTCGAGACCGGCTCGGCGGGTGACACCGTCATCTTCGAGGAGTTCAAGGGCACCGGTAACGCCGAGCTCAAGCTCGATCGCAAGATCGCCGACAAGCGCGTGTTCCCGGCCGTCGACGTCGACCAGTCCTCGACCCGTAAGGAAGAGATCCTGCTCTCGCCGGACGAGCTGGCCGTGACGATCAAGCTGCGGCGCGTGCTGCACGCCCTCGAGGCGCAGCAGGCCATCGACCTGCTGCTCGACCGGCTCAAGAAGACCCGGACCAATATCGAGTTCCTCATGCAGATCGCGAAGACCACGCCCGGCCAGGAATGACCCGCAGGGGTTGAACGCCCCTCGGCAGGAGCCCACACTGTGAGCATGCTCGCACTGCTCGCCGTGGTGCTGCTGCCGACCGCGATCGGGTATGCGATCGTGCTCGCGGGCCGGGTCGTGCGGTGGTTCTCGCGGCGGCGCCCCGCCCTGCCGCCAGAGCCCCTCGAGAAGCTGGCCGCCGACCTGCGCCGGCTGCGTGCCGAACTCGAGCGCGTCGAGGCGGCATCGGGACTGCCCGGCAAGCGGGTGCGCCTCGCGGCGGTGCGCGCTGCGTACGTCGACCGCCTCGACACCGCGTGCCGCAGGCTGGGAGTTGCCCCTCCCGTCCCCGCGGGTGCGGAGGTGCCCCTTGCCGAGATCTATCGCACCGAACACGACCTGCGCTCGAACGGTCTCGACGTGCGAGGCATGACGCTGCTCTGATCGGAGCACACTGCAGAGGTGGTCCTTGTGCTCGCGGTGTCCGACGAGGTCGACGAGGGCCTGTACGCCAACCTGAATCCGGTCCACGGCGTCGATCTGATCCTCGCCTGTGGCGATCTGCCGTTCGGGTACCTCGAGCACCTGGTCGAGGGACTCGAGGTACCCGCCGTATTCGTACCGGGCAACCATGATCCCGACGTGTCGGGGTACACGTCCTCCCGTGCCGGGCTGACGTTGCGCGCCGGCTTGCCGACCGAAGCCCCGTGGCCCGCCGGCGCGACCAACGCCGACGGCCGCGTGCTCGACGTCGCCGGCCTGCGCATCGCCGGGCTGGGCGGCAGCCTGCGCTACACCGACGGGCCCAATCAGTACACCGACCGGCAGTTCGCCTGGCGGGCTCGCCGGTTACGCGCCGCCGCGGCCTGGCGTGCCCGCGACGGCCGCCCGGTCGATGTCCTGCTCACCCACGCGCCGCCGCTCGGCACCGGAGACGCCGCGGACCCGCCGCATCGCGGCTTTCGCGCGCTGCCCAGGCTGGTGGAGCGGCTGCGCCCCAGGTTGCTGCTGCACGGACACGTGCATCCCTACGGCCGGGCGACGCCCGATCTGCACCTGAGCAAGACGATCGTGCGCAACATCGTGGGGCGCCACATCTTCGACATCCCGTCGGCAGAGGGGTATACCGAGACTCGTGCGGGAAACTGGCTTCCCGAGAGCTGACGTCGAGAACGACTTCCTCCGGGCCCGTCGACGCCAGGTGCTGGCCCGCCTGGCGCGTCGGTTGCGCCTCGAGCCCGACGACGTGAACCTCATCCTCCCGTTCGACGAGGTGGTCGACGCACTCGGCAGACGCGGTGAGCGCTCGCTCGGTCTGCAGAGCATCAAGCTCGACTCGATCGTCGGAACAGTGGACTCCCGACGCGACTTCGACCGCCACTTCCGTCCCACCACGGGACGGGTCCGGGAACGGTGGGAACGTCTCGCCCTCGCCCAACGCAGGGGCGAGGCCATCCCGCCGATCGACGTGTACCGGATCGGCGACCTGCACTTCGTGCGCGACGGCCACCACCGGGTGTCGATCGCGATCGCGTCCGGGCAGAAGACCATCGACGCCTACGTCACCGAGGTCCTGACCGCCGTCCCCGCGAAGGGCATCCGGCACCGTGGTGACCTGCTGTTGAAGAACGACGAGCGATTGTTCCGCGACCGCGTCCCGCTGCCGCCGAGCGCATACAACAAGATCTCCTTCTCGGACCCGTGGAACTACGCCGAACTCAGTGAGGCGGTCGAGGCCTGGGGATTCCGTTGCATGCAGAACAAGGGCGACTTCGCCGACCGCGCGGAGATAGCCCGGCGATGGTTCGCCGAGGAGTACATGCCGGTGGTGCGGATGCTGCGCGACGCGGACCTGATCGGGCGCGGCACCGACGCCGAGGCCTACCTGCGGGTCGCCAAGGAGCGCTACCAGCTCATGCGGACGCACGACTGGAACGAGTCGGTCATCCAGCGGCTGCGCGCCCGCCACTGAGAGCGCCACCGATGCGCCCCTGCTGCGCCTCGGAAGGCGTCACGCTCGTCAGGCGTTCGACGGCGTCGGTGCCATGGCCTCCAGGGTCAGGTTCAAGCCAGACGATGGGTCGAAGACGTGCGCCGAGCGCGCATCGACCCACAGCTCGGCGGTGCTGCCCTCGCGGAGCCGGGTCGCAGCATCGAGGCGGGCGACGATCTGGTCGCCGGAGCCGGCGACATCGGCACGTCCCGAGTCGCGAGCCAGCTCGTCCAGCTCGGAACTCTGCATCCCACCGCTGCCTTCGAGGACGAAGTAGACGAACACGTCCGACCCCATCGACTCGACGACGTCGATGTCGGCCGTGAACGTGATCCCGTGCGCACGGTTGTCCGGCGCGACGAGCGACGCGTCCTCGAAGCTCTCGGGCCGAACACCGACGATGACCTCGCGCGACGCGCCGCGCGCCTCGAGCGCACGGCGCACGCTGTCCTGCAGTGGCAGGTCGCCCAGGCGGGTGCGCAGGGAGCCCTGTTCGATCGTGCCGGGCAGGAAGTTCATCGCCGGAGATCCGATGAAGCCCGCGACGAAGAGGTTGGCCGGCCGTTCGTAGAGTTCCTGCGGCGCCCCGACCTGCTGGATCTTGCCGGCGCGCATGACTGCCACCCGGTCGCCGAGCGTCATTGCCTCGGTCTGGTCGTGGGTGACGTACACCGTGGTCGTGGCGAGGCGCTTCTGCAGCCGGGACACCTCGGTGCGCATCTGGACGCGGAGCTTCGCATCAAGGTTCGACAGCGGCTCGTCCATCAGGAACGCCGCGGGGTCACGGACGATCGCGCGGCCCATCGCGACCCGCTGCCGCTGGCCGCCGGAGAGATTCGCCGGCTTGCGGTCGAGGTGCTGGGTCAGGTCGAGGACGCGGGCCGCCTCGTTGACCTTTTCGTCGATGGTGGCTTGCGGGGTCTTGGCGAGCTTGAGCGCGAACGCCATGTTCCCCCGCACCGTCATGTGCGGGTAGAGCGCGTAGCTCTGGAACACCATGGCGATGTCGCGATCCTTCGGCGCGACATTGTTGACCACGCGATCGCCGATGCGCAGCTCGCCGTCGCTGATGTCCTCCAGCCCGGCGATCATGTTCAGCGTCGTCGACTTGCCGCAGCCGGAGGGCCCGACCAGAATCACGAACTCACCATCGGCGACGTCGAGGCTGACATCGTCGACGGCCAGCGCGCCGTCGGGGTAACGCTTGGTGACGTGTTCCAGAACGATTTCGGCCATGGTCTGCCTATCCCTTCACTGCACCCGACGTCAGCCCCGCGACGATGCGGCGCTGGAACAAAAGCACGAACAGGATGATCGGAATGGTGATGATCACCGCGGCCGCCGAGATCGATCCCGTCGGTGCGGTGAACTGCGAACTACCGGTGAAGAACCCGATCGCCGCCGGTACGGTCCGCGCGTTGGTCGTGGACGTGAGCGAGATGGCGAAGAGGAAGTCGTTCCAGCAGAAGATGAACACGAGGATCGCCGTCGTGAACATGCCCGGCGCGGCGAGCGGCGCGATCACTTTGGTGAACGCCTGGAACGGCGTGGCGCCGTCCATCTTGGCAGCCTTCTCTAGCTCCCACGGGATCTCGCGGAAGAAGGCCGAGAGCGTATAGATGCCCAGCGGCAGCCCGAACGCGACGTACGGGATGATTAGGGCCGGCCAGGTGTCGAAAATACGCAAGTTGCGCTCGATGTTGAACAGCGGCGTCACCAGCGAGATCGCGGGGAACATGGCGATCAGCAGGGACATGCCGATGAGCAGCTGCTTGCCGGCGAACTGAAGCCGCGCCACGGCGTAGGCGGCCATCGACGCGAGCACCACGGCGATGAACGTCGAGATGAGCGCGATGCCGATGGAGTTGATGAGGGCCCGGGTGAACTCCGAGGTCTTGAAGATGCCGCGGTAGTTCTCGAGGGTCCACTTCTTCGGCCAGAACGAGCTGTCGGTGATCGTCGTCGGGTCCTTGAAGGACAGCGAGACGATCCACAGCACCGGAATGATTGCCAGCAGGACCGCGACCGTGTTGGCGGTGCCCCAGCCGACCTTCTGCCGTGCGGTAGTGGCCATCTGATTCACCCATCCTGTCCGGGTGCCGCGGCACCGAAGCCTTTGATGAACAGGAACGCGATGATCGCGACACAGATGAAGATCAAGATCGAGATCGCCGACCCGATGCCGAGGTTGAGCGCAGTGAACAGATTGTCGTAGCCCAGGATCGACACGGAGCCGGTGTTGTTGGTGCCCGCCGTCAGCACGAAGATGTTGTCGAATATTCGGAACGCGTCGAGCGTGCGGAACAACAGCGCGACGAGGATCGCCGGCTTCATCAGCGGCAGCGTGACCCGCACGAATCGCTGCCAGGCGGTCGCGCCATCCACCTTGGCGGCCTTCTGCAGGTCTTCGGGGACGAGCGCCAAGCCCGCCATCAGCAGCAGCGCCATGAACGGCGTCGTCTTCCAGACCTCGGCGAGGATGATGATCGCGACGGCCGTCGTGGTGTGGGTCAGCGGAGCGCTGTTGTTGAACAGTGCCGACAGGTAACCGGTGCTCGGCGTCCAGGCGTACTGCCAGCTGAAGGCCGCGACGACGGTGACGATGCCGTAGGGGATCAGCACCGCCGTGCGCACCGTGCCGCGCCCGAATATCGTGCGGTGCATCAGCAGGGCCAGCAGCATGCCCAGCACCAGCTCGATGGCGACCGAGACGACCGTGATGAGCAACGTGATCCACAGCGCGTGCCACCAGTACGGCGACGACAGCACCGCGCCGTAGTTCGACAACCCGACGAACTTGGCCTGGTTGGGGAAGCGCAGGTCGTACCGCTCGAGGGACAGGTAGATCGCGTACCCGATCGGGTACGCGGTCACGGCGATCATCACGATGACGGCAGGAGCGCAGAGCAGCCAACCCAGCCGGCGTTCGGCGCGGGCTCCTTCGGACATGGCCCTCCGGTGCGCCTGCTTCGGCCGCGTCGGCGCTTCGGTCTGGCCGGCGGCTACCGCTTGCGTGTTGGTACTCACGGGATCAGCCCCTTCGACTGCAATGCGTCCTTGAGCTGGGAAGTCATTTTCTTCGCCGTCTTCGCCGGGTTGATCTTCGTCGGCGGCGAGACGGCGTGCGAGATCACGATCGACAGGCTCTGGTACGCCGGGGTCTTGGGCCGCACGCTGGCGTTCTGCAGTGCGGTGAGGATGTCGGCGTGGAAGGGATAGTCGGTAGCAAGCGACGGGTCGTTGTAGAGGTCCGCGATCGTCGGCGGCAGGCCGCCCTTGGTGGCGGCGACCTTCTGGTTGTCCCGGTTGCGCAGGCACAGCGCCGCCTCGAACGCCAGGTCGGCGTGCGGCGAGTACTTACTGATCGCCAGGTCGATACCGCCGATAGTCACGTGACTCGGCGCGTTCGCGGTGACGCTCGGGTACTGCGCCCATGCGAAGTTCTTGAAGATCTTCGGCTGGTCCGCCTTCATCGAGGGGTATACGAACGGGTAGTTCAGCTGGAACGCCGCCGTGCCGCTCTCCATAGCCAGCCGGTTCTGGTCCTCCATCTGGACCGACAGGGACGGGTCGGCCGCCGGCGAACTCGCCAGCCGCTTCATGATCGTGAGGGCCTGGACCGCCGGGTCGCCCATCGAGATCTTGGTCGCGCTCGGGTCCAGGACGCTGCCGCCCGCGCTCGCGAGCAGGGTGTTGAACCAGACGACCGCACCCTCGTACTGCGCGCCCTGAATCTCGATCAGATGCGGCTTGCCCTGCTTGGCCAGCTGCTCGGCCATCGTGATCATCTCGTCCCAGGTCTTGGGCGGGTTGGGGACGAGGTCCTTTCGGTACCAGAGCAGCTGGGTGTTGCTGTTGTACGGGACGGCGTAGAGCTGGCCCTTCCAGGTCGCCGTATCCAGCGGCACCTTCAGGGTGCCGTCGGACGCCTTCTGCTGGTTCGTGCCGGTCCAGGGCAGGATCCAGCCCGCCTCGGCGAACTCCGCCTCCCAGGTGACGTCCAAGCCGAGGATGTCGAGCGACTTGTCCTTCGCCGCGAGGCGCCGCACCAGCTGCTGGCGCTGCCCGTCGGCTGCGGACGGGAGCTTGTTGTACTCGATCCGGTACCGGCCACCGCTCTGCGCGGTGCACGTGTCGACCGCCTGCTGGACCGCGCCGGAGTTGTCCGGGAAGTTATAGAAATGCAACGTCGGCTGGCTCTGGCCGCCACCGCTGCTGCAGGCGCTCAGCACCGACGCGGCCACGGTGACTCCGAGCGTCGCAGCGAGAAGGCGGCGACGGCCGCGGCGTGGCGTCACGGCTCGGATTGCCCTCATGCCGCTGAGGGCTCGGGCCGCTCCGGCCCTCCGACCGGCCCCGACCGCCCGACCTTCGCCCGGAACTCGTGCCCTGCTGGTTTCGGCCACGCCGCACGCTCCTTCGCATCGAGGGCGTGCCGCCGTTCTGCCATGTGACGAAGCACACCTTTGTTGCATCGGTGTTTCGGACGCTACGCAGCGAAGTCTTACCCCGCAATGGTCGAAATCTTCCGGTCCGTACAGAAGTGGAACATCGGGAGCGTTCCGGGCGTTCAGAAGATGTTTTGGTTTGCCGGCGAAACGGCTGGCAGACTGGACGCCACACCACCCCGGCTCCGGTTCACGTCCGCACGTCCGCGCCCCAGGCAGGACGGACGACCCGGCGGCCATCATCTGCCGCAGCGAGCAGCCGCGGCGCGAAGGGACCCGAAGTGAAGAACGGCATCCACCCCGACTACGTGGTCACCGAGGTGACCTGTTCCTGCGGCAACACGTTCACGACGCGCAGCACGGCCAAGTCCGGCCAGCTCCACGCCGACGTGTGCTCCGCCTGCCACCCGTTCTACACGGGCAAGCAGAAGATCATGGACGTCGGCGGCCGCGTCGACAAGTTCGAGAAGCGCTACGGCAAGCGCGTTCGCAACTCCTAGCTCGTCCGACGGCGCTCGTCGCCCGCACCGTGTGCGGACGGCGGGCGCCGTTCGTGTGTCCGCATCCTGAGCTCCGAGTCGGCGGCGGACCACTGGCAGCGACGAGCGGTACGAGACAGAGGAGGGGCGGGATGAGCGCGACCGAACCCGGCACCGATTCGACGGGCCGGCTGCCTGCGCTGCGCGCCGAGTACGCCGACGTCGAGCGGCAGCTCTCCGACCCGGCGGTGCACGGCGACCAAGCCGTCGCCCGGCGGCTCGGCCGCCGGTTCGCCGAGCTGGCGCCGATCATCTCCGCGGCCAACGAGCTCGACGCAACTCGCGGCGACGTCGAGGCGGCCCGCGAACTCGCCGGTGAGGACGTTTCCTTCGCCGCCGAGGCCGACGCGCTGGTGGTCAGGATCGCTGAACTCGAGGCGCGGCTGCGCGAGCTGTTGCTGCCGAAGGATCCGAACGACGGTAAGGACGTCATCCTCGAGATCAAGGCAGGCGAAGGCGGGGACGAGTCCGCCCTGTTCGCCGCTGATCTGCTGCGCATGTACTTGCGCTACGCCGAGCGGCAGGGTTGGGCGATCGAGGTGCTCGACGACGAGCCGACCGAGCTGGGCGGAAAGAAGTCGGTCACCGTGGCGGTGCGGGCGCGCAAGGCCGACGACCGGGTGTGGGCGCACCTGAAGTACGAAGGGGGAGTGCACCGCGTGCAGCGCGTCCCCGCCACCGAATCCCAGGGCCGCATCCACACCTCGGCGGCCGGTGTCCTGGTCCTGCCCGAGGCCGAGGACGTCGAGATCGAGATCGACCCCAACGACCTGCGCATCGACGTGTTCCGGTCGTCCGGCCCGGGCGGGCAGAGCGTGAACACGACCGACTCTGCGGTGCGCATCACGCACCTTCCCACCGGCACGGTCGTGTCGATGCAGAACGAGAAGAGCCAGCTGCAGAACCGCGAGGCCGGCCTGCGGGTGCTGCGCGCCCGGTTGCTCGCCGCGGCGCAGGACCAGGCCGACGCGGCCGCGTCCGACGCGCGGCGCTCCCAGGTGCGCACGGTGGACCGCTCCGAGCGGATCCGCACCTACAACTTCGCCGAGAACCGCATCAGCGACCACCGGGTCGGTTTCAAGGCCTACAACCTCGACCAGGTGCTCGACGGCGCGCTCGAGGACGTCATCGCAGCGCTGCACAAAGCGGACACGGACGCCCTGCTCGCCAGCTCATGACCGGTCGGGCAGACGACGGCGCGGCGGCGGGCACGCCGTCGCCCCGCCGGGGTGCGCTGCTCGCCGAGGCGGCACACCGGCTGGCGACCGCCGGGGTCTTGTCGCCGCGCGTCGACGCCGAATTGTTGCTGGCACACGCACTCGGCATCGAGCGGGTGCGCTTGAGCATCGTGGACTCGGTGCTCCCGGCGGTTGCTGAGGCGTTCCGGGCGTCGGTCACACGGCGCGCCGGCCGTGAGCCGCTGCAGCACATCGTCGGCACCGCACCGTTCCGGTACCTCGTGCTACCCGTCGGCGCAGGTGTCTTCGTCCCGAGGCCCGAGACCGAACTGCTCGTGGACGCCGTGCTGCCGCACCTGGCCGGCCGCCCCCAACCGGTCGTCGTGGACCTCTGCTCGGGCAGCGGCGCGCTCGCGCTCGCGCTCGCCACCGAGCTGCCGGGCGCGGCCGTGTACGCGGTCGAACTCCTCGAACCGGCCCTGCACTGGTTGCGCCGCAACGCCGAAGGCACCGGCGTACAGGTCGTGGGCGGCGACGTCGCCGATCCCGGGCTGCTGGGCGAGCTGGCCGGACGGGCCGACGCCGTTGTCAGCAACCCGCCGTACGTGCCCTTGGCCACGCCGGTCGAGCCGGAGGTTCGTGCCGATCCGGCCGAGGCGGTGTTCGCCGGAGTGGACGGCCTCGCCGTCATCCCGGACGTGCTGGCCCGGGCCGCCCAGCTGCTGCGCCCCGGCGGAGTGCTCGCCCTCGAGCACGACGACACCCACGCCGAGGCCGTGCCGCGGCTGCTCGCCGCCGCCGGCGCCTGGCGTGACGTCGCCGATCGACGCGATCTGTCCGGGCGTCCGCGGTTCGCGGTGGCCGTCCGGCGCTGAGTTGCCGGTGGGCGGTGAGGCAGGATGACCGGGTGGCTCTCTTCTACGACTGCTCGGACGGCGATGTCCGGGGTGCGGCGATCAGCGCTGCCGCCCACAGCGTCGCGTCCGGACAGCTCGTGGTGCTGCCCACCGACACGGTCTACGGAGTGGGCGCCGACGCGTTCGACGCGGTGGCGGTCGCCGACCTGCTCGCCGCCAAGGGGCGTGGGCGCGACATGCCCGTCCCGGTGCTCGTCGGGTCCTGGACGACCCTCCACGGCATCGTCACCCACATCCCCGACCGCACCTGGAGCCTCATCGAGGCATTCTGGCCGGGTGGCCTCACCCTCGTCGTGCAGCACGCGCCGTCGCTGAGCTGGGATCTCGGCGACGCCCGCGGCACGGTCGCGGTGCGCATGCCCCTGCACCCGGTCGCCATCGAGCTGCTCGAGACGACCGGCCCGATGGCGGTGTCGAGCGCGAATGTCTCCGGACGCCCCCCGGCGCTCACGGCCGCCGAGGCACAGCAGCAGCTGGGCGACGACGTGACCGTCTACCTGGATGGCGGGCCGGCCACGACCGGCGTCGCATCGACCATCGTCGACGTCACCGGGGAGGTGCCGAAGCTGCTGCGCGCGGGCGCCATCGACATCGAGGCGTTGCGCGAGGTCGTCCCGGACGTCGCAGGCTGATGGCCGTCCACCACCCGGGACTCGAATTCGCGCTGGTCGCGTCGATCGCGGCCGCCGGTAGCTATCTGTTCACCCCGCTCGCCCGGCGGGTCGCCATTTTCTGGGGAGCGGTGGCGCGGCCCCGGGACCGGGACGTCCATGCGGTTGCCACGCCGCGAATGGGTGGGGTCGCCCTGTTGCTGGGGTTCGTGATGGCGATCTTCGTGGCCGCCCGGCTGCCGGCGCTGCGCGGCTCGTTCAGCAACGGACCGGAAATCACGTGGGTCCTCGTCTCGGGCGCCATCATCTGCGCCATCGGGGTGTTGGACGACCGCTTCGAGCTCGATTCGCTGACCAAACTCGCCGGCCAGGTCCTCGCGACCGGGATCATGGTGACCAAGGGCGGCGTGCAGCTCGCGGACTTCTACCTGCCCGGCTACGGGACGGTCAGCCTCGGCCGTGACCTCGCGATCCCGGTGACCATTCTGCTGACGGTGCTCACCATCAACGCCGTGAACTTCATCGACGGGCTCGACGGGCTGGCTGCGGGCGTCACCGCCATCGGCGCCAGCGCCTTCTTCGCTTTCTCGTACTACCTGGCCCGGCACGGCTATCTCAACGTCGCGGCCGCGCCGACGCTGCTGACCGCCGCACTGGCCGGCACCTGTATCGGCTTCCTGCCGCACAATTTCTCGCCGGCACGCATCTTCATGGGCGACTCCGGCTCCATGCTGGTCGGGCTCATCCTGTCCGCGGGCGCCACGACGGCCACCACCAATGCCGACCCGCAGGCGTTCAGCGGGGTCGGGTCCCTCCCGCTCGCGCTGCCGCTGCTCATCCCGATCGCGGTGCTCGCGGTGCCGTTCGTCGACCTGGTCCTCGCCGTAATCCGGCGGGTGGCACGCGGCCAGTCCCCGTTCGCGCCGGACAAGCAGCACCTGCACCACCGGCTGCTCGAACTGGGCCACAGTCACCGGCGCGCGGTCCTGCTCCTCTACTTCTGGTCAGCTCTGCTCGCCCTCGGCGGAGTAGCCGTGTCGATCTACCGCGGCCCGTGGGCCATCGTCGTCGTCGTGCTCGTCGGGGCCGTCGGGGGCGTCTTCTCACTGGTGCCCGGGTTGCGTGCCCGGCGCGCAACCCCCGCGGTGCCACCGGGCACGCTCCCGGCGGTGCCGCCCGCGGGCGGCCGGATCGCAGACCGGGTCAAGCCGTGACGAGGACGGGCGCCGGGGCGCCGCTCAGTACCCTGGGCCGCATGTCCGCCGTACGACGCACGTTGGTGCGCGCGTACACGCCACCGAGCGGCCAGGGTCGACGCACGCCGACGATGATCCCGATCCCGGTGCGCGTCGTGTCGTTCGCGATCCCCGGTGTCCTCGGCGCGGCGACGTACGGCGCGTTGTCCGGCAACGGCCACCGCGCGGCGCTGAGCTTCGCCGCCGGGGTGGCGATCACGGCAGCCATCTTCGTCCTCGGCATCCTCGCGGTGCGAGCGGGCGCGGCGCTGTCCCCGCTGATCGCGACCGCGATGGCCCTGTCGACCTATACGACCGCAGCGATGCTCCTGCTGGCCGCGTTGGCGATCGTCGATCCGAGCGTCGCGGACGTCCCGGCACTGGCCGTCGGACTCGTCGTCGGCGTGCTCGTCGGGGTCGCGCTGCAGGTGCGCGACGCCCGGCCACCCGCCGTCCGTGACTGAGCACCTGCTTGTTAGAGTGCGTTGAACGATGACGAAGCAGGCGTCACCGGGCCCTCCGGGGCAAGGCGACCAGGACCCGTGGGCAGCCTTCGGATACCTCGTAGCCGGAGTTGCTTTCTACGGTTTCATCGGGTGGGCACTCGGTAGATGGCTGCATATGGCCTACCTCGTACCCATCGGCATCGTCGTCGGAATGCTGTTCGGCATGTATCTGGTCTTCGCCCGCTACGTTTTTCGAGGCGACGGCACGAGCGACGCCGATTCGGCCGCAACCAAGGACAAGGACGACGGATCCGCTCCCGAGCGGCGAGGTCGCGACCACCGAGGAGAGAAGAAGTGAGCAGTCCGGCGGCAGCGGGCTTCACGGCCCCTGGGCCCATCGACTTCTTCCTGCCCGATTTCTTGGGCCACAAGTGGGACCAGCACGGCTATATTCCCGTCCTCACCAAGCCTGGCATGCTGCTCCTGCTCGGAGCAGTGCTCGCGTTCTTCTTCCTCTGGTACACGTCCCGCCGAGGTGAGGTCGTCCCGAGCAAGCGGCAGTTCTTCGGTGAGTCGGCTTACGGCTTCATCCGCGACAGCGTGGGCCGCGACGTCATCGGCCCGGACTTCCTGCGCTGGGTGCCGCTGCTGGTATCGCTGTTCTTCTTCATCATCGTCAACAACCTGTTCGGCATCGTGCCGTTCCTGCAGTTCCCGACGTTCTCCCGCGTGAACTACGCGTACGGTCTGGCCGCGCTGGTCTGGATCCTTTACAACGCCGTCGGCATGGTGACCAAGGGCCCGCTCGGGTACCTCAAGCAGGTCACGGTGCCCTCGGGCGTGCCCTGGTACCTCATCTGGCTGGTGGCCCCGCTCGAGTTCCTCTCGAACGTCATCGTGCGGCCGATCACGCTGTCGCTGCGACTGTTCGCGAACATGTTCGCCGGTCACCTCTTGATCGTCCTGTTCTCCACGGGTGGCGCGTACCTGCTGCTGCACGCGACCGGTAGCCCCGTGCTCAAGCCCGCCGGTGTCCTCGCGTACGTCATGGGAATCGCGATCGGGTTCCTCGAGATCGTGGTCGCGACCCTGCAGGCGTACGTCTTCACGTTGCTCACTGCGAGCTACATAGCGGGTGCGCAAGCAGCCGAGCACTGAGTTCGACAGGTTCCGCGCACGTCGCGCATCCGAGGATCAACCCCATCGGTCATGACGACCGAACTACGAAAGGAAACGCAATGGCAGGCGGCACGCTCAACATGGTTGGTTACGGCCTTGCCGCAATCGGCCCCGGAATCGGCGTCGGCATCGTCTTCGCCGCCTACATCAACGGCACGGCACGTCAGCCCGAGATGCAGAGCCGGCTGCAGACGATTGCGTTCCTCGGCTTCGCGCTCTCCGAAGCACTGGCGATCATCGGTATCGCACTCGCATTCGTGCTCAAGTCCAGCAACACCTGATCTGCGTCGCCGATCCGCCTGGAGGAGTGAGCAACCACGATGTCGCGCCTAACCGCCTCGAGCGAACCGAGTCCACTGAACTTCGTGTGGTCCGAGTTCGTTCTCGTCCTCATCATCTTCGGCATCCTGTTCTACCTGGTGCGCAAGTACGTCGTGCCCCGCTTCGAGGCGACGTACGCCGCGCGCCGGGACACGATCGAGGGTGGCATCGCCCGCGCCGAGGCGGCGCAGCAGCAGGCGCAGGCGACTCTCGAGCAGTACCAGCGCCAGCTGGCCGAGGCGCGCAGCGAGGCGGCGCAGATCCGCGAGAGCGCACGGGCCGAGGCCCAGCGCATCGTCGAGGAACTGCGGGCCCAGGCGCGGGAGGAGTCGGCGCGCATCATCGCCCGCGGCGAGGAGCAGCTGGCTAGCCAGCGCGGCGCCGTGGTGCGTGAGCTGCGCAGTGAGATCGGCACGCTCGCGGTCGAGCTGGCCGAGAAGATCGTCGATCAGCGACTGGCCGACGACGCGCAGGTGCGCTCGACCGTCGACGCCTTCATCGCCGGTCTCGAGGCTCAGGAATCCGCGGGTAGCCCCTCGTGATCCACGCAGCCAGCCGGGAGGCGCTCGCCACGCTGCGCGAGCGCGCAGAGGCCGTGGCGGGCCGCTTCACGACCGCCGACGGGCTGAGCGGGCTGTCCGCCGAGCTCTACGCGGTCGCCGAGCTGCTCAACGGCCAGCCCCGGCTGCGGCGCAACCTGGGCGACCCGGCAACCGCGCCCGAGTCCCGGGAGCAGCTGGCCCAGCGTCTGCTCGACGGCAAGATCGGCACGAGCGCGCTGCAGCTCGTCAAGGACGCGGTGTCGCTTCGGTGGTCCTCGGCGTGGAACCTCCTGGACGCGCTCGAGACGATTGCCGACGAGGCGCTCTTCCGCGCCGCCGAGCAGCAGGGCTCGCTCGACGAGGTCGAGGACGAGCTGTTCCGGTTCGAGCGGATCCTCGAAGTGGAGTCCGACCTGGTGAGCCTGCTCGATGACCAGTCGGTCCCCGGCACCCGCCGCGTCACGCTGCTCGAATCAGTCCTCGGCGACAAGGTGCACCCCCTGACACTGGCGCTCGTCGAGCATGCGGTCACCAGCCAGCGCAAGCGCAGCGTTCGGCTCGCGATCGACAACCTGCTCGAGATGGCCGCGGCGCTGCGGGCCCGCTCGGTGGCGAAGGTGCTCTCGGCCGTCCCGTTGACGGATGCCCAGCAGCGCCGGCTCGCCGAAGCGCTCACGCAGCTCTACGGCCGCGTGATCAGCGTCCGCACGGCGGTCGACCCCACCGTCCGCGGCGGCCTGGTCATCCGGGTCGGGGACGAGCTGATCGACGGCAGCGTCTCCGCCCGCCTCGCCTCCGCCCGCGCCGCACTCGCCGGTTGACCGGCATCCGACCGACCTACGTAGCATCGACCAGACAAGGAAACGCTGATGGCAGAGCTGACCATCTCCGCTGACGAGATCCGTAGCGCGATCGAGAGCTACGTCTCGTCCTACTCGCCCGAAGCCTCGCGCGAGGAGGTCGGCATCGTCGCCGAGACCGGTGACGGGATCGCCCGAGTCGAGGGCCTGCCCAGCGCGATGACCAACGAGCTGCTGGAGTTCGAGGGCGGCACACTGGGTATCGCGCTGAACCTCGACGTCCGCGACATCGGTGTCGTCATCCTCGGCGACGCCTCCGCGATCGAGGAGGGCCAGCAGGTCAAGCGCACCGGCGAGATCCTCTCGGTGCCCGTGGGCGACGCCTACCTCGGCCGGGTCGTCAACCCGCTCGGCCAGCCGATCGACGGCGGCGGCGAGATCCCCGCCGACGGCCGCCGCGCCCTCGAATTGCAGGCGCCGTCGGTGGTTCAGCGCAAGGAGGTCCGCGAGCCACTGCTCACCGGCATCAAGGCGATCGATGCGATGACCGCCATCGGGCGGGGTCAGCGCCAGCTGATCATCGGCGACCGGCAGACCGGCAAGACGACGGTCTGTCTCGACGCGATCATCAACCAGCGCGACAACTGGAAGACCGGCGACCCCGCCAAGCAGGTGCGCTGCATCTACGTCGCGATCGGCCAGAAGGGCTCGACGATCGCAGCCTCCCGCGACACGCTCGAGGAGGCCGGTGCGCTCGAGTACACGACCATCGTTGCGGCCCCCGCGTCGGACTCCGCCGGATTCAAGTACCTCGCGCCGTACACCGGTTCGGCCATCGGCCAGCACTGGATGTACGACAGCAAGCACGTCCTGATCGTGTTCGACGACCTCACCAAGCAGGCCGAGGCGTACCGCACCGTCTCGCTGCTGCTGCGCCGCCCGCCTGGCCGCGAGGCGTATCCCGGCGACGTGTTCTACCTGCACTCCCGGCTGCTCGAGCGCTGCGCGAAGCTCTCCGACGACCTGGGCGGGGGCTCGATGACCGGCCTGCCCGTCATCGAGACCAAGGGCAACGACGTGTCGGCCTACATCCCGACGAACGTCATCTCGATCACCGACGGCCAGTGCTTCCTCGAGACCGACCTGTTCAACGCCGGCGTCCGCCCGGCCATCAATGTCGGCATCTCGGTGTCGCGCGTCGGTGGCGCCGCCCAGCCGAAGGCCATGCGCGCCGTCTCCGGCCGCCTGCGCGTCGACCTGGCGCAATACCGCGAGCTCGAGGCATTCGCGGCGTTCGGATCCGACCTCGACAAGGCCAGCCAGCAGCAGCTCGCCCGGGGCGCGCGCATGGTCGAGCTGCTCAAGCAGCCGGCGTCCTCGCCGTTCCCGGTAGGCCGCGAGATCGTCTCGATCTGGGCCGGTACCACCGGCAAGATGGACGACATCGCCGTCGAGGACATCCGGCGGTTCGAGGCCGAACTGCTCGACTTCGTCGCGCACAACTCGCCAGAGCTGTTCGACACGCTCGCCAACGCCAAGGCGCTCGAGGACGACATGGTCTCGACGATGGAGAAGCTCGTCACCGAGTTCAAGAAGCAGTTCCAGCCGTCCGAGGCCGACGCGGCCGACCACGGCGCCGCCGATCGAGCCGGCACCGCTGGTGACCGCTCCGCCAACGAGGGTGAGAACAGCGCGCCCGAGGCGAGCGGCCAGGCTGCCGACAACCCGGCCGACGAGAGCGAATAGGCGGTCTGAGTCGTGGGAGCCCAGCTTCGCGTCTACCGGCGCCGGATTCGTTCGGTCCAGTCGACCAAGAAGATCACCAAGGCGATGGAGCTCATCGCAGCGTCGCGCATCGTCAAGGCGCAGGCGCGGATGAAGGCTGCGCGCCCGTACGCCAGCGAGCTGACCAAGGCGCTCGCGGCGCTGGGCAACAACGCCTCGCTGAAGCATCCGATGCTCACCGGCGTCGAGTCGCCTCGGCGGGCGGGCATCCTGCTCATCACGAGCGACCGCGGGCTCGCGGGCGGCTACAACGCCAACGCGATCAAGCTGGCCAACCAGCTCGCGGCCAGTCTCGAGCGCGACGGCAAAGACGTCGTCCGCTACGTCATCGGCCGCAAGGGCACCGGTTACTACAACTTCCGGCGCATCGAGCTGGCCGGCAGCTGGACGGGCTTCTCCGAACAGCCCAACTTCGCCGATGCGCGTGGCGCGACCGAGACGGTGGTCGGGGCGCTCACCGCGACCTCCGAGGGCGAGTACGACGGCAGGCCGGGCATCGACGAGCTGCACGTGGTGTTCACCAGGTTCGTGAACTCGGTGAGCCAGAGCCCGGTCGCCGTGCTTGTCTCGCCCGTCCGCGATGCGGCCGAAGAGGCTACCGAGCAGGCCAAGGACGAGGGTCCGCAGCCGGCGTACGAGTTCGAGCCGGAGCCCGAGCTGCTCATCGCGGCGTTGTTGCCGCGCTACATCAGCGCGCGCATCTATTCGGCGCTGCTCGAGTCGGCGACGTCCGAGTCCGCGGCGCGTCGTCGGGCCATGAAGTCGGCGAGCGACAACGCGACCGAGCTGATCCGCACGTACACCCGCCTGGCCAACCAAGCACGCCAAGCCGAGATCACCCAGGAAATCAGCGAGATCGTCGGCGGCGCCGACGCTCTCGCGGCAGCAGGAAGCGAGCAGTGATGACCACGCTCTTCGAGAACGAGACCGACACGGCGGCAGTCGAGGCCGCCACCGGGCGCGTCGTGCGCGTCATCGGGCCGGTGGTCGACGTCGAGTTCGGCCGCAACTCCATGCCCGAACTCTTCAACGCCCTCACCGTCGCGATCGAGCTGGGTGAACTCTCGAAGACGCTGACGCTCGAGGTGGCCCAGCACATCGGCGACGACATGGTTCGCGCCATCGCGTTGCAACCGACCGACGGCCTGGTGCGCGGCGCCGAGGTGACCGACACCGGCTCGCCGATCACGGTGCCCGTCGGCAACGTCACGCTCGGCCACGTCTTCAACACGCTCGGTGAGCCGCTGGACGTCCGCGCCGACGAGCTCGACATCAAGGAGCGGTGGTCCATCCACCGCGCGCCCCCGCCGTTCGACCAGCTCGAGAGCAAGACCGAGATGTTCGCGACCGGGATCAAGGTCATCGACCTGCTGACGCCGTACGTGGTCGGTGGGAAGATCGGCCTGTTCGGTGGTGCCGGCGTCGGCAAGACGGTGCTGATCCAGGAGATGATCTACCGCGTCGCCGAGAACTTCGGTGGTGTGTCGGTGTTCGCCGGGGTCGGCGAGCGCACCCGCGAGGGCAATGACCTCATCACCGAGATGACCGAGTCGGGCGTACTCGAGAAGACCGCGCTCGTCTTCGGCCAGATGGACGAGCCGCCGGGCACCCGGCTTCGGGTGGCGCTGTCGGCGCTGACCATGGCCGAGTACTTCCGCGACGTCCAGCGGCAGGACGTGCTGCTGTTCATCGACAACATCTTCCGTTTCACCCAGGCTGGTTCCGAGGTGTCCACGCTGCTCGGCCGCATGCCGTCCGCGGTGGGATACCAGCCGACGCTTGCCGACGAGATGGGTCAGTTGCAGGAGCGCATCACCTCGACGCGCGGCCACTCGATCACCTCGATGCAGGCGATCTACGTGCCCGCCGACGACATCACCGACCCTGCGCCGCACACCACGTTCGCGCACCTCGACGCGACGACCGTGCTCTCCCGGCCGATCTCCGAGAAGGGCATCTACCCGGCCGTCGACCCTCTCGACTCCACGTCGCGCATCCTCGACGCCCAGTACATCGGCCAGGAGCACTACGACGTGGCACAGCGGACCAAGCAGATCCTGCAGCGGTACAAGGAACTGCAGGACATCATCGCGATCCTCGGTATCGACGAGCTGTCCGAAGAGGACAAGATCATCGTCGGCCGCGCCCGGCGCATCGAGCGGTTCCTCTCGCAGAACACGTTCGTCGCCGAGCAGTTCACCGGCATCCCCGGGTCGTTCGTCCCCGTCGAGGAGACCATCGACGCGTTCAAGCGGCTCACCGCGGGTGACTTCGACGAGTATCCCGAGCAGGCCTTCTTCATGTGCGGCGGCATCGAGGACCTCGAGCGCAAGGCGCACGAGCTCAAGAACGCCTGAGGTCGAAGCTCATGGCAACCATGCAGGTTGAGCTCGTCTCGGTCGAGCGGGCGTTGTGGTCGGGGGAGGCCACCGCCGTCTACGCGCGCACGGCCGCGGGCGAGATCGGCATCCTGCCCGGACACGCACCGTTGCTTGCGGCACTCGAGCCGGGCTGGGTGGTGCGCATCGACCGGGCCAACGAATCCGAGTTGCGGGTGGCGGTACACGGCGGATTCCTGTCGGTCGGCGAGAGCGTCTCGGTACTCGCCGAGATGGCGGAGCCCGCCGAGGACATCGACACCGCTCGCGCGCGTGCCGCACTCGAGCGGGCGCAGCAGGACGACGGACCAGGAGCCGAAGAGGCGCGCAACCGCGCGCTCGCCCGTCTCCGCGCCGCCGGCGAATCGGTTTGATCCGGCGCGGGTAGCGAAGGACAGCCGTGCACGTTGTCGATCTGATCGCGGCGTGTGCGGCGGTTGTCGTCCTCGTCCTGTTCATCGCGGTCCTCGCCCGGCAGCACTACATGCTGCGCGTCGCCGGCGGCCAACCAGTCGCGTTTCGCGTACGCAACGAGCGCTGGGTGTACGGCATCGCGCGCTATGCCGGCGGCGAGTTCCGGTGGTACCGCGCGCTCGGTATCGGCACCCGGCCGAGCAAGGTGCTGGCTCGCAACCAGCTGACCGTCGTCGGCCACCGGCCGCCCACGCCGGCCGAGCACAATGCCCTTCCGTCGTCCGCGGTCGTGGTCGAGTGCCGCTACGGCGACGCTGTCGCGATCATGGCGTTCGGTGAGGGCGGCTTCACCGGCTTCGTCTCGTGGCTCGAGGCCTCGGCCCCACGTTCCTGAGCCCGATCGCCAGGCGGGCTGAGTGGGCTCAGCGGTCGCCGCCGGGCTTCCACAGGACGTCGCCGCCGGGGTTCGCGACCCGGGCCAGGATGAACAGCAGGTCAGACAGCCGGTTGAGGTAGAGCAGCGCCTCCCGGTTCGTCCGCTCGGGGTCGGCTTCGTAGAGCGCCCACGCGCTGCGTTCGGCGCGCCGCGCGATCGTTCGGGCCTGGTGCAGCAGGGCAGCACCCGGTGTGCCACCCGGCAGGATGAAGCTGTCGAGCTTCGGCAGTCGCTCGTTGAACTCGTCGCACCAGGCCTCGAGCCGGGAGACGTACTCGGCGGTGACGCGCAGCGGCGGGTACTGCGGGGCCGGCACCACCGGCGTGCACAGGTCCGCACCGAGGTCGAACAGATCGTTCTGCACCTGCACGAGGACAGCCGCGACGTCATCGGCAAGCTGCCCCAGCGCGAGGGCCGCTCCGATCGCCGCGTTGGTCTCGTCACACTCCGCGTACGCGCCCACACGGGCGTCGGTCTTGCGCACCCGTGACATGTCACCCAGAGCCGTCGTGCCGTCGTCGCCGGTCTTGGTGTAAATGCGCGTCAGGTGCACGGCCATGTGGGTGACCCTAACTGCCGCGACGAGACGGACGGTTAGCCTGGTTCGGTGCAGGTGTTGCGAGTGACCGGTGGCGCCCGGCTGGCCGGCGATGTCCGGGTGGTCGGTGCGAAGAACAGCGTCCTGAAGCTGATGGCGGCCGCGCTGCTGGCGCCAGGCGAATCGACGATCGGCAATCTGCCCGCCATCTCCGACGTCACGATCATGCACGAGCTGCTCGGACGTCTCGGCTGCTCGGTCACCGAGACCGAGACGGCCGATGGCGCGAGCGACCGCGTGCGCATCGACGTCCCGGAGGAGCCGGCCTGGGAGGCGCCGTACGAGCTGGTCCGAAAGATCCGCGGCTCGATCTGTGTCCTCGGTCCGCTGCTCGCGAGGACCGGCCGGGCCAAGGTCGCGCTGCCCGGTGGCGACGCCATCGGCTCGCGGCCGCTCGACATGCATTTCGCGGGGCTGTCACGCATGGGCGCCGAGGTCAGGGTCGAGCACGGCTACGTCGTCGCCGAGGCGCCGTCACTGCAAGGGGCGTCGATCTGGCTGGACTTCCCGAGCGTGGGCGCCACCGAGAACATCCTGACCGCGGCCACGCTGGCAAAGGGGACGACGGTCATCGACAACGCCGCCCGCGAGCCCGAGATCGTCGACCTGTGCCGCATGTTGGTGGCCATGGGAGCCGACATCGAGGGCATCGGCACCTCGACGATCGCCATCACCGGCGTGGACGCCCTGCACCCGGCATCGCATGACGCGGTACCGGACCGGATCGTCGCCGGCACGTGGGCGATGGCCGCGGTGGCGACGCGCGGCGACATCACGGTCCTCGGAGCCGACGCCGAGCACCTGCGTATCGCCCTCGACAAGCTCGCCCACGCGGGCGCCGACATCGACGTGCGTCACGACGGCTTCCGGGTCGCGATGACCGAGCGGCCGCGCAGCTTCGACGTGGTGACCTTGCCCTATCCGGGCCTGGCAACGGACCTGCAGCCCCAGGCGATCGCGTTGCTGTCGGTCGCCGACGGCACGGCAATGATCACCGAGAACCTCTTCGAGGCTCGGTTCATGTTCTGCGACGAGATCGCCCGGATGGGCGCCGACGTCCGGACCGACGGGCACCACGCGGTCATCCGTGGCAAGGAGCGGCTCTCGGGTGCGCCGGTGCGGGCAACGGACATCCGGGCCGGCGTCGGTCTCGTCATCGCCGGGCTGGTCGCCGAAGGCGTGACCGAGGTCGCCGAGGTCCACCACATCGATCGGGGTTACGTCCGCTTCGAGGAACAACTGCGCGCGCTGGGCGCCGACGTGATCCGCACCGAGTCGCAGACCTTCGGCGCTTAGCGCGAAGCGTCGCCGTTCAGGCCAGCAATTGGCGCGCCTGCGGCAGGTCGCCGGCGAAGACCAGGACGTCGTAATTGCCGTCACGGCGGCGAGACATGGACGAGCGGATGCCGGCGTCACCGAGCAGGGCACTCGTTCGCTCGGCGCCGTCGCGCGACAAGGCGGTTGCCACGACTGCGAGCAGACCCAGTTCCTCGGACCGGGCCGCGTCGATCGGCGGCCGGCGGACGCCCCGTTTGGCGCCGAACACCCAGCGCATCACCAGTACGAGCACCGCCAGGGCGATCAGCACCGTGATCGTCTCGGGGATGGACGCGCCCACGCGTCCATCATGCGCCGCTCATCCGTCCGTGCCGGCTGATCCCCTGCTAACGGCTGCCTCGGCGATACAGTCCTCGGCACCTCGTCAAGATCGGAAACTCCCTGTGCCCGCTTCGTTGACCCTGAGCGGCGTCCGGCTCGCAACCGGTGCGACCGTCGATGTCGTCGTTCGAGACGGAGTGATCGACGCCGTCGAGGGGCACAGCGGCGCTCGGGGCGGCCTGGAGCTTTCCGGGTATCTCCTGTTGCCGGCACCTGTCGAGCCGCACACCCATCTGGAGAAGGCGCTGACAGCCCAGCTGACGACGCCTGCGGCCGGAGACCTTTCGACTGCCGTTGCCAGCTGGCAGAGCTACCGGGAACATGCCGAGCCCGGCGAGGTTCTCGAGCGCGCGCGCCGCGCGGCCCTGCAGATGGTCGATCGCGGTGTGACCGCGATACGGACCCATGTCGACGTCGGCGAACGCACCGGCGCCACGTTTGTGAAGGTGATGGTCGAGCTGCGCGCCGAGCTGGTCGACGTCGTCACGCTGCAGATCGTCGCGATGGTGAACACCCCGGTGTGTGGCTCGTCAGAGGCAGTCGGCAATGTTGCGGCACTGCGCGACGCGCTTGTCACCGGGGCGGACTTGGTCGGCGGCGCGCCCTACCGCGATCCGGACCCGGATGCGGCCGTGGCACTGCTTCTGGACGTGGCCCGCGACCACGCCGTGCCCCTGGACCTGCATATCGACGAGACGCTCGACTCGTCGGTCCTGACGCTGGCGCGGCTGCCCGCACAGCTTGCCGCGGCCGAGATGACGGCGGCGGTCACCGCAAGCCACTGCGTGAGCCTCGGGGTGCAGCCGGAAGAGGTCGTCGCGGAGGTGGCCGCCGACCTTGCGACAGCCAGTGTCAGCGTGGTGACGTGCCCGGCCACCAACCTGTACCTGCAGGGGCGCAGTCATCCGACTCCGGTTCCGCGTGGCCTGACGGCGATCAGTGCGCTGCACGCGGCCGGGGTGGTCGTCGCCGCCGGCGGTGACAACATCCAGGACGCCTTCAACCCGCTCGGAGGCGGCGATCCGCTGGTCACAGCCGCGCTGCTGGTGTGGGGCGCCCACCTGTCGCCCGAGCGTGCCTACCAGGCGGTGTCGGCCGACGCCCGGATCGCGATGGGGTTGCCGGCGGTGCAGCTGCTACCGGGGGACCCCGCCGACCTGCTGGCGATCCGGGCATCCGACATTCGCGGGGCGTTGGCAGATCCGCAGACCGATCGGGTGGTGATCCGCGGCGGCCGGGTCGTGAGCAGGACGGCCGTCGCCACCGATCGCTGCCCGGTCCGACCTGCCTGACGGGCGGGGGCGGGCGGCTGCGAACTCCGCCACACTGCCGCCGGTTTCGGCCTGCTGCGGCGATCCTGCTCAAATAGACTCGGTGGGTTGCCTGGAGGTGCACCATGCCGTTCCCTACGGACGACAGTCGTGACAAGCCCTGGCTGATGCGCACATACGCGGGCCACTCATCGGCCGCCGAGTCCAACGCGCTGTATCGGCGCAACCTCGGCAAGGGTCAGACCGGGCTGTCGGTCGCATTCGACCTGCCGACCCAGACCGGGTACGACCCCGACGCCGAGCTGGCTCGTGGTGAGGTCGGCAAGGTGGGCGTTCCGATCTCGCACGTGGGCGATCTGCGCCAGCTCTTCGACGGCATCCCGCTCGACAAGATGAACACGTCGATGACGATCAACGCACCGGCGATGTACCTGCTCGCGTTGTACCTGACCGTCAGCGACGAGCACGCCGAGGCAGCCGGTATCGACCCTGCCGAGATGCGCAAGCAGCTCTCCGGCACCACGCAGAACGACATCATCAAGGAGTATCTGTCGCGGGGAACGTACGTGTTCCCGCCGGCGCCGTCGCTGCGGCTGATCACCGACATGATCGCGTACACCGTTGCGAACGTCCCGAAGTGGAACCCGATCAACGTCTGCAGCTACCACCTGCAGGAGGCCGGCGCGACGCCCGTCCAAGAGGTCGCGTTCGCCCTGTGCACGGCGATCGCGGTGCTCGATGCGGTCCGTGACTCGGGGCAGGTGCCGCAGGAGCAGTTCGGCGAGGTCGTCGCGCGCATCTCGTTCTTCGTCAATGCGGGCGTGCGGTTCGTCGAGGAGATGTGCAAGCTTCGCGCGTTCGGGCAGCTGTGGGACGAGATCACCCAGGAGCGCTACGGCGTAGGGGACCCGAAGCACCGCCGGTTCCGCTACGGCGTGCAGGTCAACTCGCTCGGACTCACCGAGGCGCAGCCGGAGAACAACGTCTACCGCATCCTGCTCGAGATGCTCGCCGTGACGATGTCGAGGGACTCGCGAGCGCGGGCGGTCCAGCTTCCGGCGTGGAACGAGGCCCTCGGCCTGCCCCGCGCCTGGGATCAGCAGTGGTCGCTGCGCATGCAGCAGGTACTCGCGTACGAGTCCGATCTGCTCGAGTACGACGACCTCTTCACCGGATCACCGGTGGTCGAAGCCAAGGTCGCCGAGATCAAGGGGGGCGCACACGCCGAGATCGAGCGGGTGCTCGAGATGGGCGGCGCGGTGGCCGCCGTCGAGTCGGGCTACATGAAGTCCGCTCTGGTCTCGTCGCTCGCGCTGCGGCGTCGGCGCATCGAGTCCGGCGAGGACGTCGTCGTCGGCGTCAACAAGTACACCGAGTCCGAGCCGAATCCGCTGGTCGGCGGCACGGACGGCGGCATCCTGACCGTCGACCCGGCTGTCGAGGAGTCCGCCAAGCGCGCGATCTGGGAATGGCGGTCCGGCCGCGACGCGCATGCCGTCGACGAGGCGCTGACACGCTTGCGTGACGCAGCGAAGACCGACGAGAACCTCATGCAGGCCTCGCTCGCGTGCGCCCGGGCCCGCGTCACCGTCGGCGAGTGGTCCGGGGTACTGCGCGAGGTGTTCGGCGAGTACCGCCCGCCGACCGGCGTCGCGAGCGCCAGCGGCGGCGGCCACGAGGGCGGCCTCGGCGCCGTCCAGGAACGCGTCCGCGCCCTCGGCGCCGAGCTGGGCCGGCCGCTGAAGCTGCTCGTCGGCAAGCCCGGGCTGGACGGGCACTCGAACGGTGCTGAGCAGATCGCGGTGCGCGCCCGCGATGCCGGTTTCGAGGTCGTCTACTCGGGCATCCGGCTCACGCCCGCCCAGATCGTCAACGCCGCGGTCGAGGAGGATGTCGACGTCGTCGGGCTGTCGATCCTGTCCGGCTCGCACCTGTCGGTCGTCCCCGACGTGGTGGACGGGTTGCGCGAGGCCGGGCTCGACGACGTGCCGGTGGTCGTCGGCGGAATCATTCCCGAGGCCGACGCCGCGACCCTGCGCGCCCAGGGCGTGGCCCGGGTGTTCACCCCGAAGGATTTCGAGATCACCGGCGTGCTCAGCGAGATCGTCGACGCGATCGAGGAAGCCCGGTCCTGACGGCGCGCCCGGCGGCTCAACCGTCGTCGGGGTTCGGCCCGGTGCGCCTGCCACGGTCCAGCTCGGTGATGCCGTCGAGATCGTCGTCGTCGAGTTCGAAGTCGAACACGTCGAAGTTCTCCGCGATCCGCGCGGGTGTGACCGACTTCGGAATGACGATGTTGCCGATCTGCAGGTGCCATCGAATGACGATCTGAGCCGGCGTCTTGCCGTACTTCTCGGCGAGGATGGTGATGACCGGGTCGGTCAACAGCTCGCGGCCCCTGGCGAGGGGTGACCACGCCTCGGTGTGGATGCCCTGCTTGGCGTGGAATTGGCGCAGCTCGGTCTGCACGAGGTACGGGTGCAGCTCGATCTGGTTCACCGCGGGCACCACGCCGCTCTCGTCCAGCAGCCGTCGCAGGTGCGGGACGTGGAAGTTGGAGACACCGATCGCCCGTGCGACGCCCTCCCGGTAGAGAGTCTCGAGCGCCTGCCACGTCTCGACGTAGAGGTCGCGCCTGGGCAGCGGCCAGTGGATCAGGTACAGGTCGACGTAGTCGAAGCCGAGGTGGCGCCGGCTCTGCTCGAAGGCGCGCAGAGCGTTCTCCTTGCCATGCGCGTCGTTGTTCAGCTTGGTCGTCACGAAGACGTCGTTGCGCGGCAGGCCGCTCTCGCGGATCGCCCGGCCGACGCCCTCCTCGTTGCCGTACATGGCGGCCGTGTCGATCGAGCGGTAGCCGACCTCGAGCGCGCTCCGAACGGCGGCCGCTGTCTCGGAGTTCGGCACCTTGAACACGCCGAAGCCGAGCTGCGGCATCCCCGCGCCCGTGTTGAGTCTGACCGTGGGTTGATCGGACATGAGTGCGACCTCTCGGATCGGCAGCCGCGTGGTTTCGCGGTGCCCACCTCTCATCCTGCCCGGTAGCCTGGCGAGCTGTGCGTCTCGTCATCGCCCGCTGCAGCGTGGACTACGTCGGACGCCTCACGGCGCATCTGCCCCTCGCGACCAGGCTGCTCATGGTCAAGGCCGACGGGTCGGTGCTCGTCCATTCCGACGGCGGCTCGTACAAGCCGCTGAACTGGATGAGCCCGCCGTGCAGCCTGACCGAGGCCCACGGCAGCTGGACGGTGACGAACAAGACCGGTGAGCAGCTCGTCATCACCATCGAGGCGATCGAGCACGACTCGGCCCACGATCTGGGGGCCGACCCGGGTCTCGTGAAGGACGGTGTCGAGGCGCACCTGCAGAAGCTGCTGGCCGAACACATCCACACCCTCGGCGACGGCTACCGTCTCGTCCGGCGCGAGTACCCCACGCCGATCGGGCCGGTCGACATCATGGCGCGCGACCGGA
>JAVHVN010000034.1:0-25297 GCA_032160545.1 Pseudonocardiales bacterium | reverse complement strand
GAGTGCCGGCACGGGTGAACCACTGCTGATCTGCTGTGCGAGCAGTTGTCCTGACACCGGGCCGAGAACCATGCCCCACATGCCATGCCCGCCGCATCCGAACACCCGTGGCGAACTGGTCGCGCCGATCAACGGCAGCCCGTCGGCGGTGCACGGACGTGGGCCGACCCACTCATCGTGTCGGTCACCGAACTCCGCGCCGTGCAGCATCGGGGCCGTGGCTTTGACCATCGCCGCGATCCGTCGTGGATCGAAGGGCGTGTCGGCGTCGCGAAACTCCATCATGCCGGCGAGGCGGAGTCGCCCTTGAATCGGCGTGCATGCCACGCGCTGGACTGGGAAGTAGAGCGGCCGCGCCGGCGTCGGTGTGACCGCGATGCTGAAGCTGTAGCCGCGGCCGGCGTGGACCGGAACCCTCACGCCGAACGTCTTGGCCAGGCGGTTGAACCACGCGCCCGTCGCGATCACCGCGGCATCGAACCGAGCCGGATCACCCGACGCCGTAGAGACGAGCACCTGATCGCCGTCGTCGATGACGTCCGTGACGTCGTGCCCGAAGCACAGCTGCGCTCCCCTCCCCCGCACCGAGTCGGCCAATGAGGTAACGAAGGCCAGCGGATCGAGGAAGCGTTGGCCTTCGACCGCGATTGCCGCCGTGACCTCGCCCGACAGGCACGGTTCGAGTCCGCGTGCGTCGTCACCGGAGATGTTGCTCGACTTGACGGGTTGCCCGGCTGCACGCATGCACCGAAGCTCTAGGGCCATCGCATCGCGCTGCGCCGCCGTCCGGAAGCAGGCCAGCAGGGGTTCTGCATCATCGGTGTTGACGTCGACGCCGGCATCGCCGAGCAACTCGAACGCCGCGAGGGCCATGGCGGTGATCCCGACCAGGCTGTGCATCGACCGCTGCCACCTCGCGGCCGTGCATTGCCGCGCCGTGCCGGCGAGGAACCGCCAGAGCGCCGGGCGGGGAACGAGCGGGATCCGCAGCGCTCCCGCCGGCCGCAGCATGGCCGGAATGATGCTCTTGAGCATCGCGGGGCTCGGCAGCGGCTCGACGAGCTCCGGGACGATCCAGCCGGCGTTGCCGCGTGAGGAGCCTGCACCGATCCCGCCTCGGTCGTAGACGGTGACGCAGATCCCGTGCTCCTGCAGGAACCACGCAGTGGACAGCCCCGCCACCCCGGCGCCGATGACGGCGACCCGCTCCGGGCGGCGGCGCGAGGCCACGTGCGTCACGTCAGGCGGGCGAAGCCGGTCTGCGCGATCGGCCCGCGCAGCTGGGCCTCGACCGAGTCGCCGGCCACGGCGTCGGCCAGTACGCCGAAGACCTCGGAGACCGCATCCAAGTAGGACTCGACGAGGTGATCCTCGTGGGCGTAGGACGCGTAGAAGGCCTTGCCTGCCAGGAACCCACGGTCGAGCATCAACTGTGTATAGAGGGTCGCTGTCGCCTGCGGATTGTGTTCGAAGTTCAGATGGCTCAGCGGTGGTATGCCGGAGATCCCGACCGCCAGGCCGTTCGCTGCGGCCGCCGCGCGCCAGCCCTGTTGCACCCGCACCCCCACGTCGGTCAGCCGCGTCCCGACGTCGAGTGCTCGGTGCTTGGTCAAGGTGGCGATCGCGGCCGTGGGCCCGATCAGCTCCGTCCAGTACGAGCTGCTGACGAACGAGCGTTGCGCCGCCTCCATGACCGCGCCAATCCCGATGACGGCAGCCATCGGGTAGCCGTTACCGAGTGCTTTGGCGAACACCGCGACGTCCGGGTACACGCCATAGGTCATGTGGGCGCCGCCGGTGTTCAGGCGCAGTCCACTGGTGACCTCGTCGAAGATCAGCACGGCACCGGATGCGGTGGCGATTCGCCGGACCTCCTCGAGGAAGCCCGCCGCCGGGTCATTGCCGCGGACGGGCTCCATGACGATCGCCGCAAGGTCGCTACCGCGGGTGGCGACGATGCGGCGCAGGTCATCGGGCTCGTTGTAGCGAAACGGCAGCGCGGTCGCCTGCAGTTCGCGCGGCACGCCAGCCGGTTCGAGGCCGGGCAGCAGATGGCCGTCGAGCTCACGGCTGTCCGCGAGGTTGGCCGCGATGTACCAGTCACTCCATCCGTGGTACCCGCAGAAGGCGACGGCGCTGCGGCCGGTTGCTGCGCGAGCGAGGCGAACCGCGATGGACAACGCCTCGCCGCCCGTGCGCGCGTAGCGCACCATCTCGGCCCATGGGTGCAGCGCCACGAGCAGATCGGCGAGGACGAGATCCTCGGCGCAGTTGAGCGTCGACATCGAACCGCGCTCGACTGCGGCGTGCACCGCGGCGTTGACGTCCTCATCGGCGAAACCGAGCGTGCAGGTCCCGACTCCGGTGATGCTCATGTCGAGGTAGCGCCGGTCGTCGAGATCCCAGATCTCGACGCCCTTTGCACGGGAGTAGAACCGTGGCCACTGCTGCGGGGCGAACTGTTCCGGACGCTTGCTCAGCAGTTGCGTACCGCCCGGAATCCGCGCCAGGAGGCGGCGCTCGAGGTCGGCGGTCTGCGACGACGCGGTGTGCGGAGGTGAGGTCATGCGGTGCCTCTCGACCGAACGAAGTCTTGAATCAGGTCGCGGCCGAGACGAGCGACGGCTGGGAATGCGTGGCTAGCCGGCACGCGAGCGCTACAGTAGCGCAGTGTTCCATTGTTCGAAAGCTAGGTATCAGCAGCTGGTACGGCGGTTTCCCGGTCGTCGCACCGCGACCGTATGGAACGCGTTGACCCGACCCTGCGCGGAGCCGAAATGACGAAGGCGGAACCGACCGAAGGCGCGATCTATCCGATTCGTGCCGTCGAGCGAGTGTGCGACATCCTCGACATCCTGCACGATCGGGCCGAGGGCGCGGCCCTCGCCGAGGTCGCCCGCATCGCCGAGCTGCCGAAAAGCTCGGCGTATCGCTACCTCCTTGCGCTGGAGGCCCGGCGGTACGTGCAGCGCGACGCCGACAGCGGGACGTTCACCCTCGGGATGGCGTTTCGCCCGCAGCAGGGCCGGCAGCTGGAGTTGTTCATCGAGCGCGCCCAGTCTCACCTGGAACGCCTGCGGGACGACCTGAACGAGACGGTCAACATCGGCATCTTGGACGGCGGTCAGATCACGCATGTCGCGGTTGTCGAGTGTGCCCAGATGATGCGTCTAGCCGCCCGGATCGGTGAGCGCGCCCCGATGCACGCGACCGCGTTGGGCAAGGTGATCGCCAGCCAGCTGGAGCCCGAGCGGGTGACCTCGATCCTCACTGCCGAGGGGATGCCCGCGATGACCGACCGCACCCTCGGCACCGTCGAGGACTTCCTCACCGAGATCAAGCGGGTGAAGACGGCCAAGTACGCCGTCGACGACATGGAGGCACAGGACGACGGCAGGTGCGTGGCCGTTCCACTACTCGGATTGCCGGTCCCGGCGGGCTTGAGCGTCAGCGCTCCGGCGAACCGCCTGCCGCGAAGCATGGTTCCGGAGGTCGTGAGGGCACTCGGCGTATGCGCCAGGGCCCTCACCGACGACTAGCACGGGCCGACCAGCAACCGCCTCTGACGGCCGCATCCCGGCGGCGCTTCTCCCGCCCGTCGCCGGTGCCTGTTGACGTCCTGCGCCGATTCCCGATAACTTTGGCGCGGTTTCACCTAGTGAGTGAGCGGTTCCATTAAGCAGAACTTGGCGGGCCTGCCGCAGCAACCGTGCGTCGCCGCGGTTGCGTGAAGGGAACACTTGTGACTGGTACCGCAGTGCGACCCGGCTCCGACGCGTTGCGGGGCCGTGCGAGGGCCAGCGTTCCGGGCGGCGTGCAGTCCAATGTCAGGTTGAGCGCCCCCTCGGTGTACTTCGAGCGCGGATCGCAAGCCCGAATCTGGGACGTGGACGGCAACGAGTACGTCGACTACGTGCTCGGCCAGGGCCCGCACTTCCTGGGACACGCCCATCCCGCCGTCAACGGCGCGGTCGCCGAGGCGTGCACTCGAGGCATGCTCTTCGGCGCCCAGAACAGCCTCGAGGTGGAAGCCTGCGAGCTGATGCTCGCCGCCCTGGGTTGGGCAGACATGATCCGGCTCGGCATGACAGGCACCGAGTGCGTCCAAGCCGCGCTGCGCGCTGCGCGTGCACTCACCGGACGTACGGCGTTCGTCCACTTCGAAGGCCACTACCACGGCTGGCTGGACAACGTCCTCGTGCAGACGACGGGCGAGCAGACGGCCGTGGCCAGCAGCGGCCAACTGGGCAGCCATCTGCTCGACTGCCACATGCTGCCTTGGAACGACGGCGAGGCACTGGCCGCGTTGCTCCAGACCTCCGGCGACACGATCGCGGCGGTGATCATGGAGCCGATGATGATCAACACCGGTGCCATCGAACCGCTGCCCGGCTACCTCCAGCAGGTGCGCGAGCTGTGCGACGAGTACGGCATCGTGCTGATCTTCGACGAGGTCATCACCGGCTTCAGGCTCGCCCGCGGCGGCGCGGTCGAGAAGTACGGCGTCACGCCGGACCTCGCGACCTATGGCAAGGCGATGGCCGGTGGCTGGCCGGTCGCCGCAATCGCCGGTCGCGCCGAACTCATGGAACCGTTCGGCACGGGTGCGGTGAATCACTCGGGCACCTTCAACGGCTCGCTCATGGCCGCCGCCGCCGTCGTCGCCACGCAGCGGCTCCTGGTGGACGACTCGCTCTACGAGCGGATCGACGCCTACGGCACGGAGCTCATGGCGCAACTGCTGAAGCTCGCCGGCCACCACGACATCCCGCTGCACGTGCAAGGGGTCCCTGCTGCATTCCACCTGTCCTTCGGCGATGCCGCACCGGTGCACGATCTGCGCAGCCTCAACATGCTGGACCTCGCCCGGTACGCCGCTTTCGCCACCCGGCTGGCCGATCACGGATTATGGGTCGCCCAGCGAGGCATCTGGTACGTCTCGGCCGCGCACGGTGATCAAGAACTCGCCGACACCGTCGAACGTGTCGAGTCGGCCCTCGCGCAAAGCCTGCCGTGACCTCGCGGGTCGGGGTCGTCGGCGTGTGGCACGAGACCAACACCTACTCCGCTCACGCCACGACCCTTGCCGACTTCGAGGCCTTCGAGCTGCTCACCGGTGCCGCCCTCGTGGCCCGCAACCGCGAGACCGGCTCGGTGATCGGCGGGTTCTACGACAACCCCGACCTCGACCTGGTGCCTGTGTTCTCGGCGGGGGCGTGGCCTTCGGGTCCCTGCGGGGCAGATGTGATCGCGCGCATCCTCGGCGATGTGCAGGATGAGCTGCACAAAGCAGGGTCGCTGGACGCGCTTGTGCTCAACCTGCACGGCGCGATGGTTGCGGTCGGCTCGCCGGACGTCGAGGCGGAGGTGGTCGCCGCCGTGCGTGACGTCGTCGGCGACGTGCCGATCGGCGCCGTGCTCGACCTGCACGCCAACCCGTCGCCGGCGCTCGTCGGCAGCTGCGAGGTGCTCGTCAGCTACGACACGTACCCGCATGTGGACATGCGAGAGCGCGGCCGCGAGGTGGCCGGGCTCGTGACGGACATGCTGCTCGGTCGCCGGTTGCAAACGATGGTGCGCAAGCTGCCGCTGCTGGTCTGCCCGCTGGCGCAGGCCACCGAGCACGGACCGATGCACCGGATCCAGCGCGCGGCCACCGCCCGGGCGCAGGCGGCCGGCGTCGCTCGCGTCTGCGTCGTCGGAGGATTTGCCTACAGCGACGTCGACCGCGCAGGCATGAGCGTGCTCGCCGTGCACGACGCGGGATCAGAGGCCGCGGCGGCCGACGTCCTCGACGCCACCGTCGCGGACATCGCCGCCCACGCCACCGACTTCGCGGTGGCACGGGACGACACCCGCACCGCCGTGACACGGGCTGTTGCTTCGACGCGCCGGCCGGTGTTCCTGGCCGACGTCGCGGACAACATCGGCGGCGGCAGCCCTGGTGATGGCACCGCCCTGCTACGCGAACTGCTCGCCGTCGGCGCCACGGGCGCCGTGGTCACCATCGCCGATCGCGAGGTCGCGCTGCTCGCCGAGCACCTCGGTCCGGGGGCCGGTATCGACGTCATGCTCGGCGGCAAGACCGACCGGATGCATGGCGAGCCCCTGCACATCCAGGGCAGGATCGAGCGAATGAGCGACGGGGCCTACCGCACCAGCGGCTACTACATGACGGGGCGGACGTTCTCGATGGGGACGACGGCGGTGCTGTCGGTGGCGGGCAACACCGTCGTGGTCACCGAGCTGCCCGTGCCGCCGTTCCACTCCGAACAGCTCTCGTCGGTCGGAATCGACGTCCGTACCGCCTCGGTGGTGGTCGTCAAGGGCGCACTCGCATGGCGTGGTGCGTACGAGGACGTGGCGGGCGAGATCATCGAGGTGGCGACGCCCGGAGTCTGCCCGGTGGACGTCCGGAGCCTGCCGCGAGTGTCCGAACCGATAACGGTGTAATCCCCTGTGACGGAGTCCCTCGCCGGGGCGATGGATCTGCTGTGCCGTTCCTGCGGCGCGTCTCGCCGATTGGGCTCGCTGGACTACCGATGCGCCGTCTGCGGCGGTGAGTACGTCGTCCGGATACGCCGGCCGCGACCCGGACTCCCCTTCGGCGAGCAGGGCATGTGGAGCCGCTCGCAATGGCTGCCGCTCGAGCGACCCGACGCAGTCGTGTCGCTCGGCGAGGGCGACACGCCGATGGTGGCGCTGCGCGGCAGCAGCGCGCGCGGAGTGGGGGTGGCATCCGTCGAGCTCAAATGCGAGCACCTCAACCCGACCGGCTCGTTCAAGGACCGGATCGCCGCGGTGGCGGTGTCGCTCGCGCTCGAACGCGGCATCCCCGGGCTCGTCGGCACATCGTCGGGCAATGGCGGTGCCGCCGCAGCCGCGTACTGCGCCCGCGCCGGCCTGTCGTTGACGCTGTTCGCACTGTCCGACGTAGCGCCGCAGAAGCTTCTGCAGATCCGCGCGTTCGGTGCTCGGGTCTGCCTCGTCGACGGGCTCGGGCACGACGCGCGTTCGACCGAACTGGCCGCCACGACGATCTCCGGCCATGCCGTGGCCGCCGGCCTCTTCCCGTTCCTGACCGGCGGCCGGTACTCGCCCGAGGCGATGGAAGGCGCGAAGACGATCGCGCACGAGATCGCGGCGCAGCGGCCTGACGCCACCGTCGTCTACACGCCGGCCGGGGGCGGTGGTCTGGTCGCTGCGCTGGGCCGGGGGTTCGCGGAGGTGGCCAGATCGGGGCAGCGCGTACCGCGTCTCGTCGCCGTCCAACCCGAGGGGTGCGCCACGCTGACTCGCGCGCTGCGGGGCGAGACGGCCGGCTTGCTGACGGATTGCACGACGACGGTGTCCGGGCTGCAGGTGGCGCAATTGTTCGACGCGTACGGCGCCGTCGAGGCGGTCACGGCCGGCGACGGCCATGTCGTGGAGGTCAGCGACGGGCAGATCCACGCGGCACAGACCATTCTCGCGCGCGAGTCCGGCCTGCTGGTCGAGCCCGCTGGAGCGGCCGCCTACGCCGGGTTGCTCCACGACGCGGGTCGAGGCGTCCTCGACCCGGCTGACCGCGTCGTCGTCATCGGCACCGGTGCGGGATACAAAGACGCGGCGGCGCTCGAGCGGATAGCAGAGCTCCACGACATCCACGACATCCACGACATCCACGACATCCACGATGCCCACGTCGTCCACGGCGTGCGTCGGATCGGCGTGGAGCAGATCCGGGGGGTGCTGGATGAACGACCGTGACCTCGTGCCGGGGTTGTTCTCCCTCGCCGGGCAGGTGGCGATCGTGTCCGGCGGAGCGGGGCTGTACGGACGGCACATCGCCCATGCGCTGGCGGGTGCGGGTGCGCACGTCGTGGTCGCCGCCAGGGACCTCGCCGCGTGCGAACGGACGGCGCAACAGCTGCGCGAACTCGGGCTGGCGGCCGACGCGTTGCCGCTGGATCTGACGTCGGAGGAGTCGATCGTCGCGCTCCGCGACGAAGTCGTGTCGCGGCACGGGCACATCGACGTCCTCGTCAACAATGCCGTCGCCCGGGCGGGGCGCACCGTCCGGGACACCTCCGCCGCGGAGTGGGCCGCGACATCGGCCGTGAACTCGCTGGGCACGTTCCTGATCACCCGCGAGTGCGGTGAACAGATGGTCGCCCAGGGCTCGGGCGTCTTCATCAACGTTGCGTCGATCTACGGCATGGTCGGACCGGACTTCTCGATCTACGGCGAGACGGGCATGACGAACCCCGCCTTCTACGCCTACGACAAGGGCGGCATGATCAACTTCACGCGCTACCTCGCCATGGCCTACGCACCGCACGGCATCCGGGCGAATTGCATCAGCCCGGGCGGCCTGGGCACGCCTGACCAACCAGCCGAGTTCGTTGCCCGGTACCGGGCGGCCGTGCCACTGGGCCGCCTCGCCGGCGCGGAGGACATCAAGGGACCGGTTGTGTTCCTCGCCTCCGCCGCATCGGCATACGTCACCGGCGTCAATCTCCCGGTCGACGGCGGCTGGACGGCCAAGTAGTCAGTCCTGCCCGACGTCCGTCCAGCGGTCCTCCAGAGCCGAACTGCGCACCGCCTCCGAGACGTGCAGGGCTGCCAGTCCGTCGTGCAGGTCGACGGCAGGTGGCAGGGCTCGGCTCGCGACGGCGAGGAAGTGCTCGGCCTGAGCGCGGAAGGCGTCGTTCCGGTTTTCGGGCGCTGTCTCGACACGATCGGGCTGACCGATGCAACGCACCCGGATCTCGCCGCGGGCAACATCGACCTCCACCGTTCCTGCGTCGCCCACGACGGTGAACCGGCGCGTCCCCGGAGCTTGCACGTAGTCGAGGTGCGCGGTGCCGGTCGTGCCGTCCTCCAGGCGCAGCACGGCGTCGACCAGGTTAGGGTCCTGGCGCAGCTCGAGGGCACCGGCCGTCCGCGCCAGGGCGTAGACCCCGCTGACGGGGGCGAGCAACCATCGCAGGTAATCCCACTCGTGGCTGTAGTCGCGAAACAGTGCACCGTAGGCGGCCCCATCGAACCGGGTGCGCGCAACCTGCAGCGTCTCGTAGGCGCCGAGCATCACCTGGAAGGACAGCGGGTTGCCGATCGCTCCGTCGCGCAGCAGGGCCGCGACACGCTGCATGCAGCGCATGTGCCGGAGGACGTATCCGACCAGCACCGGCGTGCCGCTGGAACTCGCCGCCGACACGATGTCACGTGCCGCCGCGACGGTGTCGGCCATCGGCTTCTCGAGCAGCACGGCAACGCCGCGAGCACAGCCGAGCAGGGCGGCGTGGGCGTGCGTCGCGTCGGGGGACGCGATCACGAGCCCGTCGAGGTGGTGGTCCAGCATGGCGTCCAGCGACGGCGCGACCTGCACGTCGCGCCACAGTCGATCACGCAGCTCGTCAGGGGTTGCCACGGCGTCGTGGACGACGACCGTCACGCCTTGCACGTCGCCGAATATTCGCGCGTGGCGGCTACCGATGGAGCCGACACCGGTGACGCCGATGACTGTCATGGCAGTAGCGGCGGCGGAAGCTGCTGCACGGCGAAGGCGGCGACCGCCGGTGCAAGGTGCTCGTAGGCCTTGTCCAGGACGAGTGCCCCGTGGCCGGGCAGCAGCACCTCGGGACGCAGCGATGCGACGACCCGCAGGCTGGCCGCCAATTCGGCCAGATTTGTGTCCGGTGTCCCCAGCACGGCGACCCGTCCCCGTGAGAACACGAGATCACCGGAGAACAGCACGCGGCGCCCGTCGGCGTCCATCGCGAAGCACAGGTGACCGGCGGCATGACCTGGGGTGGCGATCACCCGGATGGTGACGCTGCCGACGGGCACGGTGTCGCCGCCGTCGACGATCCCCGTCCATGTCGGCAGCAGCCGCACCGACTCGGGATAGAGGGCGACAGTGCGCCCGACGGTCAGTCCGGCGGCGTCCTCGTCGCCTCGGCGCAGGATGTCGGCGGTGACCGGTGCGGCCAGGACCTGGGCGTCGAGTCGCCGGGCGAGTTCTCGTGCCCCGGCAGAGTGGTCGGGGTGCGCGTGTGTGACGAGAATGCGCGACACCGACGTCGGCGGCACTCCGGCTTGCTCGATCCGCCGGATGATCGCGTCGGTGTCGACCCCGGCGCCGGCGTCGATGAGCACGGCGTCATCACCGTCGGACACCAGGTAGACGTGGCAATCATGTCGATCGCTCAGCCCGAATCCCAGCCATCCGCTGCCGACGAGATGGACACCGGGAAGCAGCTTCATCCGGCCGTGCCGTAGGACCGGACATACGCGTCGGGTACCGCGGCCGGCACGAGGTCCGCCCGAACGCGTTCGATGCTGCCGTTCACCATGCTGAGCTCTGCGGCCGCCAGCGTTCCGCACACCAGCGCGGACTCGCTGTAGCTGTACGGCCACCGGACGGTGCCTTCGGTCGCCGAGACGAACGTGGAGATCTCGTCGAGGTAGACCTGCTCGATGGTCCCGGCCCAGTCACAGATCTTGCGGGAGTCCGTCAGGTCGAGGGCCGGCAGCTGCCGGTCGACGACCCCGGTCAACAAGTCGAAGTAGACCAAGCCGTTGTCACCGGCAGCCCAGCCGCGGCGGGCTGCCTGCGGTGGGGCCATCAGCACGGTCAACTGCCCGGCAGCGCCGGCCTCGGTGCGGTACTGCAGCGAGAACGTGTCCTCGATGTCGGTGCCGAGGGATCCGCGTCTGTGGACCAATCCCGAGACGGTCGCCGCAGGGCCGAACAGGTCCTGCAGGGCGATGAGTTCGAAGGCGGTCATCTCGCGAGCCGGCGCCGTCGGCCGGTGCCTGGCGTAGTACTCGGCGCCTTCGCCCGGATGCCAGCCGGGCGCATCCACGGACAGGACGTAGCCGAACGCGTGCAGGGTGCCGAGCTCCGCGGCCACAATGCGTGCGACCTCGCGGATCACCGGCTGGAACCGCAGGGTTGCCGACGGCGCGGCGATCAAACCGGGATGCTGCGCCTGGGCGCGGTGGACCGCTGCCGCATCGAACGGCCAGATGTCGGCTTCGCAGAACACGTGCTTGCCGAGGTCCAGGGCGACCGTGACGAATTCCTGGTGCAGGTGCGGGGGCGTGGAGATCACGAAGACATCCGGCTCGAACGCGAGCGCCTCCGCCATGGTGGCGACCCCGCGCACGCCGAACCGCTCGGCGGCGGCAGCGCGGCGGTCATCGCGCGCATCGAGCAGTTGGATCGTGATCGGGTCGGTTCCGTGTGGCAGCTCGTGGAGGTCACGCATGCGGCGGGTGCCCATCGAGCCGCCACCGATCTGCAGAACGCGCATCGCCATCAGCTCCGGACGTGGTGTGGAAGGGGGATCAGAACGACAGCCAGCCGCCGTCGACGACGACCGTCTCGCCGGTGACGAACCCGGCCGAGTCGGAGCACAGGAAGGCGACCACCGACGCGACGTCGTCCGGCGTGCCCCGCCTGCCGAGCGGTGTATCGCGCAACCATCGCCGATCCGCTCGTCGCGCGGGCGGCGCCGGGTCGGCTGTCGGCGGACCGCCGACGGCGATGTCACCCGGAGCGACGCATACGGCGCGAATGCCGAGAGGCGCCAGCTCGAACGCCATGCCGCGCGTCAGGCCAACCAGACCGGCCTTGGACGCGACGTAGGCGCTCGCATCGATCTGTGCGGCATATGCAGCCACCGACGAGACGTTCACGATGACGCCACTGCGGCGGGTGGCCATGTCACGTGCTGCCTCTCGGCCGCAGCGGAAGCTTGCTTTGAGATTGACGTCGATGACTCGGTCGAGGTGCTCGTCGCTGAAATCGAGAAATGCGCCGGTCGCGGGCGGACCGGTGACCCCGGCGTTGTTGACCAGGAGGTCGATGCGCCCGTGTCGCTGCAGCACCGTCGCCACGATGTCGCGGCAACCCTGGGCGCTGCCGAGCTCCGCGCCGACGCCACTGACCAGCCGGCCGTTCGAGGCAAGGGCGGCGGCCGCCGCATCGGCCTTGGACTGCGTCGATTGCCCGAGAACGACCGCGGCGCCGGCATCCGCCAGGTGGGCGGTGATCGCGGCCCCGATGCCCGTGCCGCCACCGGTGACGAGCGCCACCCGTCCGGCCAGTGAACCCGTCATGTCGGCACCTTCATCGCATGCCCCCGGGTTCGGGTATGGGGCCGAGCATGGCGATTCCGTCGCCCGGTCCGACCTCCGCCCGGCGCCGGAGCATCATCACGGTGCCGGGGCGCGGGCTGCGGATCTGTTCCACGATCGCGCCGTCGTCGTCCACGATGTCCGCGAGCAGCTGGTCGGGCCGCACGGCGTCGCCGGCTCGCACCCGGGTGATGCAGTAGCCGGCGACGGAGCATGCCAAGGACTCGTCGACGTCGCCGTCGTCGCCACGCAAGACCAGGGGCGCACGCGGTTCGTCGGCTGTCGGCGTCGCGATGTTGAGCCACGCGAGCAACCGCTGCAGTCCGTCGGTGTAGACATCGAGATCGCGACCGATCAGGCCGCCCCCGCCGCTTCCTTCGACGTACATCGACGCGACGCCGAGTTCCTCGGCGGCAGACATGCTGCGCCCCGGGCCGGTACCGATGTGTTCCCACACCAGCGGCGCGCCGAAGGCGTACGTGGCCGCGCCGGACCGCGGGGCGGTCGGAGCGTCCGACACGAAGCCCGCAAATACCGGCATCTCGTACTTCGCGCCGGCTGAATGCAGGTCCACGAGCAGGTCGGCTTCCGCGATCACCGCGGACGTCAGCATGTGCGCGATCCGTTCGGTGAGCGTCCCGTCCGCCCGACCGGGAAACGTGCGCGCGAGGTTGGCACCGTCACCCGGCGTCGTCCGTTCCCGCGCAGCGAATGCGATCGGGTTGCTCACCGGCACCACCCTGACACGACCTCTGAGCGCGTCGGCCGGCAGCGCGCGAAGGTGTGCAGCGAACATCCGCGCGGCGACGACTCCTTCGAGCTCGTCACCGTGGACGCCGCCGAGCACGGCCAGGGTGGGACCGTCACCGGAGCCGAACTCATGGATCTCGAGTGCGTGCCCACCGCCGAGATCGTGACGCCGCATCACTCGCGCGGTACAGCCGCCACGCGGCTCGCGTGCAGCTGTGCCGCGAGCTCCGTACTGAGGTCGAGGATCTTGCGCACGTGCTGGCGTACCGACTCGTCGCTCTGGATGAGCGGCGGGCTGGTCGTTCCGTGCGCGATGACTCCGCGTTGCACGAGTGCCTCCTTGACCACCGCGAAGAACTGCGCCGAGAAGCTTGCGTACTCGAGCGGGTGGAAGTAAAGATCCAGCAGGCGCATGATCATGCCTTGCACGGCTGACGCGCCGACCCAGTCTCCGGACGTCAGTCGCCGCATGAGTTCGACATGGAATTCGGGGAACACGTTGGCCAAGCCGGCTATCGCGCCGTTGTAGCCGCCGATCATCGCGCCGTCGATGCACTGCTCGCATCCGGTGTACCGGACGAACCCGGGTAGATGCCGGGTGGCTTCCGAGATCGCCCGTCCGCGGACGAGGTCCCCGGACGAGTCCTTGACGCCGACGACCGTGCCGTCGGTGCCGAGTTCGGCCATGAGCTCGGCCGACAGTGAGACCCCCACCCGCGTCGGTACTTCGTACGCGACGACAGGGGTGTCGACCCGCGCCGCGATCGCTCGGAAGTGCCCGGCGATCTCCTTCTGCGACATGGCGAAACCGCCCGGCGCCGTCAGCAGCAGGCTGTCCGGCCCGATGCCGTCGAGCCGCTCGGCGTCGGCCCCGGCGTCTTTCGTTCCGTGCGCGACGACCCCGAACATGAGGTGGGCGCGGCCGCCGCAATGGGCTTTCGCCCGCGTTGCAACTTGATAACGCTCCTCGGCGCTGAGAGCCACCGCCTCGCCGGACGAACCGAGCACGAGGAAGCCGTCGATACCGGCCGCCAGACCGAAGTCGATGAGGCGATCGAAGGACTCGAGGTCCGGCACGCCGCTCGGAAGCAGTGGCGTCACGATCGGCACGAGCACGCCGGGATTCGGCAGCGGGGTGCGCCCGGCCCCTGCATTCCTGGAGCCGGCAACTGATGTCGTCATGGCGCTTGCGGCTCCTTGAAGACGCTCGACAGTTTCATTCTGCGAGACGCACATGTTATTGCGTGGAACAGTATCTCGACGGGTTCCGAGAAGTGTCAACAACCCGGCGCTCCGTACGCCGTGGCTCCGACCGCTGGCTTGAACGCCAAAATGAAACGCCGGTGTCGCCTGTTGACACGCTGTCCGCAATGGCTACAGACTGCTGCCACCTTGCCGCCGGGGGCGGAACCCACCAGCCGGCGCAGTCAGCGCGTAGCGGGCACAAGGAGGACGGTGTGGGCGCAGCAGCCGACACGCTGGATCGGGTCGCCCCCGTTCCTCCCGTCCTGCCCCGCCGCCGGCTCCCCGGCCGCATCGCCCGGCGTATCGACTACCTGAGCGAGCGCAAGTTCGCCGCACTGCTGTTCCTGCCCGCGGGCCTGCTCGTCGCGCTCGTCGCGGTGCCGCCCATCGCCGCCGTCTTCGGGATGAGCCTGTTCCGCATCGAGCTGCTACGCGAGGGCCCGAACCGCTACGTTGCGCTGAAGAACTTCCACCGGCTGGTGGCCGACTCGAACTTCACCGCGTCGATCCCGCGAACGATGTTTTTCGCGATCGGCACGACCGCGCTCACCGTCCCGCTCGCGCTGGCAACGGCGTTGCTCATGAACAAGGCCAAGAGCAGGTATTCCGCGGTGCTGTCGGTGGCGTTGCTGCTGCCATGGGCGATCGCTCCGATTGTCACCGGATTCTTCTGGCGTTTCATGTTCCAGCCGAGCTTCGGCATCATCACCAGCCTGCTGCGAGGCATGGGCATCGTCCACGGACCCGTGGCGTGGCTGCAGGATCCGGGCAAGGCGTTCGGCATCGCGATCCTGGCGACGGCGTGGAGATCGGCGCCGCTGCTGGCCCTGATCATGTTGGGTGCGCTGAAGTCGATCCCCAACTCGCTCTACCGGGCTGCCGCCATGGACGGCGCCACCGGGCTGCAGGCCTTCCGGGCGGTGACCCTGCCGGCGATTCGGACCACCTTGTTCATCTCGACCATCCTGCAAATCATCATCTCGCTGCAGGTGTTCGATCTGCTGTTCCAGCTCACCCGCGGCGGCCCTGGCCTGGAGACCACCACGGTCGCGTACTACATCTACAACGCGGCGTTCAACAACCTCAGTCTCGGCTACTCCGCCATGCTCGCGCTGTTCCTCATGACCGTGATCATCGTCTTCAGCCTTGCCGCCGCCTATCTGGGACGCAACCGCAAGCCGAAGGTCGAGGTCACCGACGACGAACTCGTCGAGATGCAGCTCCAGTCGTTGTCCTCCACCTTGCTGGCGAGGGCATTGGGTGCGCCGGTCGCGCACGTGCAACGCGAGCCACGCAGGCGCTGGGTGCCTCCGCAGGCGCGCAAGATCGGGCTCGGCATCGGCGTCGCGCTGCTCTTGATCTGGTCGGTCGGCCCGACCTTGTGGATCTTGATCGCAAGCGTTCAGCCCGAGAACGCGGTGACCTCGAGCCCGCCGAAGCCGACCTGGCACCTCGACTTCACGCACTACCGGGAGCTGTTCACCAGCCACGAGTGGATTTCGTCGTTCAAGGTCAGCTTCGTTGTCACGATCGCCACGACGGTGGTCACGCTGATCCTTGGCTCGCTCGCGGCCTATCCGTTGGCACGGCTTCGTATCCGTGGCAAGGGCGTCATCATCGGCCTGTTGATGTTCACCTACACGGTGCCGGCGCTTGTCCTGGCCATCCCGCTCCTTCTCGTCTACAACCACGTCGGCCTCACCGACACGGTGCAAGGTCTGGTGATCGCCAACGTCGCGTTCTGTCTACCTCTCGCCATCTGGCTGCTCAAAGCCATCTTCGAGAACGTTCCCGAAGCGCTCGAGAAGTCGGCCCGCATCGACGGTTGTTCCCGCCTCGGCACGCTGGTCCGGGTCACCGTCCCCGCGGCGAGCTCCGGAATCGCCGCCACGGGCCTGTTGCTGCTGATCAGTGTCTGGAACGAGTTCCTGTTCGCCGTCGTTCTCGGGAACCACGGCGCCGTCACGATTACCCGCCGCATCGGCTACATCAACTCGCCTACGGGCATTGGTGGCGAACCGCCCTACACCTATCAGGCGGCCGCCGGAATCGTCGCCGTTCTGCCAGTGATCCTGCTGGTCATCTTCTTCCACCGTCGGGTCAGTTCCGGCCTGGCAGACAGCTACCTCAAGGGCTGACGCGCCACCTGCGACTCAATGCGGCAAAGCAGCCAACTCGAAGCAGTCCACGATCACGAAGGGCGTCGACATGACCGAAAACGAATTCATGACTCGCGTTGAACCAGTTGGCGGCGCGGGTATCAGTCGGCGCGGATTCCTCGCTGCCGGGACGATGGTGGGTGTGGGCGGCCTGCTGGCCGCCTGCACCAGCAGCGCCAAGAACTCGAAGAGCTCCGGATCTGCCTCCGCTCCGGTTGTGGCAGGTCCCGACGCGTTCAAGGGCATCACGCTGAACGTCGGGTGCAATCCGACGGGCGTCCAGCCGGCGCAGGCCGCGGGGGCACTGTGGGCTGCGAAAACCGGTGGCAAGGTCAATGCGGTCGTCATTCCGTACGCCGAGCGCGCGACGGATTACGCCACGATGATCGTGTCCAAGGACCCCCATTACGACGTGCTGTTCGGCTCGGTCGACTTCGTCTCCAACTTCGGTGACCGCATCTACGAGGACCTCGGCGACCTGGGTGGCATGACCAAGGACCTGATCCCGGCCGCGCTGAACCAGCTGACGAAGGGCGGCAAGCTCTACGCCGCGCCGCTGTTCGCCGACATGGAGTTCTTCATCTACAACAAGCAGGACTGGACGGCAGCAGGCCTCGATACCGCGAAGGTGCCGACCACATGGGCCGAGCTCTTCGCGCTTGCGCCCAAGTTGAACACCGGCGGCCGTGCCGCGAACGTGACACCGTGGAACACGATCGGCGTGCCGTACTGGATCAGTATGTACAACTCGCTCGGCGGCCAGCTCTTCAGCGAGGACAAGACACAGGTTCTGTTCGACAACGACAAGGCTCTCAAGACCTGGCAAACGGTCGAGGCGGGATTCAAGCAGCAGTTCTTCGGCATCGCCGCGGCCAATGCCACCGGCGACGCCGACACCCAAGTGCTGTTCAACCAGAACCTGGGTGCATCCGAAATCAACACCGCAAACTTTTGGAGCCAGATCCTTGGCTCTGACCCCGCATACAAGCTGAAGATCAGCAAGGACGATGTCGGCGTCGTGATCATGCCTGGTATCGATGCCGGCACATCCGGCAGCATCATCGTGGCCGAGGGCTTCGGCGTGAACAAGTTCGGAACCCACAAGGACGCCGCGCTGGACTTCGTGAAGTTCACGGCATCGCCCGAGTTCCAGAAGCAACTCGTGCTGGGCAAGGCAGGCACCGTGCTGCCGACAAGCAGCACGTCGGTCAGCCTCGACAAGGATGTCGCGGCGTCGTTCCCGATCGCGCCGCTTCTCGCCGAGCAGGCGAAGCACCAGCTGACGTGGCCGGGCAACGCACCGTACAACTGGAACGCACCGTTTCTGCTCGGCCTCACCAACATCTCCAAGGGCACCTGGGACGCACAGAAGGCGCACACGGAGACGGTCAAGGCGGTCAAGCAGCTCGCCGTCAACTACATCGCAGCCAAGTAATCGGCGCGGCCACGCCGCCGGGCGAGAACGAGAGGAACGAGATGGAGTTCGGCGTCGGCGTAGTCGGTGGCGGGTTCATGGGCCGCACGTGGTCCCAGGTCGCGACCATGGCATCGACCACACCGCTTCGCGCGGTGGCCGGCGGTCGTCGCGCCGCAGGGGTAGCGCGCGACTTCGGCGTGCCCGAAGAACCCACCGTCGGGCAATTGTTCGAGCGCGCGGATGTCGACGTCGTGATCATCACCTCGCCGCCGCGGGCACATCTCGAGCAGGTGGTTGCTGCCGCCGCGGCGGGCAAGCACGTCCTCGTCGAGAAGCCGATGGCACCCAGTGGCGAGGCGTGCCGGACCATGGTTGCGGCCTGCCGGGATGCAGGCGTGACGCTTGCGGTGGTGTCGCAACATCGCTTCCGCAACTCGCCGCGAGCCGCCAAGGAACTCATCGACTCCGGTGCGATCGGCAACGTTCGCATGGTGCGGACAACCGGCGTCGACCACTGGTGGGACATGACCGAGACCGCAGACGAGTGGAAGCTCGACGCCCAGCAGATGCGGGTCTTCGACGATTGGGGCGCGCATGGATGCGACGTGCTTCGCTGGCTGGTGGGTGCGAGGGCGGTCTCCGTGTACGCGCAGTCCGCGCACTACAGCGGCACCGGTCCTGAGGCGCAGAGCGTGATGGCCCAGTACCGGTTCGAGGACGGCGTGCTAGCCAGCGTCTGGATGACGTACGAGGTACCCCGACCCGGCCTCGGCTCGGCGCTGCAGTTCCTGATCACGGGTTCCGAGGGATTGCTCGATGTCGATGCCTACGGTGAGGTCCGGCTCGGCAAGGACGACAAGTGGGAGACCGTCTACAGCCAGCCACCGTTCGACCCGCTCGACGCCGTGAACTCGGTGCGGCTCGAGGCCTACCGGCGCCAGCTGGACGACCTGATCGGCGCCGTGCAGAACGCGACGTCGCCACTGGTCAGCGGCGACGAAGGGCTCATCACCCAGACCATGCTGGATGCGGTCGCGACGTCGGCCGCCACCGGCCTGCCTGTGCAGATCGCGAAAGAGGGCTCACCGTGAACGCAGCATCCGTTCGCCTGGAGAACGTCTCGCGCCGTTACGGGAAGGTGACGGTGCTGGACGAGATGTCGATAGAACTGCCGGAAGGTCAGTTCATCACCCTGTTGGGACCGTCTGGTTGCGGCAAGACGACGACGCTGAATCTCATCGCCGGGCTCGATGAGCCGGACGGTGGCTCGATCTTCATGGGTGACCGTGACATCACCAAGGTGCCGCCCAATGAGCGCGGGATGGCGATCGTCTTCCAGAACTACGCGCTGTACCCGCACACGACGGTCTACGGCAACATGGCGTTCTCCCTCAAGCTGCTGCGAACGCCGAAGGCCGAGATCAAGCAGCGGGTCGCTGAGGTAGCACGCGTCCTTGCCATCGACCACCTGCTCGACCGCAAGCCCGGGCAGTTGTCCGGCGGCCAGCAGCAACGGGTGGCGCTGGGCCGGGCGATGGTCAAGCAGCCACGGGTCTTCCTCCTTGACGAGCCGTTCAGCAATCTCGATGCCGCCTTGCGATCGCGGATGCGGACCGAGGTGAAGCGGCTGCACCTGAGCCTGGGCACGACCACGATCTTCGTGACTCACGATCAAGAGGAGGCGATGGGGCTTTCCGATCTCATCGCGGTGATGAGTGAGGGCAAGGTCATTCAGTACGGACCGCAGCAGGAGATCTACAACCGACCGGCCAACACCTATGTCGCTACCTTCATCGGCAAGCCGCGGATGAGCCTGGTTCGCGGAGCGCTGGTACGCGACGGTGAGGACGTCGACTTCGTCGCCGACGACCTGCGAATCGGTCTCGGTTCAGCTGCGGCGATCGGCCTTCGCGACGGCGACTGGCCGAACGTCTTCGCCGGCTTCCGGGCCGAGCACGTGTCCATCGCGGCCGGGGACTCCGCCTCACCGATGTCGTTCAAGGCGCAGGTCGAACTGCTCGAGCCGACCGGATCCGACACATTCGTCGAGCTGTCCGTAGGCAGTACGAGCGTCGTTGCACGCGTCTCGCCCGATCTACCGGTTGCGCTCGGCGACCGCGTCATCGCCGAGGTCAAGCCAGGCTCGGTGCACTTGTTCGACACCGTCTCCACCGAGCGAATCGCGCGATGACGCCCGAGGATCCTGTGGTGCTCGTTTGGGACCCCATCCGCGATCTGGACTGGTCCTACGATCGTGAACGTGAGCTGCTCGCCGTCGAGGGGGTGCGGTTGGTGGTACCGGCCACCCCCCGGGCGAGCGTCGAGGAGTTGCGCGGCGCGGACGTGGTGATCGTGTCCGATCCGTTCCCGTCGGAGCTGCTCGTCCAGCTGACCCGGTGCGTGGGCCTCATCTGTTACAGCGTCGGGATGGACGCCGTCGACGCCGACGCGGCCGCCGCGGCCGGCTTGACCGTCACGAACGTTGCCGGCTACTGCACCGACGAGGTATCCGATCACGCCATGGCGCTGCTGCTCGCGGTGCAGCGCCGGCTCGTCGCGTTCACGAGCTCGGCAGCTGCCGGGGACTGGGACGTCTACTCCGGCCCGGACTTCTACGGCATCCGGCGCCTGCGCGGCCAGACAGTCGGGATCGTCGGGCTGGGCCGGATCGGCAGTCAGGTAGCGATGAAGTGCTCGGCGTTCGGCATGACCGTGCTCGCGTACGACCCGTATCTGACCCGATCGCCGCTCGACTGTGTCGAGCTGACCGGCCTGGACGCGTTGTTGCGACGCAGCGATGTCGTCGTACTCTGCAGCGCGCTGACGGAATCGTCGCGGCACCTGCTCGACGCCGATCGAATCGCCACGATGCGCCGCGGCGCCGTGATCGTGAACGTCGCGCGCGGGGCGCTGATCGACGAGACCGCCCTGGCTGGGGCGCTGCGGGCCGGGCAGGTGTCCGCGGCCGCGCTCGACGTACGCGCACAGGAACCCCCCGACCGCGAGGATGATCAGTTGCGCGGGCTGCCGAACATCGTGCTGACGCAACACATGGCGGCAACCTCGCAGGAAGCCCGCGACGACTTGCATGTCCTCGCCGCCCGGCGCGCGACGGAGTTGCTGGCGGACGCAGGCCGACTTCCCGCCCGGGAGCGGTCCGGATGAGCGTTCCGGGCGCGGCCGACCGCGAAGCCGTCATCGCGCCAGGCGCCTCGCTGCCCGCCGGACCGTATTCGCACGCGATACGTAGCGGTGACCTGCTGTTCATCTCGGGGCAGGGGCCCTTCGACGACAAGGGGCAGCTGCGCGGTACCACATTCGCCGAGCAGGTCCTCGCCGCGTTCGACAACCTAGGGGTGATCGCGGCCGCCGCCGGAGGCGACATCAATGACATCGTCCGGCTGGGCGCCTACCTCGAGGACTACGCCAAATTCGGCGAGTATAACGATTTGATGCGTGGCTACCTCAAGCCGCCTTACCCTGCGCGGACGACGATTCCGGTTCCCACGCTCGGCATCGCCATCGAGCTGGACGCGGTGATCGCGCTGGCGCCCCGCGGCTCGTCCGGCGCCGCATGAAGGCGGGCCTGATCCTGCCGCAGGGTTGGTTCGGCGAGTTCGAGAACTGGGACCCCGTACGCGCGTACGACCGCATCGTCGAGTTGGCCAAGCTCGCCCGCGGCCTCGGCATCGAGTCGCTGTGGACCGGTGAGCATCTGCTCACCAAATGGGGTGGCGAGCAGGTCTTGTTCGAGTGCATGACCCTCACCGCCGCCTTGGCCGTCGAGGTACCGGATGTCGAGCTGGGCTTCACAGTGCTGAACTCGACGTTCCGCAACCCTGCGCTCACCGCGAAGATGGCCTCGACGCTCGATGTGATCAGCCGGGGACGGCTGACGCTGGGGCTGGGCTGTGGCTTCCGAGAGGACGAGGCCGACGCGTTCGGATACGACTTCCTGCCCATCGGGGAGCGACTGGCGCTGCTCGGCGAGCACCTCGAGATCATCAGCACGATGGTGAGCGCCGACGAGCCGCCGGCGAATTTCACCGGTCGGTATGCAACGGTGCGTCAGGTCGTCAGCAACCCGCGGTCCGTCCAGCGACCGCGGATACCGATCCTGATCGGTGGGCACGGCCCGAACGTCACCTTCCGGCTCGCGGCAAGGTACTGCGACGAGATCAACCTCGACGTCTTGCCGACAGCTACCGCCCAGGCCTGCTCGGTACTCGCGCAGCGCTGTGAGGAAATCGGACGCGACCCCCGAACCCTTGCCGTTTCGATCAGCGTCCCACCCAGCCTGGCCTGGCGCGGGCTCGACGGGGGCGGCCAGCGGATGATGCGCCCGGACGAGATCGCGTTCACCGATGCGGCATCGGCGACCGACCTGCCGAGCAGAGTTGAAGCGTTCGCGACCTGGCGTGAGCAGGGACTCTCGCGCATCGTGGCCGGCGTGCCTGGTCTGGCGCTGAGCGACGATCCGTTGCATGCGTTCATTCAGGACTGTCATGAGGCGGGCGTCGAGCTCGCCGGCCAGCCGGCGTGATCACCGTCAGTCGCTCCGTCCAGGTGTACCGGAACCCCAGGCCGGAGCTCGTCGCGAAGCACGCTTGGCACCCGTCACTCGTCCAGCTCGATGCCGACGAGTGGCTCTGTACTTTCGACATCGGGCAAGCGCCCGAGGCACACGACTATGTGTCCTACGTCAGCCGATCCTCGGACGGCGGTCAGAACTGGTCATCGCCTGTGCCGATCTTCGCCCCTCAGCCGCCACCGCGGGCGACCCACACCGTGCGGGTCGCGCGGCTTCGCAACGGCACGCTCCTGGGTTTCGGTGCCCGCTTTCTGCGCAGCAGCCCTCAGCAGGGGTTGATCCACCATCCCGGCCTCGGCTACTGCGACTGCGAACTCATCACGACGCGTAGTGCCGACGGTGGGCTGAGCTGGACCGGGCCGACGGTTGTCACACCGCCGCTCGATGCACCGGCGTTCGAGACCTGCCACGCCCCCGTGGAACTCGCCGACGGCCGCGTCCTGCTGCCGACCTCGACCTGGATCGGCTGGGAAGGGCACGGCGCCGAGGGCATGCGCGCGTTGGCCTTCGTCTCGGAGGACGCAGGGCAGACGTGGACCGGCCGTCTCGACGAGTTCGACCGCTGGTCGGAGGGCATCGTCAGTTGGGAGCAGTCCATCGCCGAATTGGCCGACGGCCGGCTGGTGGCGGTGGTGTGGTCGCTGGATACCGCAACCGGAAGCACACTGCCGACCCAGTATGCGGTCGCTGCAGCGGGTGCCGAATTCGGGGACCCGCGCGAGAACGGGATCGTCGCGCAGACCATGAAGATCGCCAGTCTCGGCGGCGATCGGATCGTCGCGGTGTATCGCCGTCACGACGAACCGGGACTGTGGGCGAGCACCGCTCGGATCGGCTGCACGTGGGTCACCGAGCAGACGCATCCGCTCTGGCTCGGGGGCACCTCCGGGATGACGGGGGACGGCTCGGTTGGGACCGAGCTGAGTGCGCTCCAGTTCGGCTACCCCAGCATCGTCGTCGCGGACGAGCTGTCGGTCGCGGTCGCCTTCTGGTGCAGGGAGGGCGACGTGTACGGGATCCGCGCCCTGTGGTTGCGGCTGACGTGACATCGAGGACTGAAGGGACAGCCAATGAAATTGATGCGCCTCGGGGACCCCGGCAGGGAACGGCCGTACGTCTTGATCGGCGACGACCGCGTCGTTGACGTCTCCAACCAGGTAGCCGACTTCGATCCAGCCTTCTTCGCCGCTGGTGGCCCGGCGCTGCTGCGGCCCGACCTGGCCGCCGCCGTCCCGCTAGCCGGTGGCATGCGCGTCGGTGCGCCGACGGCCAAGCCCGAGAAGATCGTCTGCATCGGCCTGAACTACTTCGATCACGCGGCCGAGACGGGCCAGGCCGTCCCCACCGAGCCGATCCTCTTCTTCAAAGCGCCGAACACCCTCATCGGCCCTGATGACGACGTGCATATACCGCGAGGATCCACGAAAACCGACTGGGAGGTCGAACTCGGGGTGGTGATCGGCAAGCGATGCCGCTACCTGTCGTCCGAGGCGGAGGCGCTCGACACGGTGGCCGGATACATGGTGTGCCACGACGTTTCCGAGCGGGAGTTCCAACTCGAGCGAGGCGGCCAGTGGGTAAAGGGCAAGTCATGCGAGACGTTCAACCCGGCCGGACCCTGGTTGGTCACCCGTGACGAAATCGCAGATCCGCAGTCACTTCGACTGTGGCTCGACGTCAACGGCGAACGCCGCCAGACGGGCGACACCTCGACGATGATCTTCACCGTAGCCGCGATCATCAAATACGTCAGCCAATTCATGGTGCTCGAGCCCGGCGACATCATCAACACCGGAACCCCGCCAGGGGTCGCATTGGGCATGGCCACACCGACCTATCTGCGCGCCGGCGACGTGGTCGAACTCGGCATCGACGGCTTGGGCGCTCAACGCCAGCACCTGGTCCCCGCCCCGTAGCCGCCCAGCCGCCGCCAGCGCGGCCCAAGGGCGAGAGTCGGGGCTAAAGCTAACCAGCCAGGTCGTACGAAAAATGATGATCTTGCGTGTGCCTTCACGTGTCACTTCGTGATTCGCCATGCCGACCCGTGTTGAGTGACAAATGAATGACATGATCTTGATCGGTGATCGCGCCGCCGGGCGGCAGGCTTTGCCTCGGGCCGGTCGCATGAGTCCTCACAACGCCGCCGGTTAGGTGAGGGTCCTGACTGGCCGTGACCGGCCAGTGGTGGTGGTCAATGAGGAGGTAAGCGGCTGGCTTCTCGGCGTTTCCCGAGGGATGGCGGGGTGGCGGTAGGGCGTGCGTTGATCGCGATGCATCTCCCGCCGCAGTGGGCTGATCCTTCCGCCGGGCGAGGAGGCTAATCGGGTAAAGATCGGTATCGAGCGTGATCACGGTGTCTGGGTGCAGGCGTTGGTCGCGGCCGGCTATGAGGGGACGAGGAGCACTGGCCCGGCCGTCGCCTGCGACACGGGCTTGGTCGCGCCGTGGTGCGGAATCCACGCGATCATGCCCATGACCACCACAATGACGACGACACCGGCCGCGATGAGCACGAGACGTCGTGCCGGCGCGAGCGAACCCAACATCACGTCATGATGCTCTGACCGGCTGGGTGCCACCGATGCCGCAGGAGATAGCCGGCGAGGGCGAGCAGCCCGGCGATCAGATAGATCGCCCGGCTCGAAATGCCGGCGTTCAGGTAGTCGTGTCGGTAGAGGCATGTCAAGGTCGGCGCGATCGCGACCCGCAGCCACTCCCAGGCGCCGGACATCACGATGAGTGCGATGAGGAGCGCGTTCGCCCGGCGGCCCTCGCGTCTACACCGAAGAGCGGTCGGCACCCGATACGAGGTGAACGCCAGCCCACCGGCTGAGCTCCTGGAGCGCTGGGCGCAACGCCATACCCGGCTCCGTCAGCCGGTAGGCGGCACGACGCGGTGGCCCTTCGATGATCTCCCGGCTCGCGAGCCCGGCGTTAATGAGCTCGCAGAGCCGCTGGGAGAGCACGGACTCACTGATCCCGGACACGTGCGACTGAGCTCGGCGAAAC